>JBEKIA010000085.1:0-15203 GCA_050011995.1 Verrucomicrobiota bacterium
AGGGAAACCACCAAAGGAATTTTCCTGCGTCTGCGCCACGACGGACAAGGGCCTCATGTAAGACGCTCTATATCAACATGTTATCAATCAAATTCCTTATCTAAGGGCCATTCAGGACTGACCCTTAATCCTCACTGAACTGTGTCAAACCTAAATTGGGCAAAAGTATGGTTTGACCCCGCGTACGCGTATGACCCCGCGTACGCGTACGCGTAGGCAATTCCTGAACCGCGAATCCAGCCCGCTACCGGAACAACTGCGGCGCGAATTGGCCGAGATAGTCGCGCCAGTTGATCCAGGTGTGCGCGCCGGAGGACTCAATGAAGACCGGATTAAATCCGTGCCTCTTGAGGATTTCCACGGTGGCGCGGGAGTTGGCGATCAGGCCGTCATCCCTGCCGGTGCTCATCCATATAAGTTTGATGCCTTTCTTCAGTTTGGGATTGTCCAGCACGGCTTTATGACCTTCTTCCCAGGCGTTATAGTTGCTGCCACCGGCCTGACCCAGGCCCGCGCCGGAACTGAACACGCCGATGTAGGCAAACTTGTCCAACGTGGCGAAGGCCGCGGTCAAGGTCTGGCCTCCGCCCATGGACAGGCCGGCGATGGCGCGGCGCTTCTGGTTGGTGTACACGCGGTAGTGGCTTTCCACGTAAGGCATGACGTCGCCCATGAAATCCTCCTCGAACTCGTCGCGCGCCGGGACGCCCGCCGCCGCGGCCCCGCGCCCGCCTTGCTGGCCGGTGTGGCCGGCCGGCATCACCACGACCATCGGCTTGGCCTTCTGGTCGGCAATCAGGTTGTCCATGATGAATCCCGCGCGGCCGACGGTGGACCAGGCGTCCTCGCTGTCCCCGGCGCCGTGCAGGAGGTAGAAAACAGGATAGCGGCCCGATCCCTTTTCATAACCGGGCGGCGTATAAAGGTGCATGCGGCGGAAGCGGTTGAGGGCCTTGGAAAAGTAAGTCACCGTTTCCACCGCGCCGTGCGGCACGTTGCGCGCGTCCATAAGGTCCGAGCCGGGCACATAAACCAGGCTCCAGACGGCGTCGTTGGACTCGCTGATGGTCGCGGTTTCGGGGGTTCCCGGATTGCGCGGGGCGACCACCGAAAGGCCGTCCACACTGAAATTATAGCGGTACGCTCCCGGCTGAACCGGGCCGAGGGTGCCTTCCCAAATGTTGTTGGTGTTCTTGGCCAGAACCAGGCCGCTGCCCGTGCCGGGAATGTCGCTGGCAGTGACGCGCACATTTTGGGCGTTCGGGGCCAGGATGCGGAACGTGATGTGGCCATCGGCGGAGACTTCCACCGGGGCGGGGCGGGGCGGTCCGCCGCGGCCGCGGCCGCCGCGGGCGGGCGGCGCGCCCGCGCCCGGCGCGGCAGGCTGGGCGAAGGAATCAGGAAGGAGCGCGAAAGTTGCCAGCGCGGCGGCGGCAACGACAGCACGAGGGAACGGATATGTTTTCATTATGTTTTTGCCTCCGGGGAGGCGATCGCGGTGACCGGTTGCGCCCATGCAAACAGTTTTTCATGGTGGGAAGCCGTCAGTGTCACATCTCAACATTTAACATTTGCTAATCGTGGTTGCCAAGCCGGTCTTTCAGGAAAAATCGTTAGAGGCATGAGCAGAAAGTACCACGGATTGTTGCCAACGCAAGGTTTTTGGCTTGGTTTTTGGCCTGGAGTTTTCTTGACCGGCATAGGGGTCAAGCCTGGAAAACGCAATACGAATACAATTCAGAATTCCCGCCCCTTTCCACCAAATTCACATCATCGCGGGCGCGTTCGACAACCCGGCGAACCGAACCGGGGCGCAACAAATCTATGTCAAGAGGAAGGCCCGCTTCGGAGGGGCGTCCGGCCGGCAAACCGGCGGTTTTGCCTACCTTCTCCCATCATACCACGGCTGGCACTGCTCGCGGCTTTGCAGGGTCTTCCGGGGGTGGAAAATGGCCCTGGCGATAAAACGCAGGTATTCCCGGCGCGTGTAGAGGGACAATTTGCGCGCCGAGGTCAGCAGGGGATGACGATGGAGGATGACCACTTTCTTCCCTTCCCGCCGCGCCAGTTTCTTGAGCCGCCGGCTCAGGTCAATTTCCTCCGAGACGAATAATTCCGCGTTGAACCCGCCGATTTTCCGGAAGGCCGCCGTCTCGCAAAAAATAAAGGATCCCGCCGTCCATTTCGCCAGCCGGCTGATCAGGTTCCAGAGGCCGGTGCCGCAGTCGCCCAGGAAATGGCGCTCGTCCATCCGCACGGTGCAGCCGCCCGCCAGGCAGCGCCCGGACTGGATTTGCCCGGCCACTTCGGCAAAAAGTTCCGGCGTCGGCCGGGAATCCGCGTCCACAAACACCAGCCACCGGCCGCCCGCCGCCGCCGCGCCGGTGTTGCGCGCGCGGGCAATTTGATTGACAGGTTCAAAGACCACCCGCGCCCCCGCCGCGCGCGCCAGCGCCGCGGTGGCGTCGGTGGAATTGTTGTCGCAAACCACGATTTCCATCGCCCAGCCCGGGCCGGCGAAGGCCGCGCCCGCCGCCTGGATGCTGCGCAAGGTCGCGCCGAGGAGCTTCTCCTCATTGAACGCCGGGATGACCACCGAAATCTTCACTACTCAATCCACCCGCAGGAACGGCTGAACATCACCGCCAGATAGCTTAATATCCCGGCCACGGGCAGCGTCAGGAGCCAGGCCCACATCATTCGCTCCACGACAGTCCAGCGGACGGCGTTCCAACGCTTGGCCGCCCCGACCCCCATGATGGCGGCCGAAATGTTGTGGGTGGTGGAAACCGGGATGCCGAGGAGAGTGGCCAGGCCGATGACGGTGGCGGAGCTGGTTTCGGCGGCAAAGCCGTTGATCGGCTGGAGTTTCACCACTTTGTGGCCGAGCGTGCGAATAATCCTCCAGCCCCCGGCGGCGGTGCCGGCCGCCATGGTCAGGGCGCAAGCCACCTTGACCCAGGTCAGAATGTCAGGGTCGTGGCCCTGGGCCGGGACCGGCACGCGCAAAAAGCCGAGCCAGGCCGGCAAATGATCCAGGGTCCCCGCGCTGGTCGCGGCCAGCAGGGCGAGGGTGATCATGCCCATGGTTTTCTGGGCGTCGTTGGTGCCGTGCATCAGGCCCATGCCGGCGGCGCTGAAAATTTGCAGTTTGCCGAAGACGGTGTTGACCCGGCGCGGGCGCGCCTTGCGCAGCGCAAAGTAGAGGAGTGTCATGAGGAGGAAGCCCATGATCAGGCCCAAACACGGCGAGAGGAACATCGGGGCGATGACTTTCCACAGCACTCCCTTGCCTTTGTACCAATGGACCGCATCGGGCTGCGACCAGATAATAACGTGCCAGTTGCCATGCGCGGCCGCCAGCGCCGCCCCGCACAACCCGCCCACCAAGGCGTGGCTGGAACTGGTCGGCAGGCCGACATACCAGGTGAGCAAGTCCCAGGCAATCGCGCCAAACAAGGCGCAAATCAGGGTCGGGCTGGTCAAATTGAAGAGCGAGGTGTCCACCAATCCGCCGGCGATGGTCTTGGCCACGGCCGTCCAGAGCAGCGCCCCCAGCAGGTTGGTGGAGGCGGACATCACAATGGCCTGGCGCGGGCTGAGCACCTTGGTGGAAACCACCGTGGCGATGGAATTGGCGGTGTCGTGGAACCCGTTGATGTACTCGAACACCAGGGCCACCAGGATGACCACGAAGATGAGCGTCATGGCGGCTTAGGTGTTTTTGAGCACGATCTGGTTGATGACATTGCCGGCGTCGCGGCAGCGGTCAATGACTTTTTCCAGCAATTCGAACAGGTCTTTGAGAAACAAGGCCTGGAGCGGCTCGGATTTGCTCTCATAAAGCTGCTTGAGCAAATCGAACATCATCCGGTCCGCCTCGCCCTCGATGGCCTGGAGCTTGGCGTTGTGGGCGCGCATCTCGTCAAGGTCCCACCCCTTGCGCATGGCCGTGACCATGGTGGTGACGCTGAGAGTGGCGCCATCGAGCATGGCGGCATGGCGCGACAGGTCCACCCCGGCCAGGAGGTGCGGCGCCAGGACGATGCGCTCGCCGATTTTCTCCACGGTTTTGGGGATTTTGTAAAGCGCCTGCGACAGGGCCTCGATGTCCTCCCGTTCCAGGGCGGTGACGAAGGTGGTGCAGACGGCATCACTGATCTCGCTGGCGATTTGCTTTTCCTTGCGGCGCGAGGCGGAGAACTCCTCCAGGGAACTGACGTGCCGGGGATTTTCGATCAGATGGATCAAGGCCTTGACGCTGGCGCGGGCTTCTTCCGCGCTGGCTTCCAGCAGGTCAAAGAACTTGTCTTTCGGGCTGAACAATTCCTGTAGGGAGAACATAAATCATCTTTGGTTTCAGAGTCGCCTCCAACCTTTACGCGGAAGCCGGGAAACTTCCAAGAAAGAAATTCCTTAACGGAAGCAGGAAGTGAGGCTTGTGAGGGTTTTGCCTACAAAAAAATGGAGGTTTGCTTATGGACAACTAAGCCAGCCTTCTTTACCGTGTTGCGTCTCCGCGGCATGAAGGTCGCAGGAGAAGGGGGGAAGGGGCGGCGGGTTGGGCGGGCCGCCCGGGTTTTCCGATTTTGGCGCGCGATGAATTGAACGGAAAATCGGGATGAACGTTCTAATGCGCATAAAGATTATTCAATCGTTAAATTTCGCCGCGCTGTCCGGTCCGCTCTTCGCCGGAGCGGAGGGCGGTTCCCCGCGCCGCGGCTGGGCGGGGATTTGCCAGGCCGTGGAGGCCGGCGGCAATCCTCCATGAGGTCATGGACTCCTCTCCTCCATCTCCAACAGGCGAAACCGATCCCAGGCCGGCCCCGCGGGATTTCACGTCTCTGTTTTGCGAGTATTACCAGTGCCCGCCCTCGGAATATGAAGAGCGGGCCTTCCGCGCCTGTCTTTACTGGCGCGCGCGAATCCTGGCGCCCCTCATCCGCAAAATCTGGCCCGGCTATTTCCAGCCGGATTTGGCATTGATCCGCTATTTGGCCAAGACGCCGGGGCGGCGCGACGCGATCAATGAGTTGGCGGCCTTCCTGGAGGCCAATAATTCCAGGGGTGGTTTTGCGCGAAGAATGCTGCGCATCCGAATCTCCTCACAGAAGACCAGCCAATTGATCGGGCTGCTTTTTGAATGGCGCGCAAAACGGGACAACCCCGGCGCGGTTCCGCCGAACACGAACTGACTGGGCTTGCCGGGCCGTCAACTTTTTGGGTGACCTCTTTTTGAGCCTCCTCACATGGGCGGCCGGCTGCAAAATTGGCTGTTCGTCTGGTAATCTGTTGGTAAGCTTGCCCTTGCTTTGGGAACAACAACGTCATCGCGACCGATTCCGGGCGGCGCCGCCGGCCCTCCGGAAGCCCTGAGGCCCGATGACAGCTCAAATCCGCTGGCCTGGTTCGCCGGGATGACGGATCATTGTTATGAGTTTGTGGAAGCGGCCCGTGCGCGGGGCCGGCCCATTGTGGGGATCATGTGCGAATTTACTCCGCGCGAAATCATTCTGGCCGCCGGCGCCGTGCCGGTCTGCCTTTGCGGCGGATCCGCCGAGACCATCCCTCCCGCCGAGCAATTCCTGCCGGCCAATGTGTGCCCGCTGATCAAATCCACCTTCGGTTATCATGTCCTGGGGAACAATCCGTTTCTGAAATGGGCGGATTTGGTCGTGGCCGAGACGGCCTGCGATGGCAAGAAGAAAATGTTCGAGCTGATGAGCGCCACCAAACCAATGTATGTGCTGGAATTGGCGCAAAAGGCGGAAAATGCCGACGCCCTGGAACATTGGACGGGAGAGGTGCGCAAGTTCAAGGAGGATTTGGAGCAACGGTTTCAAACGCGCATCACGGACGGGAAACTCCGCGACGCCGCCCGGCTGATGAACCGCGAGCGCGGATTGCGGCGGCAACTGGCCGGCCTGATGGCGCGCGACCCGCCGCCGTTGACCGGACGGCAATTGAGCGAGTTCAAAAGCATCATTTCCGGCATCGAAGCGGACCTGCGGCAGTATGAGCGGGCCATCCAGTGGTTCGGCGATGGCCCCGCTTCTTCCGCGCCCGGCATCCGGCAAGTCCGGGTTCTGCTGACCGGTGTGCCGATTGTCCACGGCGCGGAGCGGGTCCTGGAACTGATCGAAGACGCCGGCGCGGTCGTGATCGCCATGGAGAACTGCACCGGGCTGAAACCGATTCTTGACGATGTGGATTTGGACGGGCCGGATCCCCTCCGCGCCATCGCCCGCAAATACTATCATCTGCCGTGTTCGGTGATGACGCCCAACACCCGGCGTTTTGAAATGCTTCGCTCGCTGGCGGCGAAGTTTCGCCCGCACTGCGTCATCGAACTGGTCTGGCAGGCGTGCCTGACCTACGACATCGAGTCGTTCCACGTTCGCAAATTGGCGGAGGAGGAGCTGCATCTCCCCTACTTGAAAATCACCACCGATTATTCGCCGTCGGACTCGGCGAGAATTTCGGCGCGGGTCGAAGCCCTGTTGGAAACGATTCGCGCCCGGCTCCCATGAATTCACCCGGCAAATCAACCCCCAAGACAATCCTATGAAATCAGCCCCGCAAATTCACCTGTCGGATGTCCAAACCGTTTATTCCGGGCCGGAAGGCCGGCTCTGGGAACTGCTCATGGGCGAGCAAATTCACATCGGCGGCTTCCAATCCTCCATGGACCTGGCCCAGCGCGCCGGCATCGCCGCCGGCTGGCAGGGGGTGGACCTGTGCTGCTGCAACGGCGCGGGCATGAGGTTCCTGGCGCGCTTCCTCAAAGCGGGGCGCATGACCGGCGTGGACGCCACGCCCGCCGTGCTGCAACTGGGCCGCCGCCGCTGCGCCGACGAGGGCCTGGCGGAAAAGATTTCATTCGTCGAAGCCAACGCCTGCGCCACCGGCCTGCCCTCCGGCCGGTTCGATTTCGTGTGGGGGGAAGACGCCTGGTGCTACGTGGAGGACAAGGCGAAGCTGATCGCGGAGGCGGCGCGGCTCGTCAAACCGCAAGGCAAAATTGCTTTCACCGACTGGATGGAAGGCCCGGCCGGATTGACGGACGGGGAAGCCGGCCGTTATCTGGCTTTCATGAAATTTCCCGGCGTGCTCACGCCGGGGGAATACCAGTCGCTGCTCGAAGCCAACAGTTGCTCCGTGCGGGATGCGCGCGACACGGGCCGTTTTGCCGCTTTCATGCCGCTGTATCTCGACATGATCGAAAAACAACTGACCTTCGACGCGCTGAAAATCATCGGCTTCGACCTCGCGCTGGCGCAAAATCTGATTGCGGAAATGCGCTTTCTTCAATCGCTGGCCCAGGCGGGAAAAATCATCCAGGGCCTCATCATCGCGGACAAATCCCGGTAAATCCGGCGCGCATTATGGACGTGTTCCTGACCAGTCCGTGGATTCCCCCCGAATGGGTCCGGGCGCACGGGCTGCAGCCGCGCGGCCTGGGGTCGGCGGAAAATTTCCCGCCCGGCGCGCAGCCGCTTTCGGCCGGCATTTGCGCGTTTGCGGAGGCCGCGGTCCGGTTTGCGGAGGCGCGGACGGATGGCGCCGTGATTTTCTCGACGGCCTGCGACCAACTGCGGCGCGGCTTTGACACGGCGATTCTCCGCGGACAGCGCCGCGCCTTCTTGTTCAACCTGCCGGCAACGTGGCAGACGGCGGCGGCCGGGCGGATTTTCCGCTCCGAACTGGAGCGGCTGGGGGAATTTCTTTGCGCCGTCGGCGGGCGCGCGCCTTCGCCGGAAGTGTTGCGGCAGGAAATGGCGCAATCCAGCCGGACGCGAGAGCGTTTGATCGAGTCCGCCGCCGCCAGTTCTCCGCGCGGATTTGCCGAGGCCGTGGCGCGATTCCATTGGGACGGCGCTTTTTGGCCGCCGCCGCCGGCCGCGCCGGCAAAGCAAACGCCGCTGGCCCTGGTCGGCGGGCCGTTTCTCGCGCCGCACTGGAAATGGCTGGACGAATTGGAAGCCGCCGGCGGACGAATCGCGCTGAACGCCACCGAAATGGGCGAACGCAGCCTGTCGCCGGTTTTTGAACTGGAGGCCGGCGCAGACGGAATGCGCCAATCTTCCACGGTAGGGCGAGACTCTGTCGAGCCGAAACTCGATTTCCAGGGAAAAAGTCAGGGCTCGACAGAGTCTCGCCCTGCCGTTACGCACCCGGTCACTGACGCATTTCGCGCAAACCACGCATTCGACGCGCTGGTCCGCGGCTACTGCGAGAACATCGTGGACGTGTTCCAACGGCCGAACACGCGGCTTTATTCCTGGCTGAAGACGCGGCTGGAGTCCCGCCAGGCGCGCGGCATCGTCCTCTGGCTTTTCACCGGCTGCGATCTTTGGCGGGCCGAGGCGCAGACCTTGCGGGAAACTTTTGGCCTGCCGGTTTTGCTGCTGGAAGCCGGCGCGGAACCGGCCGCCGCGCCGCGCGAGCTAAACCGCCTTCAGGCTTTTGCGGAAACCCTGAGATGAACGAGGCGCCGCGCAAGTTGAGCCTGGACCAGTGGGACGGCCGCTACGAGCAACTCCGGCGGGACGGCCTGCGCGAACCCGCTTACGGCGGGCCGTTGCGGCGCCATGTCGTCCGCGAAAAAGATTTCCGGCTGCAACAATTGCAGTTCGACAACTCGCCCGCCGCGCTGCGGCTTTGGAATTTTCTCCTGACGGAAAACGAGCGGCTGCATCAGGCCCGCGCCGGCGGCGAGAAAATTGTCGGCGCGATGAAAGACCTGGGCACCGTGCCGGTGATGGCCTGCGCGCTGCCGGGCGCGCGGGCGTTCTATCCGGACGGCGCGTGGTGGACGCCGTGCCTGATGGAATGCAGCGACAAGCTGCTGCAACAGGCGGAAAGGATGGGCCTGGACGCCTCGTTTTGTCCGGTGCGCGCGATGCTGCCGGCCTTTGAGCATGGCGGGCACTTCCCGCGGCCGGATTTGCTGGTTTGCAGCGCCGGCGCGGTCTGCGACGATTTTTCCGCCATCGCGCAACGATTGGAACATCTTGGCCATTGCATTTTCTGGTGGGAAATCCCGCGCCGCCGCCATCCTGATTTTGGCGAAACCGCCTGCCCGCTGCCGGGCAATCTGGCCGCGCCGAAGACCCAAGTGGACTGTGTGCGCGCGGAATTGCAGCGCGTGGCCGGGGCGCTGGGCGAATTGGCCGGAATCACCCTGGACAACGACCGCTTGGCGGCCGGCATTCGCGCGGCCAATCAGGCGCGCCAACTGCTGGACTCATTGCGCCGGGCCGTTTATGGCGCGCCCGCCGCGCCGCTGCCCGCCCTGGAAATGCTCGTCGCGGAAATGCTGGCGATTCATTTCTGCTCCGACCGCCAGGAAACCATCGCCGTGCTCGGCGGTTTGCTGGCCGAGGCCCAAACGCGCGCGAGGCGCGGCCAGTTTGTGGCCGGCGCCGAAGCCGCGCGGATTTTCTGGGTGAATCCGGTCGCGGATTTGCGCGCCATGAACTTGTTGGAAGAACTGGGCGGACGAATCTGCGGTTCGGATTACATGTTCACCCATGCGCTGGATTTGATTCCTGAGAATTTGCCGCCGCTGGAAGCGCTGGCGCGCATCGCGCTGGCCGATCCCATGGCCGGCCCGACGTCCGACCGCGCCGCGCGCATCGTCCGCGAATGCCAGGCCGGCCGCGCCGAGGCGGTGGTCGTCTCGCGCATTCCCGGCGCGAGCCATTGCGCGCGCGAGGGGGAAATCATCCTGGAAATGGTGCGGCGAAAAATCGGGATTCCCGCCATCGAACTGGAAATCCCGCCGGTTTGTGACGCCCTGCGGCCGAGCCTCGCCTCGCGCTTGCAGGCGCTGGTGGAAACCGCGCGAGCCAGGAGGCCGCAATGATTTGCGCCGGCATTGACGCGGGTTCGCGATCCATCAAGGCGGTGTTGTTCGACACCGAACGGGGGGAGGTTCTGGCCTCCGGCCTGGCCGCCCAGGGCGTGGCACAGGAGCGGCTGGCGGCGGTGCTTTTTGAGCAACTTCTCCAGGAGGCCGGCCTGGACCGGCCGCGGATTTCCGGCATCGTGGCCACCGGCTACGGACGCCATGCCATCGGTTTCGCCGGCACCACCGTCACCGAAATCACCTGCCACGCGCGCGGCGTCCGCCGGCTGGCGCCGGAGGCGCGCACGATTATCGAAATCGGCGGGCAGGACAGCAAGATCATCCGCCTGGAAGACGGCGGGCGCGTGCGCGATTTCGCGATGAACGACCGCTGCGCGGCGGGCACCGGACGTTTCCTGGAAATGGTCGCGGCGCGGCTGGAGATGAATTGGGAAAAGCTGGCGGAGTTGGGACGCCAAAGCCGGAAGCCCGCCCTCATCAGCAACATCTGCGCAGTCTTCGCCGAGACGGAAATCATCGGCCTGCTGGCGGACGGCCAGCCGCTGCCGGACGTGGTGGCCGGCGTGCAAAACGCCATCGCCACGCGCGTTGCGGCGCTGGCCGGCCGCCTGGTTTCGCCGCCGGTTTATTTCACCGGCGGCGTCGCCTTGCTGGCCGGCATGGCCCGCGCGCTGGAGGAGGTTTTGGCATGTCCGGTCCAGGTTGCGCCGCGCCCGCAATTCACCGGCGCGCTCGGCGCCGCCCTGGCCGCCGCCGCCCCCAACCCGCCTGGAGGCGGCAGGCTGCTTTAAGAGGTCCGGCAAATAATTCGCCGCTTCTTTTTGTTTGCCCGCCAAGGGGTTTGTGCGCAGAGTTGCGCCGCGAAATGTCGGCCCAACTGGTCATTGAGACGCAGGCCCTGTGCAAGGTTTTCGGAAACCAAAAAGCATTGGATGACGTCAGCCTTGCGGTTGCCCCGGGCGCCATCGGGCTTCTGGGGCCGAACGGCGCGGGCAAGACCACCTTCATGAAATGTCTCCTCCAGCTTCAGCCCATCTCCTCCGGCTCGGCCAAACTGCTGGGCCGCGAAGTCGGCGCCGAAGGGCGCGAAATCCGCAAGCGCGTCGGCTACACCCCGGAGCTGGATTGCCACATCCCCGGCATGGCGGGCTGCGAATATGTCACCTATTGCGCCCAGTTGTGCGGCCTGCCCTTTCAGGCCGCCCGCCAGCGCGCCCATGAGATGCTCGATTTTGTCGGCATGGGCCAGGAGCGGTATCGCAAAATTGACACCTACTCGACCGGCATGAAGCAGCGCCTCAAACTGGCCCAGGCCATCGTCCACGACCCGGAAATCGTTTTTCTGGACGAGCCGGCCAACGGGCTGGACCCCAAGGGCCAGCGGCAAATCCTGGAATTGGTGCAAAGCCTCTGGCGCGCCTACGGCATCACCGTGGTGCTTTCCTCGCACATGCTCCATGACGTGGAACAGATTTGCGAACAGATCATCATCATCGCCCGCGGCCGCGTCCTGGTGCATGACAGCCTGGCCAATTTGAAGGCGCGCCGCCGCGGCTCGGCCGAAGTGGTCGTGCCGGGGCGGCACGAGGAATTGGAGGCCGCCTGCGCGCGCCGCCAATGGCCGTGCGAATTGCTCCCCAACGGCCATGTCAAGGTCGAGCACCGCTCCGAGTCCTTGAACCCGTTGTTGAACCTGCTGCACGAAATCCAACTCGCCCCGCTGGAAATCATCCCCAGCCCCAACGCGCTGGAGGAAACTTTTGTGCAAGCCCTGGAAATTTCCCATGCCGCTGCATGATATCAACTATAAGCATTGGGAGGGAATCCATCTCGGCGTCTGGAGCCGCCGCCGGGCCATCGCCTGGAACGGCCTGACCGCCTGCCTGCAAGTCCGGTGGATGATGAACCTGGTGGTGTTGTGCTGGGGCCTGGGGCTGGCGGCCGCCGCCGTCCTTTTCCTGGTCGGACAATTGTTGGTGACCGACAGCGCGGTCGGCCGGTGGATTTCCACCTTGAATCCAAACCTGGTGATGTTCGCCAACCTCCTCGCCGGCTGGCTGAAGAACCATCCTGAAATCTCCGTCGGGACCACCCAAAACGTGCTGTTCTATTTCATGGGCACCTGGCTGATGCGGGTCAGCATCTTTGCGCTGGGACCGATCATCCCGCTGTTGATCACGCGCGACCTGGCCTGCAATGCCATCGTCATCTACTCCTCCAAGGCCGTCACCCGCGGCGATTATCTGCTGGGAAAATTCGCCACCGCGTTTGGTTTCCTGACCCTGACCTGGCTGGGGCCGGTCTGCGCCGCCTGGTTTTTGGGCAACCTGCTCGCGCCGGACTGGACTTTTTTTTGGCATGCCCGCCTGGCGCTGGAGAATATTTTGATTTACGGGTTAAGCAGCATGGCGGTCCTGAGCCTGCTGGCGCTGGGCGTTTCCGCCTTGAGCGCGAACGAGAAAACCACCACGGCTTTTTGGTTTATGTGGTGGATACTTGGAGGCGTCATCGCCCCGATTGCCCAGCACACCCGGCCCTGGCTCAGCCACCTGGGGTTTGGATTTAACCTTAATCAAATCGCGCTCCACACTTTTCGCGTGGCCGACAACATCAAGAGCGCCGCCGACAGCATCCCCATTCTCGGCGCGATGCTGGAAAATCTCCGGCCCGCCACTCGGTCGGCCTTGGAGACTCCCCATCTGGCCGGCACCTGCCTGGCGTTGCTGGTGATGCTCTCCCTGGCCGCCTGGGCCGTCCACCTGCGAGTCAAACCCGAATGAATCCGGTCATCCAGGCGCGGGAATTGAGCCGCTGGTACGGCATGGTCATGGGGCTGAACAATGTCAGCTTTGACATTGCCCCCGGCCTGACCGGGCTGGTCGGCCCGAATGGCGCGGGCAAAAGCACGCTCATCCAAATTATCACCGGCCAGCTTCAACCCAGCGCCGGCTCCCTCACCGTCTTTGGCCGGACGCCCTGGAATAATCCCGCCTTGCTCCAGCGCATCGGTTTCTGCCCGGAGCACGACGCCGTGCCCGGGGATTTGCGCCCGCTGGATTGGCTCGGCGGCCTGGCCAGATTGTCCGGCCTGGACGCGGGGGAAATCCCGGGCCGTTGCGAAGCGATGTTGGACACGGTGAAATTGCCGCGCGAACATTGGTCCAAAACGATGGGCCAGTATTCCAAAGGCATGAAACAACGCGTCAAGCTGGCCCAGGGCCTGTTGCACCAGCCGGACCTTCTGGTCCTGGACGAACCGATGAACGGCTTGGATCCGATGGGCCGCCAGGAAATCGCCGGCCTCCTGGCCGAACGGGCCGCCGGCGGCGCCAGCATCCTCATCTCCAGCCACATCCTGGCCGAATTGGAATCGCTCTGCCGCAACATCCTCATCCTGAACTGGGGCCGCATCCTCGCCTCCGGCAGTCAAAAAGAAATTCGCGGCGACCTGAAAAACTGGTCCGAGGAGCTGTCCATCCAGTGCGATGACCCGGAAAAACTGGCCCGCCACCTCTTCGACGCCGGCATTCTCCTGGGCTTCGATCTTGAACCCGCCGCGGGCCTGCTCTGCATCCGCGTCAAGGACGCCCCCTCCTTCTATCCCGCCTGGACCGGTTTGTTGCTGGGCAGCGGAGTGACCGTCCATGCGATTCGCAGCCAGAGCCGGTCGTTGCAGAACATCTTCCAAAAGGTGACGGCATGAGCGCGCCTTCCCATTCCAGTTCCGCGCCCGCGGCCGCGCCGGGCAAAACCGTGTGTTTGCGGCCCGCCTTCTTTCGGGCCTGGGGCGCGATTTGGCTGTTGACTTGGAAGAGCCAGATGACCTGGCGCCGGATGCGATGGATGCCGGCCGTGTTGCTGGTGCTGCCGTTTCTGGTCTGGAAGACGGTGGATTCCCCGCGGGGATGGTCCGCCGCCAGGAACTCGCTGCCGTTGGGCGATCCCACAAACCAGGCGCGGCGAGTCTCCCGCCGGATGGCGGGACGCGGTGTCACTCTTGGCGCGGAGCAGACCCGGCAACTGCAGGAGATTTTCAGCCGGGAATTCGATCGCGCCCAAAAGGATTACCGCGCCATCCCGTCCCCGGAAACCAGCGTGGACGAGCAGCGGGCGCTGGTCCAAAGCTGCCATCAACGCATCGTGGAGAGCGCGAAGACCGTGCTGGATGAGCGCCAACTGGCGCAATTTCAAACGGCGGACAAGGGACTCGTCACCGACGCCCAGGACCTGATCGGCGAACCGGCCTGGAACCGCACCGCGCCGTTTTACCGCTGGCTGATTGATTTCTACTTTTTCATCATCCTGCCTCTCAGTTGCGTGCGCGGTTGCGGCGGGCTGATCCGGGACGAACTGCAATCCGACACCCTGGGCTTTTTGACCACCCGCCCGGTCAAGCGGGCGACCCTGGTGCTCCTGAAATATCTCTCCGAAGCAGCCCTGCTGGAGATGGCGGCGCTGGCGGAAGGGTTGCTCTTGATGGGCGCCGGCGCGTTGCGGGAAATTCCGGGACTCGGCTCCTTGCTCCCGCTTTTTTTGGCCGCGCAATTTCTGGCCGTGCTGGCCTGGAGCGCGCTGGGGCTTTTCCTGGGGCAGGTCACCAAGCGTTATCTGCCCCTGGCGGTGGTCTATGGGCTGGTTGTGGAATTGGGCATTGGCGACATCCCCACCAACATCAACACCCTTTCCCTCATGCGCCACCTCAAAACCCTGCTCTCCCACGACCAGGCCCTGCAAAGCCTTTACCAATGGACCGGCTCGGGCGCGCTCCTTCCCGTGTCCGCGCTGCTTCTGGCCGCCGCGCTTTTTGTGGCCCTGGCCGCCGGCCTTTTCACCTTCCGCGAATACCACGCCGCCGCCGAGATGCAGAAGTAGGAGAACCTTTCATGCTGCCGCCTTCGTGAGCCTCGTCGCTTCCACCCTCCTAAAGCGGTTTGAATAAACTCGCGGCCGCCGATATTGACTTGGTAGAGCTCGCCGAGCCGTCCGTGGGTGGGCCTCAGCGAAGCGGTCGCCCCGGCGAGGCGACCCTGCCTTGAGAAGTCCTCTGACAAATAACGTGCGGCCACGGTTGGATTAGCCGCTGCGCTCGCCGAGTGGGTATAGTTGGTATTTGGGCCGGTCCAGATTGTTTGAGCCTTGGTGGCCGGCACAGAGGCCACTATGAATGCGAAGATGGCGTTTCGCAGGGATCTTGATGACAGTGAAATATGTACACTGGCATCCCATAGCGGGCAAAATTCAACCATGATCCCCTCGTTGTCCGAGGGGAATGGACCGGTCCACGGCGGATTGGCTTTAAGAATTTCAGCTCATTTTCACCCGCGCCTAAGTT
>JBEKIA010000086.1:0-15080 GCA_050011995.1 Verrucomicrobiota bacterium
AGGCTTCCGGCTTCGGATTGTTGGCATCATACGCTCCCGCCCAGGGCACATAAGGCGCGCCGGAGGAATCGCGGTGGGATTTTGTGCTGGTGTCAATCCAGGTCTGGCCCCCGTTGGTCGTCCGATAAATGCGGTCAGCGTCCTCCCCGCCCGGTGCTGGATCTTTGCGGTGCTCTGAAGCCACCACCAGCGTGCCCGGGTGCTGGCGATCAATTCCCAGGCCGCCGTAGCCGCCCGGGAACCGGTTCGCATCCTTCACCGGGGTAATGTCCGTCCAGACGCCATCCTTGGGATTGAGTTTCCAAACCGCGCCATCGGACGCGCCGCCCGGACCGGGGCTGTTGGCATAGGTCACATATAAGATGCCCTGCGTATCGAAGCCGGCATGAAAGGCGACAAAATTGGCGGGCTGGCCGGGAACCGGCTGCCAGGTTTGGCCCGCGTCGGTGCTGCGGAACAGGTGGCTGGGTCCTGGATCGGACGAGCCGACGTAAATCGTTTGCGTGGCATGGCCCCGGCTTCCTGTGCTGGGGTCAAACACGACGAAGCTCAATCCCACCCCTCCTCCGCCTCTGCCGCCGCCGCCAGGACCGCGGCCGCGCCGCGCGCCTGCCGCCGCGTCGCCCCGGGCCGCGGCCGCTGCGCCTGCTTCAGCGCGCGGGGCGGGTTCAGCGGGGGCTGCGGGCGCCGCGGTCTGCGGGAAGCTGTCCACCTTTTTCCAAGTCAGCGCCGCGTCTTTGCTGGTCCAAAGCCCGGCCTGGCGCGAGCCGAAATACAGAATGTTGTTGTCGTTCGGATCAATGGCCAGCCGCTCGCCGAGGCCCCGTCCCCCTTCATTGCCACCCATCTTGAAGGGCACCGCCACCACCTGAAAAGTCTTGCCCTGGTCCATCGAACGCAGGATGGACGACGACTCGTTCACATGCATTCCGGCGGCGATATACACGCGCTGCGGGTCAATCGGATCGGTGGCCACGCTCTCCGCGCCCATCATGCTGTCGTCCGTGGCCCAGTCCTCCAGAGGAATCCACACCTTGGCCTGGTTGTCCCACTTGTAGGCGCCGCCGACATCGGTGCGGCAGTAGGCCAGTCCCGGTTGGGTGGGGTTGAAGACAAGCCCATCAATGAAGCCCCCGCCCTTCATCACGACAGGTTTCCAGGTGTACGGCTGGGAAGGGAAGGTGGTGGATTGTCCATACGCAAACGCCGGCAGCAGGGCGATGCCAAGGCCGGCCATGAAGATTTTCGACGCGGATAGTGGGTTGATTCTCATATAAAATGCCTTCTTGTTTCCCCGGCGGTGGTGCGCGAGCAACGGATTAACAAGCACCTCATTCCGGGGTTCATGGACGGGATTGTAGGCGGCGCCACCGCAATGTCAAGGGTATTTTACGGCGCTAAATTCCGGTTAAAAACCATTCAGCATCAACTGGTTGCGAATATCGAGGGTCTCATTTTGAACGCCGGTTCTTACAACCAGTTCTGTCAGAAGCACTTGCTCGAGAACCTTCACACTCAAAACTTGTAAGATTGGGGACAAGCTGGTGCGCAGGCGTAGCGGCGGATGGCAATCCGCCGCCAACTTTTTATGCCGCCGGTGTGCGACCGCAGCGGCACAGCTTTCCAGCCTTGAGAGCGGCCCTGTTTTATCTTCATTTTATCCATTATTTCCTTGCCTGCCGCGGCGGGTTATGCGATTATGCGAACATGAAGACAAAAAATGACCATCGTTTTGACCATCGCCTCAACTGCACCCGTCGTGATTTCCTGCGCCTGGGCGCCACTGTTGCCGCCGGCGCGCCGCTGGCCGAACCGTGGTTGCGCGCATGGGGTCAAGAAACCGCCGCGCCCGTCCAGGCGCGTTCCAAAGCCGCCGTTTCCATCGTTTCCTGCAAGACCTACGGACCGGAGGAGGTCAAAGCCGCCCTGCGCCAGTCTTTCGATTTGATTGGCGGAGTGGAAAATCTGGTGCGCAACAAAACCGTCGCCATCAAAATCAATCTCACTGGCGGTGATTTCAAGAATTTCCTGGACCGGCCCGTCGGGGAAACCTACTTGACCCACCCCGCCACGGTCATGGCGCTGGTTTCCCTGCTGTTTGGCGCCGGCGCCGCCCGCGTCCGCATCCTGGAGGCCCTCCCGGTCCGAACCAACTTGCAGGAAGGCCTGGTCAAGGCCGGGTTCGATGTGGACGCGCTCAACGCCTTGGGCAAGGTCGAATACGAGAACACCCGCAACTTGGGCGAAGGCAAGGAATACGCCGTTTTGCCGGTGCCTTTCGGCGGCTACATGTTCTCCTCACTCCATGTCAACCATTCCTATCACGACACCGACGTGATGGTTTCGCTGTGCAAGCTCAAGCGCCATGTGACCAACGGGATCACGCTCTCGATGAAGAACCTCTTCGGCATCCAGCCTTATGCCCTTTATGGCAGCGCGGCGGGAACCTCTGGAAACGAAAATGCGACCCAGACCCTCATGCCCGTGCATAGCCCCAATGCCAGAGTCACCTTGCCCGACGCCAAACCCGATGTCCCCTGGCGCGACCCTTATACCCGTGTGCCGCACGCCACGGTGGACATTTGCGCCGCCCGGCCCATTGATCTGGCCATCGTGGACGGCATCACCGCCATGACGGACGGCGAAGGGCCGTGGGCGGTCCGGTCGCCCAGTGTGAAATTCACCACCCCGGGACTCATCATCGCCGGGCGAAACGCGGTGGCGACGGACGCCGTGGGGACGGCGGTCATGGGCTACGATCCGCGGACCCCGCGCATGACGCATCCCTTCGATAAAGGCGACAACTTTCTGCTGTTGGCCGAACAAGCCGGCCTCGGCTCCGCCGATCCGGCCCAAATTGATGTCCGCGGCCTGAGCATCGAGAAGGCGCGCTATCCTTACGGTTGACGCATCGCCCTTCCTCCAACAAACCCGTCAAAGCGTCAGACCCGACTTGGGCTTTTCCGAAGTCGCCCGCCTTTTGTACTTGTCAGAGGTTTCGCGCAACAAGGCCTGTTCCTCCGGCGTCAGGCTCTCAATCCCCTGTTCGGAAATCTTCGCCAGGATGGCGTCAATGTCCCGCTCGGTCCGTTTGTGCTCCGGCAGGCCCGGATCCCCCGCCCTTCTCTCCCGCTTGGGAAATGAAAGGCCAGGCAACGGCAGAAACAATGATTTTTTCGCCAAATACACCAACAGCAAAATCGTCCCAATCGAAATCACCGCAAACAGCCTCGGACTTGCCAGGATGATGCCGGGATGCATGGCCGCCGCCGTGTATAATCCCACCAGCGCGCCCCCCAAATGCGCGTCATGGCCGATATGGCCGATTTGGTTCTTCATCCCGTAAAACGAAGCGGCCAGAAAGGCGAGGGCGTACAACCAGCTCGGAATGCCAACCGGAACCAGGAAAAAGTAAATGCTGCCCCCCGGAAACAAAAAGATGCTCGCCAAAATGATTCCCGCCACCCCGCCCGACGCCCCATAAGACCGGTAATCATGATGCCGATGCATCAGCAGCGAGAGCAGGTTCCCTCCCACGATGGCCGCGAAATAAATGGCCAGAAACTGCGCCCAGCCCCATCTCAGTTCGATCCCCGGGCCGAAGAAATACAAACTGAGCATGTTCATCCCCAGATGCGATCCATTGGCGTGCAGGAATCCCGAGGTCAGAAGCCGGTAATACTGCCGCCCTCCCAAAATGGCTTGCGGCCAAAAAATGTATTTCTCCTCAAAACCCCGCAGGCGGAATCCCGCGTAAGAGAAACCGCAGGTGAACAGGATCACCAGCCAGTTGCAGACCGCGCTTGGTTCCATGTCAGGAGAATTGCGCCGGGCGCTCGTATTGACAGGTCATCCGCCCGCCTCGCCCGCCTCGTCGGGCCAGTCCGCCTGCGCCGCCGGAGCCGGGGCCGGTCCGCCCGCGCTCTCCGCCGCCGCGCCTCCCGCCTGGGCCGGGGTGCCGCCCCGCGCTGGAATCGCCGCTTCCGCCAAGAGGCGGCTCAGTTTTTCCGGGAGAGGGGTGACAGGTTTGGCGGTCCTTTTGCGGCGCGCTTTCGTTTCCGCTTTGACCTTCATTTCCCCGGCAGGGCGGGACTCTGTCGAGCCGAGACTTGCGGGAACCTTCCTTGCCCCGGCAGGGCGGGACTCCGTTGAGCCGTGAATCGTCCCAGCCTTGGGGGCGGCGGCATCCACCCTGCCCGCCGGCTTCCTCATAAGCCGGCGCGCTTGTTGCGCTGCCGGCTTGCGGGCCGCCGCCGATTTTCTGCTCTTGCGCCGCCTCAAATTCGCCGCCTTCCTTGCCGCGGCCAAAGCCGCTGCCTGCAACACCTTTGCCTCCTTGCGCGCCTGCCTGGAAGCCTTGCGCGCCCGTTTAAAGTCACGCCGCGCCTCCTTGAGCCGCCGCTTGGCCAGACGCGCCAGGAGTTTGGCGTCCTTGGCCTGATCCGTTGCTGCTTTCGCCTTGAGCGCGAGCGCGCGCGCCTCACCGGCCGGCGTCTGCGCCGGTTTCATCGGAATAGTTGCTTTCATAAATTCTCACCGGGACACCCCATGAACCCACAAAAACCAAAAAAACTCAAGAAAAAAATCACTCCCTTTTTCCATGCGGAATTCTTTTTCGCTGCCTTCATTTGCTTCCGGGCCAATTCCGTTCCGAGGGCGGCGCGGATGGAGAATTTTGAATCCGTGCAATCCGGACCACTATAGGAAAAAATCGCGCATTTCCGACAAGATTTTCCGAATCGCCTTCCCGAATGACAAATGACAAATGCTCAATGACAAATTCTCAATTCAGATTCATCCCTTTGGTTGCGGCTTTGCTGCGCTGTGAAATCCGTGGTTCTATTCCTTTGGTTGCGGCTGGCCGCGCTGTGTTCTCCGCGTCCTGATCAAGGTATTCCCCGAAATCCCCGGCCGGCGCCGCCTCGCTCAACAGCGCAGTCTCATTTAATTGGGGTTGAAATGGCCGGTTCGATCCGGCACAATGCCCTCGTGAACAAGCCCGCCGGAAACCAAACACGCCTGCCGTCGGCGGGCGGGGCAAGGACCCGGCGCGGAGGTGTGAGGCGGCCTGGTGGCGCTCCTGGTCTTCAAAACCAGTGTGGGGCTCAACAAAGTCCCAGGTGGGTTCGATTCCCATTCACCTCCGCCAATTTCCCGGGCGCGCTTCACTTTTTGGGGCGGCCGTTTCCGGCTCATAATCTTAATCTTAATCGTAATCTTAATCTCATTCGCGCGGTTTGTCGTCGGAGCAGATTAGGATTGAGATTAAGATTAAGATTACGAGGGGGTGCCCAGGATGGTGAAATGCGCCCCAATTTCCCAAACCCGCGCGTGTAGCATGTTCCAACCAATTCCACAGCCGCCGGTCAACCGGGCGTTGCGCGCGCCGGAAGGCCGCGATTTCTGGAGCGGATTTGCCGTCGCGCTGGCGGGCGCGGCGTTGGCGTTTTGCGGGGCGTGGCATCTCACCAGCCTGGGCACGGTGGACGGAAACACCGCGTCGGAAACCCAGTTGGTCAGAGCCTTCTCCTCCGGCGGTCTGCAATATGCGGACCAGGCCGCGCCGCCGCCGCCGCCCAAACTGGATGCCGCGGCCAATCCCGGCGAGGCGCTGGACCGCTGGGCCAAACAACGGGCCAATTTCCAGCCGCCGTCGTGGAAGGTCCGGGTGGACGCCGGCGCGACAACCCCCTGTCCCACCTGAATAAAATAATTTTCGGCCACACGGCGTGGCCGGCCTGTTCCGCATGGAAGATCCTGTTCCCAATGGCTCCGAACGGCCGCCGGCGGCGCTGGGGCGAAAGCTCACGCAATGGCGTCCGTGGGTGCAAGCCGGTTTTCTGGGCGTGTGGCTGGCGCCGGCGGGCCGGTGGCTGCATGGCATTCCCGGCTGCGTGTTCCACTGCTACTCCTGCCCGCTGTCAGCCTTCGCCTGCCCGGTGGGTGTGATGGCGAATTACGCGGCGCTGCTGCCGGTGGCGGGGGAAGCGCCGTATTTGTTGATCGGCGTTCTTCTGCTCATCGGGGCGGCGGGCGGTTCCATCGTCTGCGGCTGGGCTTGTCCGTTCGGTTTTCTACAGGACTTGCTCGGCAAAATCACGGCCCGGAAAATCGGGTTGCCGTCCTGGACCGGCTGGGTGCGTTACGCCGTTCTGGCCGGGTTGGTGATTATTTTGCCCATGATTTTGGGTTACAAAGGCATCCCGTTTGACAAGCAGGCGGTTTCGATTTGCCGGCTCTGCCCGGCCGGCGCGCTGGAAGCCGGGCTGCCTTACTCGGTTCAAAGCCTGCTGGCCGGCCAGGGCTGGATCATGAGCGGGTTGAAAAGCGGCATCTTGCTTTCATTTCTTGCGGCCGCGCTTTTCATACACCGGCCGTGGTGCCGGATGTTTTGTCCGCTCGGCGGATTGCTGGCGCTGTTCAACCGATTCAGCCTGTTTCATCTCCGGTTCAACGCGCCGCAATGCGTGGAATGCAACCTGTGCCGCAGCCGCTGCTCAATGGGGGTCAAAGTGGATCAGGCGGTCAATGTCTCCGGCTGCATCCGCTGTCTGGAATGCACCACCTGCGGCGCCATCGAACCGAGTTTGGCGCTGCCGCGCAACGCGCCGCCAAACGGCGCGCAAAAGCCATCCATTTAAACCACCCGTGGCGGCGCCGCAACAGTCACGGCTTGTCGCCCGTTTTGAAGGTGTAGGCCGCCGGTTCGAGCGGCACACCCGCGTCGCTCTGGAAATTCTTGTGATCCGGGTCGTTGAGACTCACCCGATAAGTCATGTTTGGCTTCAGATCAACCGGCAGCACACAGGTCTTCTTATCCGCGGTCCAATAGGCCCCCTTTCCCGCCGGTCCCTTCGGGAAGTCGTGATCGTCGTCCCCCGCCGTACACCACGAGCAACCCCCGCCCATCGGGAGGCTGAAGGTGACGCGCAGTTCCGTCACCGCGGTGCTGACGTTTTGCGCTCCATTGGGCGGGTTAAAGACCACCACCTGCGGCGCGAGCACCCTGGCCTTCAGTTCCTGGCCGGCCCCCTTCGTTGTGAAGTAGATGGCCGAGGGGGCGGCGGACACGCCCGCGGCGCTCTGGAAATTCCGGTAACTGGTGGAGTTGATGCCGACGCGGTAGTAATGCGCGGCTTGGAGTGTCACGGGCAAAACGCAGGTGCGCTTGTCCCTCCATTGAGCCTTGGCGCCCTCCGGCGATTTGGGATAGTCCGGCCCGCCGCCTGTCCAGGACATGCCGGCGCCCATGTCGCGGTCAAAGGTGACAGTGATCTCCTTGAGCGCCGGATCCACGTCCGTGGCTCCGATCTTCGGCGCGGTGGCAATAATGCGCGGCGGACCCGCCGCATCCTGGGAGGCGGGGGCGGAGGGATTGCCGCCGGTTTTCGCGTCGGTCAGCGTCACCAGCCCGAGGCCCGCCAACAGGCAGGCTGCCCTGGCAAAGCCGCCGGTTGATTTACGGAATTTTGCGATCATAATAATTCTTTCTCTCATTTGTTGTTTGTCTTCGACAACGCCGGCCAGGCTCGGCGCCCGGGCGGAATCGCCAAAATTCTCCAGCAGTTTTACAATGGTGCGGCCGTAGGGCTTGCTGTCCTGCTCCCCGGCATAGGAGAGCGCCAGCGCGTCGCAAGCCAGTTCGCGATCCACGCGCATTCGGGAAAACGCCAGCCACACCAGCGGATTGAACCAATGCAGGATTTGCAGGAAGGCCATCAGCCACCCCACAGAAATGTCGCGGCGCTTGACATGCCCCAATTCATGAAGGAACACATACCGCAGTTCGTCGGGGGAAAAACCGCGCGTGAACCCGGGCGGCAACAACAGCCGCGGCCGCAACGCCCCAAACAAGCACGGCCCGTCCACCGCCTCCGTCTCGACCAGCGAAACAGGCGCGCGAACCCCCATTCGATGTTTGCAGTCCTCGAGCAAATTGAGCGCCGGTTCGTTGATCAAGGGACGGCTCCGCGTCACCCTCCGGTGAATGCGCCAGTGATTGGTCCCCTGGGCAACCGCCACGAAAACCGCGCCGCACGCCCAGAGCCACAACCAGGGGGACACGCCTGCGCCGGTTTGCGGCGGGCCGGCGGGATGGGCGGCCGCGTCTTCGACAGGCGGGGTGGAGGGCCGAGGATCCGGGGCGGCCCAGGCGTCCACGACTCGCCAGGCTCCGCCGGAAGCGGGGAGGAAGTTGAACAGACTCATGGGCGAGGCCAGGGTCACGGGCAAAGCGAGCCTGGCCAGGACCAGCCACCACAGCGTGTGCCGCCAGCGCGGGTTCCAACGCCGCCCCAGGGTGTATTGCGCCGCCAGCACCAACAGGATTATGACCGCCGCCTGCCAGGAAGTCCTGAGCAACAGCGGCCAGGAGCGGTATTGGATGAAATCTTGCATGAAATGTCCTTACTCCGGGCTGTCCAGCAGCTTTTTGAGTTCGCCGATTTCCTCCCGGGAAAGCCTCTTGCGCGCGACAAAATGCGCCAGCATCGGCTGGAAGGAGCCTCCGAACACCCGCTGGAGGAACGATTGGCTCGCGGCCTCGGCGCACTCGCTTTGCCGCACCAGAGGATGGTAGAGGTAAGCCCGCCCGTCCAATTTGAAACCGAGGGCCTTTTTCTTGACCAGCCGGTTCAGAAAGGCCTTGACTGTCTTGGGATGCCAGGAGGGGCCGTCCTGGTTCAGGGCCGCGATGACGCAGCTTGCGGAACAAGGCGCCCGCTTCCACACCACTTTCATCACCTCCCACTCCGTTTCGGAAATGCGCGGAATCTTTTTCATGGGCTGTCCTCTACGATTACAAGTTCAATCGTGTATAGATTACATTTTTAATCGCCGGAGGCAACAAGAAAAACGTTGCATTTTTTGTGCAACGGAATGGCAAAATCGGTTGTGCCGCCTCACGGCGTTCCCGGCGCCGCCGCAAAGCGACGCGGAACTGTCAAGTTAAGGCGGACGCATTGCAGTCGGCGAGGGCGCCGGCAGTGTCTTAATTCGGGAGCGCGCGTCCCGATTCCGAATCGGGATGCAGGGTTCGGCGCCCTTGCTGAACCCACCCACCGATGTCAGCGACGAGGGCGTCGCTGGCTGCACGCGGGGGCGCGTGCGCTCCCCAAATACTTCCCCAGGTCATCGCTGTTTCTCAAGTTAGGGCACTACTAGGGCGCCGGCTGCGAAAGCCGAGGGCGCGTGTGCGCACCGGAGTATTTTACGCCCTCGTACGACGGGGATTCTTGGATAGACCAAACAAAAGTCCTCACGGCTCGGCGATGAAAGGGATGTAGCTGTGGGGGAGAAGATGGACGTTGAAGGAGGCGAGCGCTCCACCGGGGCCGCCGCGTCCGCCGCCTCCGCCGCGTCCGCCGCGCCCATCGCGAGCGCCGCGCCCATCGCGTCCGCCGCGTCCATCACGCTCGCCGCCGCGCCCATCGCGACCGCGTTCGGCATCGGGGGCGGCGGGCGGCGCCGCCGGGAGGGCAATCACTTCGCCGGTGAGCAGGTTGCGCAGTTTGGTGAACTGGCGTCCCACGGAGACCCTCACGTCGCAGGCGGCGGGGCGAAAGGACTCGACGATGCAGGTGTTGTTGTCGTAAGCAAACAAGGCGACGTGGTCGGGGCCGTCCAGGCGGACGGGAAAGCCGGCCATGACGTAATTCTTGACAGTGCTGATGGCGCTCTGCGGCATGCGGTAGAGGTCGTTCAAGTTTTCGGGCATGGTCCACACGTAGAGAACGCCTGACTTGCCGTAGCGGTTGAGGAGAAGGAGGGGATAGCCGCGGCCGTTGGCAAAGGCGCGGAGGAGCTGCCAGGAGTCATTTGTCAAGAAGAATATTTCCGGGAACAGCACGTCCTGCAACTGGTCCGCCGCCAGGGCCGTGCCGTTGCCCGCGCCGAAGAGGGTGGAATACTCGTGCGAGAGGATCTTGTGATCGGAGTATTGGATCTCGGCGATGTCCTCGATCCCCTTGCCTTGCAGGGCGCGGAGGAGGCCGCTGGTGATGACGACGGATTTGCCGGCCAGCAAATGCGCCTTCATTTTGGCGACGATGTCCGGGTCAAACTTGGCGCACTCGGTCAGCAGGACCACGTTGGCGTTGGTGGGAAAATAGGGATACAGGTCAATGGGGATGCCAATCATGCCAAGATAGTCGTGCAGAAAATCTTCGCCGGTGGATTGGTAGGGCTTGTAACTCTGGATGCCGATGGGATTGCCCATTTTGCCGAGGAAGGAGTCGGCCTTGGTCAGCGCGTCGCCGGCGATGCGCCCCCAGGTGACGGCGGCGTTGCTGCCGGCGGTGGATTGGAGGGATTGTTGCAGGGCATTGTAATCGAAACTGGTGTGCTGGTCCTGCCAGGGCCGGTCGCCAACGCGGGCCGTTCCCGTGACGCTGCCGCCGCCGAACAGGAGCATTTCCCGCGCCTTGGCGAACACCGTGTCCACCAACTGCTCGGCAAAGCGGTCCGAGTAGCGCAGGCTGCCTGTGTCCACCCAGCCGCCGCCGTTGCGGCCCGGGGCGATGTTCTCGAAGTAGCGGATGATCTCGTAGCTTTCGTAGGACTGGAGATTCTGGTCGGTCATTTCGGCATCGCGCGTTTCGGTGCCGGTGAAGATGCCGTCGAAAATCTTCGGCACCTGGTCCAGATCATAGCCCAGACCTTGGAAATGCTCGTACCAATTGGGGTATTTGATGACCATTTTGACTTTGGGATTCACTTCTTTGGCCGGTCCGACCACCAAATATCTGGAAGCATCGCGCAACAGATCGAGGCGGAACTGCGTCCAGGTCCGGTTCCCTTTGGCTTCGATGTCCGACGGAAATTTGGTCGTGACAAAAAAGAAATCGTCCTGGATGACTTCATCGAAATGTTTGGCGGCCCGCTGGGCGGCGCTCTTGATGAAGTCGCGGTCAACGGGATCGGTGTAGCAGAAGGAAAGGAACTGTCCGCCGGCGGTGCTGGCGGAAAGGGCCATGCCGCCGGCGACCTTCACGCCCATGTCTTGGTAGAACTTTTTGGCGCTCTCCAGACTTTCCTCGCTGGTCATTCTGCGGTCGCGCTGGACTTCGATATAGACCTTGTCAATCGGCAACTGGTTGGTCATGTTGGCCCAGCGGGCCGGGTCCGTCCCCGAGCCAATCCCATAAACGGAAACCTCGAAGTTGGTGTAATGGCCCGCCAGGCAGGAGGCGGCGGGGATGAGAAGCAGGCCGAGCAAGGCGCCGGCCAGGGAACGAATGGTCTGGGGATGTTGTTTCATGTGTCTATGTTGTTTCATTGTCATGCGTCATTCCTGAATGGTAGGGCGAGACTCTGTCGAGCCGAAACTCGATTTTCCTGGGAAAAAGTCACGGCTCGACAGAGTCTCGCCCTGCCTTTGCTTCGGGTCAGTGACGTATCACGTTTCATTTCATTAGCGGTCTGTGTAGGCGCGTATTTTCCAAGTTACTTTGCCGGCCAGCGGGTTCTCAGGCAACTGAAAGGTGAGACTTCGGTAGGGAAGTGAAAGTTCGCGCAGGATGTTGTCCGACGGCAAACAAACCAAGCCGCGGGCAGTGGTTCCCTTGGAAAAAGCCACCAATTCCAGATTTGACCAATCCATCTGCATGGTGGATTGCGCGAGCTTGATCAGCGGGATTACGGTGCCATCACGCACCAGCATGACGATGGGAATTTTTCCCGCTTCAATCTTCTGCCAGCCGCCGCTATAAGAAATCCCGGTCTGATAATCAATCCACGTTCCCGGGGGGAGATAGACGTTGCGCGCCGTGGTGTTCTCCTCAAACAGCGGGGCGACTAAAATGCTGGAGCCATAGAGGTATTCATCGTCCACCAGCCACGAGCCGGGGTCGTCGGGATACTCGATGAAGAGGGCGCGCACCATGGGCAGGCCGCGTTGCGAACTGTCCTTTGCCTGGGCATAAACGTAAGGCATCAGTTGATACTTCAATTCGTCGGTGCGGCGGAAATCATCCATGAAGTTGGTGCCGTAAACCCACGGCTCCTTTTGGGCGGTGCCGTGGCAGCGGGTGTGCGAAGTGAGCATGCCAAAGGCCAGCCAGCGGCTATAGAGATTGGTGGTGGCGGCTTCGACGAATCCGCCCACATCGTGGCTCCAGAAGGTGAATCCCGACAAGCCGAAGGACAAGCCGCCCCGCAATTCGGCCGTCATGCCGTCGTCCGTATTTTCCGCGTCGCCGCCCCAATGAATCGGGTAGCGCTGGCTGCCCGCCCAGGCGCTTCTGGCCCAGATGATGTTTTCCCCGGTGATTTTCTTGGTGATTTCCGCCACCGCCTTGTTATAGCGCAGGGGATAATAGTTGTGCTCGTAAAAACCGGTCCGGCCGGAGGCGAAAAGGCCGTTGTTGGGGGCCGCTTCGCCGAAGTCAACTTTAATGGCGCCGACGCCCATCTTGAGGAGATTGGCCAGCTTGCCCTGATACCACTCGACGGTGGCCGGATTGGAGAAGTCGAGAACGGCGTCTTCGTAAGGCAGGTTGGCCTTGGGATCGCGCACCACCAGTCCCTTTTGCACCAGTTCGGGAAAGAGAATGTTCTTGGGCACAAAATAGGGAAGCTGCCAGAGCGAGATGTGGAAGCCGTTGCCCTTGAGGTCGTTGATCATCTTCTGCGGATCGGTGAAACGGGTGGTGGAGAACTGGTAGTCGCACCGCCAATCGGTTTCAAACCAGCCGGTGTCCAGATGAATCACGTCGCAGGGGACCTGGTTCTGGCGCAGTTTGGTGGCGACTTCGCGCACCTGGACCTCGTTGGAATAAGTGCAGCGGCTCATCCACAGGCCGAAGGACCAGAGCGGCGGCATGGGCGCCTTGCCCGTCAGCGTGGTGTATTCATCCAGGATGTCCTTGGGCGAACCCAGAAAGACAAACAAATCCAACTCGTCATCGCCGAGCATCATGGCATTGACCCCGCTGAAATAATTGCCGAAATCACAAGTGATGGGCGAACAGGTGTGCATGAACATGCCGTAGCCGCGGCTGCTCATAAAGAACGGAATCGGCTTGTACATCCCCTGGTTTTGGATGCCGTTGGCGTCATCCGTCCAGAGGACCAGGCGCTGCCCCCGCTTGTCCAGGCTGGTGAACGATTCGCCACAGCCGAAAATCTTTTCGCCGGGCGAAAGGGTGAAGGCGGCGTTCATGCGGCGGGAATAATCCGCCGCCAGGCGCACGTAGGAAAAAGGCAGGATGGGGGTGAAGGTGCTCGTGTTGTCCACGGTGTGGTCCGTTTTGGTCAGGAGCCGGCCCTGGGCGTCGCGGATCTCAATGTGGAAGGGGTTTTCCAAAATGGTGACGGAGCCGAACTGGCTGGTGTAGCGATGGCCGCCCTCCACTTTGGCGTATTGCCAGGAGGTGTCATTTGCGACCGGCCCGGCCAGCATGAGCGATTCGGCGGCGGGATGGAATTGCGGCCCGCTGGCGGCCCGGATGCGGAAGGTTTTCGGCGAAACGAACTCGATGGAGAACGGCAGGCTGGGGCTGGCCTCGTACTCCTTTTCGGGAAATTCGTTGGCGGCCACCGGTTTGAGCACCGCCAGCATGTTGTCGAACGCCTGGCGCGTGAAATACTGCGCCCGCTGGTAGGAGATCCTGCCGGTGTGCGTGGCCGGGTTGAACTCGGCCACATGGTCCGCCAGATAATAGGTGTTGGCGAAATCCCGGAACTCCGGGCTGACATCCACCGGGTCGTTCAGCAGCACGGGATTCGGCTCGCCCGCGAAGGACGATGCCGCCGGGCCGAAATAAAATGCCGCCGCCAGCGCGGCCAGCGCGGCCAGATTTTTTTGTCTCGTCATAAATGCCTCTTCGGTTTGAATTGCGGGCATAACGATGAAAAAAGTGACCGGATCGCGAAAATCCTGCTCACCATCGTTTGGCAATTCTTCGCCTTAAATTGCACGGTGGAGAAAATGTTTGGCAAGGGAAAAATCCGGCGCCTTGCCATGCGTCCGTCTTGGGGAAGAATGGACCCCGAAGGGGCGCGGCCAAAAAATCAAAAACCGGCAGGGCGAGACTCTGTCGAGCCGTGACTTTTTCCCAGGAAATCGAGTTTCGGCTCGACAGTCTGGCCCTACCGTTTAAGACTGATGCAGCATGAGCGAAGGAAATCAACCGTTCACGGAACTTGTGGCCAAGTCCAAGCCCGGCCCGGACAGCTCCCGGCGGGGCTGGATTGCCGCCGGCATCCTGGCCGCGCTGGCCGTCGCGCTGTCGCTGCTGTGGGCGTCGGCCGCCGGCAAACAGCGCGAACTCCAATCGCTCCAGCCCAAGCTGGACAAGGCCGGCGCCAGTCTGGCGGAGGCGCTGGACGAAAACCAGAAGAGCAAAGATCAGCTCGCCGCCCTGCAATCCAAGATTGCCGATCTGGAACAAGAAAAGGCCCGGGTGGCGCAGAGAGCCAAAGGGCTGGAAGAGGAAATGCGCTCCGGCTTGGAATCCAGGGATGTCACCATCTCCAACCTGCAAGGCAAGCTTACAGTCAACATCATTGACCGCGTCATGTTTGATTCCGGCGAGGCGATCTTGAAACCGGACGGGGAATCGGTGCTGCGCAAAATTGCGGCCGTTCTGGCGGCACATCCCGAACTGAAGATTCAGGTCATCGGCCACACCGACAACGTGCCCATCCGCACCCGGTTTCCCAGCAACTGGGAACTGTCCACCGCCCGCGCCCTGGCCGCCGTGCATTTTCTCACTGAAAAGGCCGGCGTGGATCCGCGCCGCGTTGGGGCCGCCGGCTATGGCGAATATCGTCCCATCGCCGACAACGCGACGGCCGAGGGCCGCGCCCGCAACCGCCGCATCGCCATCACCGTTCTGCCGGATGAACTGGCGGGCGCCGATGCCGTGCCGGCGTCCAAACCCGATGCCGCCGCGGATTCCCAGCCCAAGGCCGAGGCTCCGCCAACGGCGACGGAACCTTCCGCCAAATAACCGGCAAACACTCCATTGCTACGGCGACACCACCGCGCGGTAATAGCGTTGCAAGTAGTTGCCGGCGGTTGGGTCAACGAACTGGATCGTGCCGAATCCGGGCGGATTGGTGAAAACCGGCGACCATTG
>JBEKIA010000087.1:0-14888 GCA_050011995.1 Verrucomicrobiota bacterium
CACCATTTTCCTCGGAAACAACTGGCCCTATCTGCCCGTCATGCCGTCGAATTTGACCGCCAATATCACCGCGCCGTTTCCCACCAATCTCTCGGTGCTCTCCGGCACCGCCGCCAACGGCAATTGGTCGCTTTACGTGGCCGACAACAAGGCCCAGGATTACGGCGCGATCAACGGCGGCTGGAGCTTGAATCTGAGCATCGGCAACCCCATTCCCTCCTACACGGATTTGGAGTTGACAGTCACGCAGTCGCCCGCCTCGGCCACCGTCGGCAACACGAATTTTTACACGGTCGCGCTGACCAACTACGGGCCGGCCGCCGCCACCGGTGTCGTCATCACCAATTTTCTGCCTGCGGGCCTGGCCTATGTCAGCAACAACTTCCCCGGCGCGTTCACCAACAACAACGGAGTGTTGAGCTTTGGCGTCGGCTCCCTGGCCGTCAGCAACGGCATCTCCTTCAACGTCACGAACCTGCCCGCGGCGCAAACGACCGTGACCAACACCTTCATCGCCATCTCCGACCAGATTGAATCCAGCACCAACAACACCACCAACGTCGTCACCCCGATCAACTCGCCGAGCGCCGACTTGGGAGTGACCCTCAATATCGTCCCCAACCCGGTGATGGCGGGCGAATTGGTGACCATCACCGTGGTCGTCACCAACAACGGTCCTTCCACCGCCTTGGGAACCATGGTCACCAATTACCTGCCGGAGGGGCTGGTTCTGACGGGCAGTTCCACGTCCTGGCAGGCTGTGGCTGGTTCCGGCGGGACGAATGTCTGGAGCGGTTCCCTGCCCCCCAATGCCAGCACCACACTGATCCTGACCGCCCAGGCCACCGCCGCCCAGGGGGCCACCGTCGAGGACACCGTCGTGGTGGGGTCCCCGGTTTACGATCCGTTCAAGCTGAACAACGCCGCCTCGTTCAAGATTGACATCACTCCAGTCACGCTCTCCATTGTTCCCGGCGCGCGCGCCATTACGTTCGCCTGGCCCGCCTCGGCCGCCAATTATGTGCTGCTGGGCGCGACCAACCTGACTCAGCCGATCATTTGGGTGCCGGTGACCAATCCCGCGCCATCCATCGTCAACGGCCAATACTCCATCAGCCTGCCGAACACGACCAACGGCCTCCATTTCTTTATGTTGTCAACGCCTTGACAACCCGATTGCCTTGAGAACAACCCTTCCCACAATATCATGAAACCAGAGACTTTCCCGCCGGCGGGCGGCCCGCCGAGTGGAACCCATGAGCCTGCCTGCCCGGTTGTGTCTTCCGCCGCCGCGCGCGGCTGGTTTTTTTACGGCAAAGATGGTTCCCGGTCATGGGCGATTCTTTTGGCGTTCCTGGTTCTATTCGGCTCCAAAAAGGCTCTGGCGGACGAAAGGCAACAACTCCAGGGCCATCAGCCGGAGGCGATTCGGCGGATGAACTTGCAACCCGTCGGCGAGCTTCCCGCCACCAACCGCTTGAATCTGGCCATCGGCCTGCCCGCGCGGAACCGCGGCGATTTGACCGGCTTCCTGCGCCAACTCTATGATCCAACCAGCGCCAACTATCGCAAGTTCATCACGCCGGAACAATTCACCCAGAGGTTCGGCCCCTCGCAGGAGGATTACGACAAGCTGAAGAACTTTTTCACGGCCAAGGGCCTGAAGGTGACCGGCCTCCACCCCAACCGGACCCTGCTGGATGTCAATTTGTCCGTGGCCGACATCCAGAGAGTGTTTCATGTCAACCTGCGGGTTTATCAGCACCCGGCCGAACCCCGGACTTTTTTCGCGCCGGACGCGGAGCCGTCCATTGACTTGGATTTGCCCATTTTGCATGTGAGCGGCTTGGACAACTATCAGGTGACGCACCCGTTGATTCGCAAAGGGGTCCCGCTTGGGCAAAACACGACGAACAAGGCGTTGCTTGGTTCGGGACCGGATGGCAGCTATTTTGGATATGACTTCCGCGCCGCCTATGCTCCCGGCGTCACGCTGGATGGGAGCGGACAGTCCCTGGCCCTGGTGGAATTCGACACCTACTATCCCTCGGACATCGCCACCTACGAAGCCCAGGCCGGACTGCCCAACATCCCCCTGGTGAATATACCGGTGGATGGATTCACCGGCGCTCCCGGAGCCGCTGACCTGGAGGTTTCGCTGGACATCGAAGTGGCGGTGGCCATGGCGCCCGGACTCTCCAGCATCCTCGTCTATGAGGCGCCCGAGGCCACCTACCCCATGAACGACATCTTGAACAAGATTGCCACAGACAATCTGGCCCATCAAGTCAGCATGTCATGGGAATTGTTCGACGATCCCAGCACAGACCTGATCTTCCAGCAAATGGCGGCCCAGGGACAGTCCTTTTTTGAAGGCTCCGGCGATGAGGGAAGTTTCAATTATGCGAGCACAAATCAGACGCAGCAATCTGACGATCCTTACATTACGCTGGTGGGCGGAACCACTTTGAGCACCGCCGGCCCGCGCGGCGCCTGGAAATCCGAAACGGTCTGGAATTGGCAGGTCGAGTATCCGGGCCAGGGCATCACCGGGGCGAGCGGCGGCGGGATCAGCACCAACTACGCCCTCCCGGTTTGGCAACAAGGCATCAACATGAGCAGCAACAGCGGATCCACCAACTTTCGCAATGTTCCGGATGTCGCAATGGCGGCGGACAATATTTACGTCGTGGATGAGGACGGAGTGCCGGAGGTGGGGGTTGGCGGAACCAGCGTTGCGACACCGCTGTGGGCCGCCTTTTGCGCGATGGTCAATGAGAAAGCCGCTTTGACGGGCGGCTCGCCGATGGGGTTCATCAATCCGGCCATTTATGCGTTGGCGAAAGGACCGCTTTACACTAACACCTTCCATGACATTACCACAGGGAACAACACGAATATTGCGGATCCAACCAATTACTTTGCCGTCCCCGGCTACGACCTCTGCACGGGGTGGGGCACCCCGACCGGCCAGGCCCTGATTGACGCGCTGGTTCCCACTCCCGTTTTCTCGCCCATCCTTGCCGACGTGACCAACATATTGTCGGGCGGCAACGGCAGCGGGAATATTGACCCGGATGGGTGCTACAATTTGAATGTTCTGGTGACAAACCAGGGCAACGCCACGGCGACCGGCGTGCAGGGCATCCTGAGCAGCCTGACCCCCGGGGTGGTTATTGGCACCTCCACGGTTTCCTTCACCAATATCCCGCCGGAAGGGTCCGCCCAGAACCAGACCGCTTTTACCGTCAGTTCCGAACCCAGCTTCCTCTGCGGCACGCCCGTCCTTTTGCAATTGGTGCTGAAATGCAATCAAACGATCCAAACCAATTATGTCGAGTTTGTCACCGGGGCGATCGGGGCGCCGGTGCGGTTTGATAATTCCACGCCCTTGTCCATCCCCCTGGACGGCGCCTTCTCGCCCATCACCGTCAGCAACATTGGCATGATCGGCAAGGTCACGGTTTCCCTTTATCTCACGACGCCGGAAGATGAGTTTATGGAGCTTTATCTGATGAGTCCCGGCGGCACCTTCGTTTACCTTGCCCTGGAAGACGGAGGCACGGGCGCCAACTTCGGGATCGGTTGCTCGCCGGATGCCAACCGCACCACTTTTGACGATGCCGCCACGCAGTCCATTTTGACCGGCACCGCGCCCCTGGTCGGGACTTACTCTCCGGTAACGGCGCTTTCGTCCTTCAGCATGTTGAGCGGGCCGGAGGCCAACGGCATCTGGGAGCTTTACGCCTACAACCTGGAGGGCGAGGCGACCACTCTGCAATGTTGGTCGCTGTTTATTTCCCCGGAGCAATGCCCGGATGGCGGCGGCCAATGCCCTGGCGCCGACCTCTCGATCACCATGTCGGCCAGTCCCCTCACGACCCCGACGGGCGGCCCGGTGACCTATACGTTGAGCGTCTCCAATGCCGGGCCCAGCCCGGCCCCGAACACGGTGGTCAATCAGACCCTTCCATCGGGCATTGTCTATGAAGGCTCGGTCAGCAGCCAGGGCACGATTTCCCAAAATGGATCCATTCTCACTTTTTCCCTCGGCACGGTCGGGATCCAAAGCAATGCCACCATTACGGTGACGACTCAGGCCGCCACCAACGGCCTGCTGACCAGCACCGCCATTGTCGGCTCCACCGTTCCAGACCCCAATCCGGACAACAACCAGGCTTCCGCCTCGGTCCTGGTGACCAAGCCGATGGCGGACTTGGCGGTGACCATGAGCGCGTCTCCCGTCTCCGTGCCTGAGAGCGGCCAGGCGACCTTCCTGGTCACTGTCACCAACAACGGGCCGGCGACGGCTCTGGGGGTGACCCTGGCCAATTCGCTCCCCCCCAACGTGAATGTCGTTTCGGCCGGCGCCTCTCAAGGCAGCGTTTCGGCGAACGGGACGCTGGCTTCCATAGGCCTGTTGCCGGCAGGTTCCGGCGCGACGGAAACTCTGGTCCTGAGTCCAACCGTGGTTGGCACCTGCACTCTGACCAGCACGGCGGGGCTGGACCCCTCCGAGACCGATCCGGTGCTGGGCAACAATACCGCCAGCGTCTCCATCAACGTGGTTCCGGCGGCGGACCTGGGGGTTTCCGTGGCCGTGTCGCCCAGCCCGGCCATATCTGGCGGGGATATTGCCTACTTGGTGACCGTCACCAACGGCGGGCCGGCCACCGCCACATCGGTGATTATGAATCAGACGCTGCCGGCGGGCGCGACCTTCGTTTCCACCAGCCGGGCCTCGGCGGTGGACCAGAACGGCGTGGTGACGTGGACCATTACCAGCAACATGCCCGGCGGAACCAGCCAGATGCTCACCACCACCGTCAAGGCGCCGACTCTGCTTCAGGGCGTCGTTTCCAATGTTTTGGTTTCCACATTTAGCGTGTTCGGCCAGCCGGGCGATCCGAACACCAACAACAATTACCTTTCGGTCAGCACCCTGGTGTTGCGGCCGACAGAAATTATCATTCCTATTGGAGACCAGTTGACCTCGGAAAGCTCCCAGCCGCCCAATGGCGCGGTGAATCCCGGCGAAACGGTTGGAGTGAAATTTGAGTTGCAGAACATTGGCAACATCCCCACCACCAATCTGGTGGCCACCCTGCAGACCAACGGCGGGGTCATTCCGATGCAGACCAACGCCGCGGGCGTTCCGGTCCCCGGCCAAAGCAGCGCCAGTTACAGCCAACTGGCTCCGGGCGGCGGCTCCGGGTACGGCCAGTTCCTGTTCTCGAACAACGCCGCCTACGGCGGCACGATCGTCGCAACCCTCCAATTGCAGGATGGCCCGACCAACCTCGGCGCGGTCAGCTTCACGTTCGTCCTGCCGGTGGTTTCGACCTTTTGGAACACCAATGTCATCTTCATCCCCGCGACCAATTTCGTGCCCTTCCCGGCCGAAGGTCCGGCCGGTCCGGATCCATCCAGCAATCTGGTTTCCGGCATCAGCGCCTATGTCTCGGATGTGGCCGTCACGGTGTCGAACCTGGAGCACACCGATGTCAATGACATCAACCTGTTGCTGGTGGGCCCGGGCGGGCAAAGCTCAATATTGATGTGTGGCGCCGCCCATGTGTCCACCGCATCCTCTCCCGTCACCCTGACTTTTGACCAGAAAGCCGCCAACGTTGTGCCGGGCGGATATGATCAGGGGCTGATCAGCGGAATCTACATGCCCGCGGAATACAATTCGCCCGTGTTCACCAATGCGACCAACCTTTCGCCCCCCTATAACACCAATTTGTTTGTTTTCGAGGGCATTCCGCCCAATGGATGGTGGTATTTGTACGCCTATGACGGCGCGGAGGGCGATTACGGGGCCATCTCCAACGGTTGGTGCGTGGCCATCACCACCATCACTCCGGTCAACCAGATCACCGACGTGGGTGTGGCCATCGCGGCTTCCGCCACAAACGTCACCGTGGGCAGCAACGTGACCTTTACCATAACCGTCACCAACTCCGGCGCCAATGCGACGTATGTCTCCCTGACCAACGTGCTGGCGGCGGGCCTGAGTTTCGTTTCCAACACCATTCCGGCCTACACGCCCTATCTGCAAACCAACCTGACGCCGACCAACCAGGAGCAGATTTACAATTTGGGCGCTTTGGCCGGCCAAACCAATCTGACCTTGGGCTTTGTGGCTGAGGCCACGGCCATCAGCCTTCAGACCAACACCGTGGTGGACGTCGGGTCCTCGCTGACTGATCCGAACACGAACAATAACACGGCCGTCGCCTCGGTCACGGTGGTCCTGCCCAATGCGGTGGTCTCCCCTGCCATCACAGCCAGCACCGGAAGCAACGCGGTGGTGCTGGGGAGCAACGTCATCTACACCCTCACCGTCACCAACAACGGCACCAATTTGGCGACCGACGTCATCGGCTTGTTAACCCAGGGCGTCCCCGGCTCGTCCACCACGGTATTTTCCAATGAGTTCGCCAGCATCGCCCCCGGCTTCATCGCCACGGCGCAGTTCACCAACGCTCCCGTGCTGACCGGCTTGCTCACCAACACTTGGACGGTTTATACCACCAATTCCACGGATACCAACCACAGCGCCGCCAGCCTGGTTCTTGCCATCACCGCTGCCGAACCCGTTATTGTCGCCAATGGGGCCAGGCTGATTTCCGAAAGCTTCGCGCCGCCCGACGGGGCGATTGATTCCAACGAAACCGTCACCATTGCCTTCACCCTCGAAAATATCGGCGCCGCTCCCGCCACCAACTTGACGGCGGCGCTGCTGTCCGGCAACGGAGTGGTTCCCATCACCTCCAGTCAAACCTACGGGGTCATCGCCCCGGGTGCTTCCGCCGCGGCAAACTTCTCCTTCACCGGCCAGGGGGCCCCCGGCTCGGCCCTTACGGCGGTTCTTTCGCTCAGGGACACGGCCTATTCATTGGGAACGGTTTCATTCCCGTTCACTATTGCCAATCCCATGAGCTTCACCAACAGCGCCCTGATCATCATTCCGGACTCAGGCCCCGGCACGCCTTATCCATCGGAGATCGCGGTTTCCACCACCAACGGGGTCGTTGGCGGGGTCACGGCCACGTTGCAGGATTTCACCCATAGTTTCCCCAGCGACGTGAACGTCCTGCTGGTCAGCCCGTCCGGCCAGCAAACGGTGCTCATGGCCCATGCGGGCGGCCCTTACAGTGTGACCAACCTCGTGCTGGCCTTTAATGGCGCCGCCACAAATTCATTGCCGCAAACCAGTTTGGTTTCGGCAACCAACTCTCCCAACCATCCAACTCAGTACCGGCCGCTGGATTCCTTCCCTGGCATTTCCGGCCAGCCCTCCAACACCAATCTCAATGTGTTCTATGGCGGCAATCCCAACGGCATCTGGTCGCTTTATGTTTATGACGACAAGCCTGGAAACGATGGCAGCATTGGCGGCGGCTGGACTCTGGGCCTGACCCTGGTCAACCCGATCAACCCTCCGGGCAGCTTGAGCGTGGGCATGACCCATGCGCCGGACCCGGTCTTCACTGACAATTTCCTCACCTTCCAGATCACCGTGACCAATCTCGGCCTGTCCGGCGCGACCAATGTGATCCTGGCCGATGCGCTTCCGGCCGCCTCCAGCCTCGTTTGGGCGGCGTCCACCCAGGGCACTATCAATACCAATGTGGCCGGCGCCGTGGCCTTCAATCTCGGCGTCCTCACCAATGCCGGCGACACCGCCGGAGCCACCATCGAGGTTCAACCGCTCCTTTCCGGTTTGGTGTCCAATTCCGTCACGGTCACCAACGCCGCCGGATCTGGGGCCGCGGCTTCCAACACGGCGACCGTCACCAACGCCACGCCCTTCTCCCTGGAAGCTGCATATCTGGCCGGCAACCTGACACTGACCCTCGAAAAAGGCTCGGCCGGCCAGCTATATATCATCCAGGTTTCCACCAACCTCGCCTCCTGGACCAGCCTTTCCACCAATATCGCCTCCGGCGCCGGCCAGTTCACGATCACCAACAATGTGGCCAACGCGCCGGCGCGCTTCTATCGCATCCTCCATTTGCCCCAGTGATTTTCACAGGTTCCGAGGCCTTGCGCGCCGGGCCATTTTTCCAGTTGCCCTTTCTCCGGGTCTCTGCCTTCATTGGGCGCGGACTCGCGCCAGTTCCACCATGAAACTTTTTGGCATCACCGGCGGAATCGCCATGGGCAAATCCACCGCCGGCCTGCTGCTCCGGCAACACGGCGTGGCGGTCATGGATTGCGACGACATTGCCCGCCAGGCTGTTGAGCCTGGGCAACCCGCCCTGGCGGAAATTCGGGAGCGATTCGGCCCCGCTGTTTTGCTTCCGGACGGGCGGCTGGACCGGGAGCAACTGGCCCGGCAAATCTTCGCCCTGGCGTCCGCCCGCTCCGATCTGGAAGCCATCCTCCATCCGCGCATCCGGGCCGCCTGGAATGCCGAAGCGGACCGATGGCGCAAAGCGGGCCGCCCCTGCGGCGCGGTCGTCATCCCCCTGCTCTTTGAAACCCAGGCGGAGCCGCTTTTCGATGCGACCCTCTGCGTGGCCTGTTCCGCCGCCGCGCAGGCCCGGCGTTTGCGCGAGCGGGGCTGGGATGCCGTCCAGAGCCGCCAACGCCTGGAAGCCCAATGGCCGGTCGAAAAGAAAATAGCCCGTTCCGATTTTGTGGTTTGGACGGACAGCACCCTTGAGGTCCACGCCGCCCAACTGCGGAGAATCCTCGGGCCCTGGACCGGGGTATGGGACAGCGGAGCTACTTCATCAGCAACATCTGGCGGGCGCGCTTGATCGAGCGGTTGAGTTGCCGCTGATAGTGGGCGGGCAGGCCGGTGTATTTGCGCGGGAGAATGCGGCCCTGGTCGGTCACAAATTGCCGGAGGAGGGCGACGTTCTTGTAGTCCAGCGCGTCCACGGTGAAATCAATTTTCGGCTTGGGCCGGGGAGTGCGGACTTCCAGGGAGCCGGTGGTTTTGCCGCGGCTGCCGCGGGCGCCGGGTTTGTCGGTATGGGTCTTGCGTGGCATAGGTTATTTGATTTCGCGATGGAGCGTGTGGCGGCGCAGGGCCGGATTATACTTCTTGATCTCCAATTTCTCGGTCTTGAGTTTTTTGTTGCGGGTGGTGGTGTAGCGGGAAGGGGATTTGCCTTCCTTGCGCGCTTCGGTGCATTCAATGGTGATGATTTCGCGGGGCATGTTATTCCTTCTCTTTGACGGGTTTTTCTTCGGCCTCTTCCTCTTCTTCCGGCTCCAGGCTCCCGCTGTTGTCCACCGTGCCCAGTTGGCCCAAACGGCGCTGGCGCAAGGCCCCTTCGCGTTCGAGCTGGCTTTGGGCCTCCACGGTGAAACGCGTCCACGGTATGGCATCGAGCCGGGTCCGGGGAATGGGCTTTCCAGTCAATTCGCAGATGCCAAAAGTTCTTTTCTCGATGCGTTTCAGCGCCTCCTCAATCTCGTAAATCGCATCCTGGTCGGACGAGAGCAGGCTCAACGCAAAATCGCGGTCGAAATTATCCGTCCCCGAATCCGCCATGTGCAGGCTGTAATTGGTCATCTCCTCCGCCGATTCCTTGGCCAGGCCGCTCATTTGGGCGAGCAGGCGATCCCGCAATTCCAGCAAATGCTGATGGTATCTGGTCCATTCCGCCTTGATCTTCACCGGGCTGGCTTTGTTGCCTTTGGGCCTGGCGACGAACGTGCCCAAAATGGAGGCGGAGGTGGCCGAAGTCAGGGCCTTTTTCGCCCTGGCAGGCTTTTCAATTTTCTTCATGGTCTGTTTTCTTCTTCTCACACGATCCGACATTTTCAATCGCCCGGCCGCGGGGCAGCCGTCCGGCCGCCGCCTCCGCCTGTGGCGGGGGGGGACTGTAGCAAAGGGCGCGAAAAACGCCACATTTTTCTTCAGAAAAATTCGGGCCGGACGCCCTCCTCCCCAAAGACGTTTTCCGGCCCTATTCTTTTTCGATGCAGGCGTAGGCGTTATGGTGGTGGATGCTCTCGAAATTCTCCGCTTCCGCCTTGTACCAGGTCACCTCCGGATGCGCGTTGAGTTTGAGGGCCACATTGCGGACCAAGTCCTCCACGAAGACCGGATTTTCGTAGGCCCGTTCCGTCACCGCCTTTTCGTCCTGCCGCTTGAGCAGTGAATACAACTCGGAACTGGCCGAGCTTTCCACCAGCGCGATCAAATCTTCAATCCAAATGGCCCGCCGGGAACGCACCTGCACCGTGACCAATCCCCGCTGGTTGTGCGCGCCATGCCGGCTGATGGCCTTGGAACAGGGGCAAAGCGTCGTCACCCCCACCCGCACCGTCAGCACAAAATCAATCTTCCCGCCGATCGCCGTGGCATCGAACCGCGCCGTGTAATCCATCACGCTTTCCATCCCCGAGACCGGCGCTTTTTTGACCAGGAAAAAGGGAAATTCCATCTCCAGGTGCGCGGCGGCGCTTTTCAGCTTCGCCTGCATGGCGCGCAGAATGTCCGTAATGTTCTCCACATGAACGACGCTCCCGTGCGAGTTGAGCACCTCAATGAACCGGCTCATGTGCGTGCCTTTGAATTCCTCCGGCAGATCCACGTACATGCCGATGGTGGCGATGGTGTTTTGCAGCGTCCGCTCCTTGTCGCGGATTTGGATGGGAAAGCGCAGCCCGCGCACCCCGACCTTGGCGATGCGCAATCGGCGGTGGTCCCGCTCGCTTTGTTTGTCCGTCATGGTCTCGGGTTTTAGCTCGCGTTTCGGCGGTGATGCGCTCAGGGTCCCCATAACAATATGCGGGTGAAAACATAACAGCGCGCCGCCCGGTTGGCAAAGGCTATGTTGGGGCGAAAATTCTCCTCTTTCCACCGAATCGTTTCCGGGCCATAGTGGGGCGCTTGACATTCATGGACGATCCTATCCTCAAATTGCTGGGGCGGCACGACTATGTGCCCTCCAATGTCCCGGAGTTGCTCCGCCGCCTGGGTCTGCGCCCCCAGGAGCAACAGGCGCTGCAGCACGCGCTGCATCTGCTGGAAAAAAGCGGCCGCATCGTCCGCACCAAGGGCAATCGCTATATCCAGGCCCAACCGGCGGACCTGGTCGCCGGAGTCCTCCGCATCAACCGCCAGGGACGCGGCTTCCTCCAGCCCGATGACCGGACGGTTCAGGAAATTGTGGTGGAGGCAAACGCCACCTCCACCGCGCTGCACGGGGACCGCGTGTTGGTGCGGCGCGATGTCCGGCCCGGAGCGCCCCGGCCGGCCGGCGGCCCGATGACCGGCGCCGTCGTCCGCGTGCTGGAGCGCAAACGCTCGCACATCGTCGGCACGCTCCAGCAGGGCAAACAGTTTCTTTTCGTCATCCCGGATGATCCGCGCATCCCGCACGATTTTTACGTCAGCCCCCCGCGCGACGCGGGCCGGCCGGCGCGGGCCGGCGACAAAGTGGTGGTGGCCTTGAGCCACTGGGAATCGCGCCATACCAATCCGGAAGGCGAGATCATCGAAGTGCTGGGGCCGGCGGACGAAGAGGGCGTGGACATGCTTTCCGTCCTGCGTCAATACAATTTGCCGCTGCATTTTCCCAAAAACGCGCTGCGCGAAGCGGAACTGATTGCCCGGGGCCGGCTGCCGGGGGACACCGCCCGCGCGGACCTGGCCGGGCGCGCGGATTGCCGGGCCCATCCGGTGATCACCATTGATCCCGATGACGCCAAGGATTTCGACGACGCCATCTGCCTGGAGCGGCCGGGTCCGGGGCGCTGGAAAGTGTGGGTGCATATCGCGGACGTTTCGCACTACGTCAAACCGGGCGGCCCGCTGGATGAAGAGGCGCGGCGGCGGGGCAATTCGACTTATCTGGTGGACCGCGTCATCCCGATGCTGCCCGAGGCCTTGAGCAACGAGCTTTGCTCCCTCAAGCCGGGGGCGGACCGCCTGACCAAATGCGTGGAGTTCCTTCTGTCCGACGAAGGCCAGGTGCTCCACGCCAGGTTTTATCCCGCCGTCATCCGCTCGGCGCGCCGGTTCACTTACCAGGAGGCGCTGGCGGTCATCCAGCGCGCGCCGGCGGGCGACGCCATCGAACGGATGCTGCAACAAGCCCACGCGCTGGCCCAACAAATCCGCCGCGCCCGTTTCAAGGCCGGCTCGCTGGATCTGGATTTTCCCGACTCGAAAATCCGGCTGGACGAACAGGGCCGGCTGTTGCGCGTGGACAGGATCGAGAACGACGTCTCGCACCAGTTGATTGAGGAGTTCATGCTGCTGGCCAACGAGGCGGTGGCGGCGCGCCTGATGGCCTTGCGCCGCCCGGCGGTCTATCGCGTGCATGAACCGCCCGACGAGCGGCGTTTGCGCGAATACCGCGAGGAGGTGGCCAGCCATCAAGTCCCCTGCGGCAATCTGGCCCAGCGCGGCGAGGTGCAGAAGCTGATGCGCCGCCTCAACGCCCTGGCCATTGGGCCGGCCTTGAAGGTCGGATTTCTCAAATCGCTCATGCGCGCCCGGTACGCGGTGGAACCGTTGGGCCATTACGGACTGAGCAAGGCCAAGTACACCCATTTCACCTCGCCCATCCGCCGCTACGCCGATCTGCTGGTCCACCGCGCGCTCTTTGATCACGCCGGCCCGCCCCTCACTTCCCTCCAGGAAATCGCGCGGCACATTTCCGAAACCGAGCGCAATTCCGCCGACGCCGAGCGCGACAGCAAGGATGTCAAACTGTTTGCCTTCCTCAAGGCGCAGTTGAAATCCGGCCGGCGGGAAAAGTATGAGGCGCTGGTGACAGACGCGCGCAATTTCGGGTTTTTTGTGGACGTGCCGGGCCTGGGCATGAGCGGCCTGGTGCCTCTGTCCTCCATCGCGGACGATTTTTACGTCTTCGACCCGGCGCGCGGGCATCTGGCGGGCCGCCGCACGCGCCGCATCATCAAGCTGGGCGACCGGCTCACCGTGCAGGTCCACAAAGTGAATTCCTTCAAGAAGCAGGTTGATTTCCAACTCGTCCCCTCCGGCCCCGCGCATCCCGCCGCCCCCGCCGCTTCGGCCGCTCCAGCCGGACGCCGCGCGGGCAGGCCGGGTGACACCGCGCGGCAACGTCATCCGGGAGGACATTTCGGGCGGCGGGACCGGCAGGAACGCCGGCGCTGACGAACCATGCCACCACAACGGCAGGGTCCCGATTAATCGGGATCGAGCCGAAACTCGATTTTCCGGGAAAAAGTCACGGCTCGACAGAGTCTCGCCCTCCCGTCTTGGAATGCCTGGCCGGAAGAAGCTCTGATTGGGATGGCCGCTCATGGTCAAGGTGGAAAAATAACTTGATTAGCCTTGATTAGGCCTGATTGGGCTTGACCTGGTGAACTCCATGTGGTGTGCAAGCAGTTCCTGGAGAGGCACTTCCATTGATTTGCCGCGAAAAGGCGCGGAAGGCGCGCAAGAAAGGCCTTTTCACTGCGAACCACGCGAAGAACGCCAGCAAAGGCAACTCTGCTTTCGCGTATTTCGCGTATTTCGCGGTCAGCCACTCCGGAATTTTTGCGCCTTTTGCGCTTTTTGGCGGCTAACTTTCCCTGCGGATTGCCTGCCGTTTCCTTCGTGGGTGGCGCTTCCTGCTTTAAGGCCGGATCACTTGGATTAGCTTGGATTGACTTGGATTGACTTGGTTCGCGCAAGGGGCGGTTTTGGGAAAAACCCGCCTTCGTCCCGTCGCCGCCCGGCCATCCGTGCCATGCCGTCACGCGCAAAAGATTAGCATATAAGCGCAAATCGTCAAGAAAAAAACGCGGCTGGCTGCAAAACCCTCATCATTAGCCACTTGCGCGCCTTGCCAACCCCATAGTGAACCGGAAAAACGCCCGGAGCCGCCCGCCGCCAGCAAGGAACGGAACCATCCCGGTTCCGAATCAGGAGATTTCCCGGATGAAAGAACTTTCAACGCAAAGTTGCCAAATCCTCAAGACGCCAGGACGGAAAAATCGCTATTGACACAAATCACCTCCTTTCTTTCCATCGCTTGGACCTTCACAGGACCCTTGATTTTATTGGCGAAAATCGCCTTTTGACCGTTTTCCCCGCGACCGAAAAAATCATCAAAACCTGAACATCTCCTGTAGCTGCTTCAAGATCTCCGCGCAGACATTGGCGTCCAAGCGATCCAAACGCCGCAGGCACCTGCTTTTCGCGAGACTGCGAAGATGATCCAACGCGATTTGCCCGTTAACTCCAGTGAACTGGCACGACACACGGAACGGCGCTGCAAATCCGCCGCTCGTCAGTGGCGCCACTAGCACGGTGCGCAAGCGATCGTTCATTTCGTCGGGCGAGAGGATGACTGCCGGGCGCGTTTTGCGCATCTCCGAACCCTCGGCGGGATCCAGCCGGACCAGCCAAACTTCAAATCTTTTCATCGGGGCTGCCGCCCGGCCATGTGGAGCCTGCTGCGCTCCACTCGTCGGGTGCGTCTCGAAAACTTTGTAACTCCTCGAAGTCCCGATCCAAATCCGCCTCGGGAATGGCCCGAAGCGCCTCCGCCCATCCTTGACGCGCCTTCTGCGGGCCTGGGCTAACGATCAAAGTGCTGTTCTCAACCGTTACGGTGACTTCGGCGCCAATGCCGCATGCCTCCAATAACTCCTTGGGCAGGAGCACGCCGAATCCGTCGCCGATCTTTTTGATTTTCGTTTGCACCGCGACAAACTACCCAAACAGGCATCAAGAAGCAAGGGCCTTTGAGCGCAGACCTGCCCATGCCAGTTGGCCCGCCCTGTTTTTGGCTGTCTGCCGGAAATGTCACTTATCCGGCACCTCTCGACGTTCAGAAAAAGTGTCAATAGTGACTGACACCGACATGACACCGGCACGATCCAGCACTGGCACAGTCTGAGACCAGTTGTTCAATCCCTGCTTGGAATAGCCTCGT
>JBEKIA010000088.1:0-20309 GCA_050011995.1 Verrucomicrobiota bacterium
TCCAGCCTTGAAGAGGAAACGCTCCGAAACGAACCATTCACCCCAAGCCCGAAAAAAATCATGAATTAAAACACCGCGCTCGCTTGACAAAACCCATAGCAGGGCGAGACTCTGTCGAGCCGAAACTCGATTTCCTGGAAAAAAGTGACGGCTCGACAGAGTCTCGCCCTTCCGGGGGGGAAAGCAGGTTGGTATCGAACCGTTGGAATCGAACCGGGGCTTTGATTTTTTGCTGACCCGCGAGAATGTTTCCGGCAGCTTTGGCCTGTGAGCGACGCTCCTTACTCCGATATCGGACGCCATCGTCCGGCGTGCGGGATCAATATTTATTAAGGACAACCGACGATTGTCTTTCTGACGGTTTGTGCGGAAGCTCGGAAACCGCGGCTTGCGGACGCCACCGTGCATGAACATCTTCGCGCGGCATGGCAATCAGCCCAGGCATGGTTGGTGGGTTATTATCTGCTTATGCCCGATCATTTGCATCTGTTCTGCGCACCGCATGATTTGACTGTGCCTTTGGAGAAATGGGTGACGTTTTGGGAACGGCAATTCCGGCGGCTGCATAAGGATCCGAATTCGCGCTGGCAACCGCATCCGTTTCATCACCGGCTGCGACGGCAGGAGAGTTATGCGGAGAAATGGAATTATGTTCGAGAAAATCCGCTGCGCAAAGGGTTGGCGACGATTGCCGATGATTGGCCCTTTCAAGGAATGATGGAATCGCTCCGATGGTGATCTCAAATCTTCTCCCCGGTAGGGCGAGACTCTGTCGAGCCGAAACTCGATTTCCTGGAAAAAAGTCACGGCTCGACAGAGTCTCGCCCTACCGGGGAGGAGATTCGGCGCTTTTTTTGAAGGATTTCGGGAGCGGGCGGCGTGTTGGGAGAAAAGACAATGCAAAACGAACCGGTTCCTGCTAATCCTCTTATGAAAACACATATTATGTTCCGCCGCGCCCTCACCGCCCTGGCCTTTGCCGCCGTCCTGGCCCTGCTTCCCGCGCCGGCCCGAGGGCAAACCAATGTCGCGCCACAACCCAAATCGCCGCCCACCGCGCCAGTGCAAGCGCAGTACGACCTAGTAATCGAGAACGGTGTCATGCGAATGCCCCGCCGGGACGATCCGAATGCAACTGAAGGGGCCTCCCTTGAGAACATTGTGACCGTCCTGCGCCAGAAGCATCCTGAAGCCAACATTGCCATCGCGCCGGAAATTCGCCAGGAAGTGCTTCCCGATTTGAAAATTCGCGCCGCCAACTTGGACGAGGAATTTGAATTCCTTCGAGTCGCCAGCGGAGACAAATTCGTTTTCAAGCGCAACTTCGGAGACATCGCCAATCCGCCGCTCTTCACCCTGGAGCCGAGCGAGAAGTTCCTGCAAGAAGTGGCGAAAAATGACTCCCGACAAGTCCAGGTCGAAGTTTTCAATTTCTCCTCCTACTTTGCTCGCCTTCGAAATACCGAGCCGATGGACGAGGGCAAGTTTCAATCTTTGAAAGATCAAACGATTGATAAGACAAAGGATATCATTCGCGAGACGCTCGAGTCGTTCGGCTCCCATGGAATAATGAACTTCCAGTTTCATCCAGGAGCCAACCTGTTCGTGGTCACTGGCTCCCAGGACGAAATCAACGTCGCCAGGAAGATCATCAACGCCATGATTGAGCAACCGCCGGGCGATTCCAATTTAGCCAACAATCAGGCCCGAAACGATCAGGCCCGAAACATCGAGTTTCAGATCCAGCAGCAGGCCGTTGATCTTTCTCAACTCGGGGCGGAGAACACCCAGCTTAAAGCGAGGCTTGAAGCCTTGGAGAAGGCCGCCTCCGTGAGCAAAACATCCCCAAAATTCTAAGTGCCCAATACCGCCGCCAACAAATTGCTGCCGCTTCAACTCAACAAGCTTGTACTTGTGGGGAACCCTCCAACCAGCGGCGCGCCCGCCACGTCCACCGCGTTGTTGACACGGCGGCTCGCGGCGGGCGAGGAGGAGGCATTCCGCGAATTTCACCGGCTTTACTTTGACCGCCTTTATCATTTCCTCCTGGCCGTCACGCGCGGACAGGAACAGGAGGCGGAGGAGGCGTTGCAGGAAACCCTTCTTCGCCTCCTGCGCCATCCGCGGGTCTTCGCGGAGGAGGATGTTTTTTGGTGCTGGCTCAAGGCGGTGGCGCGCAATGCCGCCCGCGACGGCCACCGCAAACACCGCCGCTATTTCGCGCTGCTCCAGAATTTTGCCCTGAGGCCCGCCTTCGATCCGCGCGAATCCGCCGGCGGCGGCGACAGCCGCCTCGGCGCGCTGCTGGAGGAAAGCCTGGACGAACTGGAGCCGGCGGACCGCCTGCTTCTCGAAAACAAATACCTGGCCGGCGAAACCGTGCGCGAACTTTCCACGACAGCCGGGTTGAGCGAGAAGGCCGTGGAATCGCGCCTTCTGCGGTTGCGGCGGCATCTGCGCGCGCGTATCCTGGAAAAGTTGCGAACGCCATGAAACGTCAGCCTTCAATTTCAGTTGGTAGGGCGCGCACTCCGTGCGCGCCGCGGCGGGCAACGGAGTGCCCGCCCTACCCTTCCCAGCCAACCCAAAATGACCGCTTGCCATGAAACGCTCCGAACAAGACCGGCTCCTGCGCGAAATCCTCGAGGACGGGGACGCCGCGAATTTCCGCGCGGCCTCGCTGGCGCGCGGCCTGGCCTTCCTGCAACGGCGCAGGCGGCGCAACCGCCTGGCGCAGACCTGTGCCCTCTGCCTTTTGCCCGGGCTGCTGATTTTGGGCCTGGTTTTGCATCCGGCCTCCCGGCCTTCCGCCGCGCCGCCGGCGGTTCGCGCGGCCGCGGCCCCGCCCGCGGACACGGCCAAAGTCAAAATAATAACGGATGAAGAACTTTTCGCGCTTTTTCCCAATCGCGCCCTGGCCTTGATCGGCTCGCCGGGGCATCAGCAACTCGTTTTCCTGGATCATGGCGCCGCCAGCGAGCAGCCCTGAGCGCGCGGCCCGGACGCGGTGGCTCGGCGCGGCGGTCCTGGCGCTGATCACGGTGCTCGTCTATGTGCCGGCCATGAGCGGCGGCTTTATCTGGGACGACGACCGCCTGTTGACGGACAACCCGGCAGTCAAGACTATTGACGGCCTGTACTCCATCTGGTTTGGCAACTGGGCGGAGGATTACATCCCGCTCACCCTTTCCTCGTTCTGGCTGGAGTGGCATCTCTGGGGCCTGCACGCGGCCGGATACCACATCGTCAACGTCCTGCTCCACGCCGCCAACGCCGTCCTGCTCTGGCGCGTGCTGAAATGCCTGGGCGTTCCCGAAAGCTGGCTGGCGGCCCTGCTCTTTGCCGTCCATCCCGTCTGCGCGGCTTCGGTGGTGTGGATTGCCGAGCGCAAGAACACTCTCTCCATGTTTTTCTACCTGTTAAGCCTGTGGTGGTTCCTGCGCTTCGATGAAGCCGTTCCCTCGGCGGTCGAGACGGAAAAATCCCGGCGGTGGCGCGGCTTTTCCCTCACGGCTTTTTTTCTCGCGCTCCTGGCGAAAAGTTCCGTGGCCGTGTTGCCGGCGGTCCTGCTGCTTTTTGTCTGGTGGCGGCGCGGGCGTGTCACGCGGCGGGACCTGGCCCGCTGCATGCCGTTTTTTATTCTGGCCGTTCTGATGGCCCTGGCGGCCGTGGCCATACAATCCAGGGCGGTGCGGGGCGGCGTGGGCGTCATCCACGATAGTCTCTGGGTGCGGTTGCTGGGCGGCTCGTGGGCGGTCTGGTTTTATTTTGGGAAAATCCTGCTGCCCGCCGGCCTGACCATGATTTATCCGCGCTGGACGATTGATCCCCGCGCCGCGGTTACTTACCTGCCGGCGCTGCTGTTCGCCGGTTTGCTTTTTCTGTTTTGGCGCGGCCGGAGAGGCTGGGGGCGGCCGTTTTCGTTTGCCTTGGGTTATTTCACGGTGGCGCTGGCGCCGGCGTTGGGAATGGTGGACATGGCGTATTTCTCCAATTCCAGGGTCGCGGACCATTTCCAATATCTCGCCCTTCCGGGAATTATCGCCTTGATCGCCGCCCTGGCGCGGCACAAGCGGCGGCTCGCGCCGGCGCTGGCCGCTGGGATGGCGGTCGCGGTCCTGGCGTTCCTGACTTGGGGGCATGAAAAAGTGCTGGCCGATGGACGGACGCTCTGGGAAGACAATCTGGCCAGGAATCCCAATTCGTGGAAGGTCTGCATGAACCTGAGCGCGGTTCTTCTGGAGGAGGGCAAAACGGAGGAGGCGATTGCGCTGAAAAACAGGGCCGACGCGCTGCTCCACGCCACGGCGGGAAAGCCTTAATTCAGAGCGGCAGGGTGCTGACCTGGATTTTGAGGCTGGCGCTTTTTCCCGCCGGGAGGGTGATTTTGTTTTCGCCCACGTTGCCCGCCTCGACGCAAATCATTTCCCGGTACTCCTCATTGCCGAAATCGGGCATCTCCTGCGCCTTGTCCGCCCACGGATTCCAGACCACCGTGGAAAGGGAGCCGGATTTTTCGATGCGGATGCGCCGTTGCAATTTGGAATCGTGAATTTCCACCGCGTGCGGCGTGTTGAGATAGATGGAGTTGATTTCCCTCGAGATTTTCACATGCTCGGCCCGTTCCGTCTTGCGCAGGAAATCGTCCGCTTTGTCCAGGTAATCGGCCCCTTTGAGTCCGGTCACGGAAATGGCGGTGATGTCGCCGATCTGAAAATAAGTGTGCAGGCAATTTTCAAAGGTGAAATCCTGGTCCTGCGAGCCGTTGTTCACGATCAGTTCGGCCGAGAGGGTCTGGCCGACCGTCAGCCGGTATTCGACGGTGCATTTGGGGAACAAGGCGGCGGCGGGGGAATCGGGCAGGCTCAGGCGCAGCATCAGGCCGCCATCGCTCAACTGGGAAATCTCGCGCAATTCCCAGATCTGGGTGCGGGCAAAGCCGTGGGCCGGCTCGCCTTCGCGCGCTCCGAACCAGGGAAAAATCACGGGGATGCCGCCGCGGATGGGCGCGCCCTCCTTGAAACGGCTCAACTGGCTCATGAACAGCAGGGGCGGCTGGTCTTTGATCTGGAAATGAGTCAGGTGGGCGCCGAGCAGGTATAATTCGGCCCGGCTCCGCGCGGTGTTGATTTCCAGCATGGGCAACTCGCCGTTGCCCTCGGTGAAAATCACCCGGCCGGGAATTTCCAGGTTGTTGAATGTCGTTGCCATAATGCAGTTGTCAACGGTTCACCCCCGCCGCCGCCGCCCGAAAGCGCGCCCCCCCGGCGATTCCGCGGCGCTGGCCGCCCATTCTGTTCCGCGCCCGGTTTCTCCCCCGGCCCCGGGTCAGCCGTTGTCTCCAATGGCTTCGACGGGGCAGCCCTCCTGCGCCTCCTTGCACTGGGCTTCCTCCTCCGGCGAGCCGGGTTGCTTGAAGACAAAAGAAAAGCCGCCGTCGTCGTTCCGCTTGAAATTGTTGGGCGCGGTTTCGCGGCAAAGGTCGCAGTCAATGCACTGGTTATCCACGTAATACTTGCCCGCCACGTTGTCGGTGTATTTGTTCGCTATATCAGCCATAAAGTTTAGCGGCGCCGGAAGCAAGCCCGTTTTTTGTTTTTTCTAAAACTGGAGCGCCTTGACGGCTGCGCTCGCGGCCTGCAATACCGCATTGGGGAAAAGTCCGATGTAAAGCATGCCCGCCATGCAGACGGCCAGGGAAACCCGCATCGTCGGCGATATGTGGATGGGCGCGGCGCCGGCGGGGGGGTTCGACCAATAGATTGCCCGCACAACACCAAAATAATAGGCCAGCGAGATCACCACGCCAACCACCGCCAGGATGGCCAGCCAATAATAGGCGGGGTTGACGCCGGCTCGTTCCACCACAGCCAGCAGCAAGAGAAGTTTGCCGGCAAAGCCCGCCAGCGGCGGAACTCCCGCCAGCGATACCATCGCCATCGTCATCGCGGCGCCCAAGACGGGCGAACGCTGGCTTAAACCCGCCAGCGCGCCGATGTCGTCGGATTCGCGGCAGACCAGGCAGATGACCACGAAGGCCGCGCCGAGCGTGAACAAGTAGCCGGTGAGATAATATAGGATGGCGGCGGACCCATCGCTGTTGAGGGCCGCCACGCCGAGCATCATGTAACCCGCGTGGGCGATGCTGGAGTAGCCCAGCAGCCGCTTCAAGCTCCGTTGCGGCAGCGCGCAAAGGTTGCCGTAAAGAATGCTGATTCCCGCCACGGCCATGAAGAGGGTTTGCCAGTGGCGCGAAACAAAGGGGACGGCCATGAACAACACCCGCAGGAGGAGGACGAACCCGGCGCCCTTGGAAGCAATGGCGAGAAAGGCCGTCACGGGCGTGGGCGCTCCCTGGTAAACATCCGGCGCCCACATCTGCATGGGGAACACGGCGATTTTGAAGGCCAGCCCCACCAGAACCAGCAACAGGCCCAGCCAGAAAAGCCGGTTGCCCTCCAGCAAGACCGGGGAGGCGTTCAGGGCGGTGAACTGGGTGCTGTTGGACACCGCGAAAAGCAGGGCGATGCCAAAAACCAGAAAGGCCGCGGAAAGCCCGCCCATCACCAGATATTTCACACCCGCTTCCAGCGCAGCCGGCCGCCCCCGCTGGAAGCTGACCAGCACGTAAAAGCTCACCGTGATCAATTCCAGCGAGACAAACACCAGGATGAAATCGTTGGCCGACGCCGCGAACATCATTCCCGCCAGCGCCAGCAAAACCAGCGCGTGGAATTCCGCGATGCCCGCCGGGATGCGGTCCGAATACTCGATGCCCATCAGCACGACCAGAATGGCGGCGCCGATGAAAAAGCGTTTGAAGAAAATGCTCAAGCCGTCGCAAATAAACAGCCCGCCAAACGCCGTCATGGAGTTGTCGGTGACGCGATCGGCAAAACTCATGATCAGGATGACCCCCAGCGCCATCGCGGCCAGATGGCCGAGCCAGGGTTTGCGCGCCGCCGGCGTCCACAAATCAATGAGCAGGATGGCCAGCGCCAATCCGACCACGGACATTTCCGGAATGATCAAGGGCAGGTTCATCGAGGTGGTGTTGGAACTGGGGGAACTGGGAGAACTGGGCCTTTAGGGACCCCCGGCACGGCGGTGGAGCGCGGAGCTTGTCTGGCCGGTTTCGGCGCCGGCCTGGGTTGGCCGGAGGCCATCCGCGCCACCGGCGCCACGCTGATGGCGATTTTGTCGGTCAGCAAGAAGGGGAAACACCCCAGCGCAATAAGGCAGGCCAGCAGCAATCCAAAAGGAAGCCTGCGCCAGCCATTGGCGGGATCGGAGATGCCCGGCCAGCTTTTCTCTCCGTGCCAGATATTGCGGATGGCCCGGAGCATGTAAACGCCGCCGATGACCAGCGCCCCCCAGATGGCAATGCCTGCCACCGCGGGAAACCGCTCCCAACTGCCAAACAGCACCATCACTTCGCCGGGAAAATTGGCAAAGCCCGGCAGCCCGCAACCCGCCAGCATGGCCATGATCATGACCGTCCCGATAAACGGCAGGTGGCGCAGCAATCCGCCCATTTGATGGATTTCCAGCGTGTTCAGCTCCTCCTCCAGGTATCCGCTCAGAGCGAAAGTTAGCGCCGCCAGAAAACCATGGGCGACCATGATCATGACCGTGCCGCTGATGCCAATCGTGGTCAGACTGGCCAGGCCGAGAAAGGCAAAACCCATGTGCGCCACGCTGGAATTGCCGATGAGCAGGTTCAAATTGCGTTGCCGCATGGCCACCAGCCCGCAGTAAATGATGTTGCCCAGGCAGAGGAAAGCCAGGATCTGCGCCCACTTGGCCGCCTCATAAGGCATGAGGGGGAGGGCGATGCGGATCAGGCCGTAAAGACCGAATTTCTTGACCACGCCCGCGTGCATCATGGCGGTGGGCGTTGGGGCCGAAGCATAGCCCGGCGGCGCCCAGGTGTGGAAAGGCCAGAGAGACACCAGGATGCCGAACCCAAACAAGAGCAGCGGGAAAATCCAGCGCTCCGCGGCCGCGCTGATGGGGCGCGATTGGAAGTAGCCCGTCAGGGCCACGATGTCAAAAGTGCGCTGGCCCGGCGGCAATTGCAGATAGAGGGCGAGCAGCCCCAGGAGCACCAGCAGCGCCCCGGCGCTCAGGTAGAGGGTGATTTGATAGGCGGCGAAATTCTTGTTGTCGCCCCTGCCCCAGAGGCCGATCATGATGAAAGTGGGCACCAGGGCCAGTTCGTGGAAGCCGTAAAAGCAGACCAGATTCAGCGAGGCGAAAGCGCCGAGAATGCCGCCGGACATGAGCAGGAGCAAAATGTAGAATTCCTTTTCGCGCGTTTCAATCTGCCGCGAAACACAGGTCGCGGCAAAGGCGACGATGGCCCCCATGACGATCAGGCCCAGGTTGATGCCATCCACCCCGACATGGTAGCCCAGGCCGATTTGGGGCGACCATTCATGGGTCTCCACGAATTGGAACCCGTGCCGGAACAGTGCGAGCTTGTCAAATTGGCAGAACATCACCACGGCAATCACCATGGAACTGAAGGTGGCCAGCAAGGCCAGGGAACGGATCAAGAAGCGGAAATTGCGCGGGATCAGCGCCAGGAGCAGCGCGGCCAGCAGCGGCAAGCCAAAGATGCAGGTCAGAGGCGAAAGGGCCGCGTTTGGGTTGGGCGGCGCGACCGCCAGCCCTGGCCAGCCAAGGATGTGGGCGAGGGGTGGCATGCTCAGGAACGCAACATAAAATACAGCGCCAGCGCGATGCCGGCCGCGGTGAGGAAGGCGTAGGTTTGCAAATTGCCGGATTGGAACAGGCGCAGGCCGCGCCCCAGCAATTCGGTTCCGCCCGAAATGAAACGCACCCCGCCCGCCAGGAAAAGGTTGTCAAACGAGGCGGCAAACCGGGCCGTCAAGTCCTGGGTGCTGGCGATAAGCCAGGCATAAAACTCGTCAAAGTAGAATTTGTGGCGCAGGAGGCGGCACAAGACTGGCAAGCTTTCCGGGAGCGGGTCCGAGGCGGCGTTGCGATACAACCCCCATGCCGCCAGAAGTCCAAACAGGAACGCCCCCAGGCCGCAGAGCGCCGGCCCCGGCGCGCTGTGAAACGGCTCGATCACCCCCTCCGCCACCTGGTGGAACGCGGAGGCCCAATTATGATGAAAAGGATCCAGCCACAAGGGCCAAAGCGAGACATGTTCCTCAGCCATGAAAAACTGCCGGCCAACCAACCGCGAAATGCCCAAACCGCCGGCAATCACCGAGGCGATGGCCAGCCCGATCAGCGGATAGGTCATCATGCGCGGCGACTCGTGGGCGTGGGCCGGCAGGTCTGATTTCGCCCGGCCGCCAAACACCACAAAGACGAGCCGGAACATGTAAAACGTGGTCAGAGCCGCCACCACCACGCCGATGCCAAACAACACCGGGCTTTGTTTGTAAGCCGCGGCCAAAATGGCGTCCTTGCTGTAAAATCCGCTCAACGGCGGAAAACCGCACAAGGCCAGGGCGCCAATGAGGAACGTCAGGGCCGTGACCGGCATTTTGTCCCTCAATCGTCCCATTTTCCATATATCCTGTTCGTGGCTCAAGGCGTGGATGACCGAGCCTGCGCCCAGGAACAGCAGCGCCTTGAAACAGGCGTGGGTGGCCAGATGAAAAATGGCCGCCGGCTGGGCGCTCAAACCCGCTGCCATGATCATGTAGCCCAATTGCGAGATCGTCGAATAAGCCAGGATGCGTTTGATGTCGTTTTGCTGAATGGCGATCAAGGCCGCAAACAGGGCGGTGAACCCGCCCACCGCCGCGATGACCCATTGGGCCACGGGATCGAAAACGAAGAAAGCGCGGCAGACCATATAAACGCCGGCGGCCACCATGGTCGCGGCATGGATGAGGGCGCTGACCGGCGTCGGCCCCTCCATCGCGTCCGGCAGCCAGACATGGAGGGGGAATTGGGCGGATTTGCCCATGGCCCCGCAGAAAATCAGCAGGCCGCCGATCGTTCCCACCTTGGTTGGATTGATGATGAAGTCGTTTTCCAGGGAGCCAAAATTGAGCGTGCCGGCCGCGGCCCAGATCATGATAATTCCGGCGAGAAATCCAAAATCGCCCAGCCGGTTGGTGAGGAACGCCTTCTTGGCGGCATCGGCGGCCGAGGCCCGTTCGTACCAAAAACCGATCAACAAATAACTGGAGACGCCGACCAACTCCCAGAAAATGAACATTTGGAGGAAATTGTTGCTCAACACCAGGCCCAGCATGGAGAAGGTAAAAAAGCTCATGCTGGCGAAGAAACGCGCATAGCCCCGGTCGCCGCTCATATAGGCCACCGAAAAAATATGGATCAGGCTGCCCACCCCGGTCACCACCAGCAGCATGAGCATGCTCAATGGATCCACCGACACCGCGAAATCCACATGAAGCGCGCCGACCCGCAGCCAGGCGAAAGCGCTTTCAAACAAGACCAAATGCCGGGCCGGCAAATCCGGATCTTCCCCCATCAAATCGCCCAACGTCCCGGTCCACAGAATGACCGAGCAGAAAAAAGCCGCCACAATGGCCGCGACCGAGAGCGCGGCGCTGGTGCGCGGTGTCTCGCGCCCCCAAATCCCGATCAGGACCGCCGCCACCAAGGGCAGCAATAGAATGATCCACGGAAGGTACTCGTTCATTTCATCGCTATAATTTGAGCGCCGTCAAATCTTCGACGTGGGTGGTTTGCCGGCGGCGATACAGGGCGACAATGAGCGCCAAACCCACCGCGACTTCCGCCGCCGCCACCGTAATGACAAAAAAGACCATGATCTGGCCGTTGAGATTGTTGTTGAACCGGGAGGCGGCGACCAGGGCCAGGTTGCCCGCGTTGAGCATCAGTTCCAGAGACATGTAGATGACGAGCACGTTGCGGCGCACCAGGACCCCCAGCAGCCCGAGGCAAAAGAGCAACGCGCTGACGATCAGATAATGCGGCAGGTCTATGGCGCTCATCGCAGGTCCTTTTTGCTCAACAGGATGGCCCCGATCATCGCCACCAGCAGGAGTAATGACATCAGTTCCAATGGCAGCGCGAAATCGGTGAAGAGCAGGCGGCCCAGAGCCTCGGCGGAACCGTCCACGCGCACCGGCGCCAGCGCGCCGGGGGGAGGGAACAGCCGGATGGTGCGAACCATGATGGCGGCGATGGCGCCCGCCACCACAACCGCCAGCCCGGCCGCCAGCAGTTTGATCCGGCGCCGCTCCTCCTCCTTCAAATCCAGCAACATGATGACAAACAGGAACAGGACGATGACCGCCCCGGCATAAACCAGCACCTGCACCGCCGCCAGGAAGAAGGCGTGCAACAGGACAAACAGACCGGCCAGCGAAACAATGGCCAGGACCAGGAACATGGCGCTGGTTACCGGGTTGCGGCTGACCGGATTGGCAATGACCAGCGCGCCGCACAAAAGCGCCAGCGCCGCAAAAATATAAAAGAAAACGACTTGCATTCCTATTTGTGTTTCCACTTCCAAATTTGGTCCTGATGCACGCCCCCCAGGGCGAGGAGCTTCTCCTTGTCATAGACCATTTCCGCGCGGCTTTGGCCGGTCAGGGAATAGTCTTTCATCAGAAAAATGGCCTCTTCCGGGCAGACTTCCTGGCATAAGCCGCAGAAGATGCAGCGCAGCATGTCTATCTGGAATTCCCGCGGCGCCTTTTCCACGTTGCCCGCCTCCGGCGAACCGGCCGGGCCGGGCGGGGTGATGCGGATGGCCTTGGGCGGACAAATAAATTCGCAAAGTTGGCACGAGACGCATTTGGTGCGGCCGTCCGGGTCCTTCACCAGGTAGGGCGCGCCCCGATAGCCCTCGGGCACGGTCCATTTCTCCTCCGGATATTGCAGGGTCACCTTCTTCTTGAGGAAGAAGTGGCTGGCGGTGACCTGGAGGCCGCCCACCACCGCCGGCAGGTAGAGGCGCTCCCAAAGATTCAATTTGGTTCGTTTGACAGTCATTTCATTTCAACTCCATGCCCTGTTCACTCCATGATCCAGAGCCAGACGGCGGTCGCCAAAATGTTGGCCAGCGCCAGCGGAATAAAGACGCGCCAGCCCAAATCCATCAACTGATCGTAGCGGAAACGCGGCCACATCCAGCGCACCCAGATAAAAACCCCCATCAGCGCCACGACCTTCGCCAGGAAAACGGCGATGTGGAACACGCCCAAAACGATCTGCGATTCGCCGGCGACCGTGTGCAAGCCGGGGAAAGGCAGCGTCCAGCCGCCCAGGAACAAGGTCACCATCATGGCCGAAACGGCGATCATATTGGCATATTCGCCCATAAAGAACAGCGCGAATTTCATCGAACTGTACTCGGTGTTGTAGCCCGCCACCAGTTCCTGCTCGGATTCCGGCAGGTCAAAGGGCAGGCGGTTGGTTTCCGCGAAGGAGGCGATCAGGAAGATCACGAAGGACAGCGGGGCGTACAGGATCATCCAGCCGTGGCTGCCCTGGTAGGCGACCACCTGGCTGAGGTTCAAATCGCCCACCCACAGGAACACCGGGACCACCGACATGCCCATGGCAATTTCATAGGAGATCATCTGGGCGCTGGAGCGGATTCCTCCCAGGAACGGATACTTGGAATTGGAAGCGTAGCCGGCCAGGACAATTCCATAAACGCCCAGCGAAACAATGCCGAAGGTATAAAGAATCCCGACATTCAAATCGGCGATCACCATCTTTTGGCCTCCAATTCTCGAGCCGAAAGGAATCACCGCCATGACCAGCAGGGAGGGAATCATCACGATCATCGGCGCGAGCCAGAAATAGGCTTTGCGGACGTGGCCGGGGGTAAAATCCTCCTTCAGGAAGGCTTTCACGCCGTCGGCCACCGGCTGGAGGATGCCGAACCACCCGACGCGGTTGGGCCCGTGACGGTCCTGGATGAACGCGGAAATCTTGCGTTCCGCCAGCACCGCGTAGGCGACGAAAGGCATCACGACGCAAAAAACGCCGGCGACCTTGATGGCGCTGAACAGGACGAATTGCTGATCTGATGTCAAATGTTTCAAAAAATCCATAAATTATAGCAACAGGCGGCCCGTCAGGCCGCCACCCGCCCCCAGAATTTCCCGCACAATCAGTTCCGACCACGGCTCGAGAGTCTGCTCGGTTTTAGACAGGCTTGCAATGAGATCCTTGACTTCGACAAACCTGCCGCTTAAGGAAGTTCCCCGCTGTTCAAAAAACTCCGTTCCGCTCAGAACTATATCCACATCGTCGCTCTCTGCCGTCCATTGGTAAACAACCGCGACATGCTTGGAGGTGGAACCGCCCAGGTCGGAATAAATGGCTCCGACAAGCTGCAAGGATTCCGAATCGAGGCTGAGGCGAAGTTCTTCCCGCAATTCCCGCAAGGCGCCGTGGAGAAGAGGCGAGTTGCCGTTGGTGGCGTCCTCCTTACGAACATGACCGCCCGCCCATAATACAATCCGGTCATTCAACGGATTCTCTGGAGACCTCTCGCGGCGGCGCAATTGCAGAACGCGTCCGCTTTTATTTCTCACGATGACGATGGGCAGGGCCTGCAACCAGTCTTTCGATCTTTCTGCCTTGGCGCGCGGAACATAATTGTCACTTTTGACGAAATGCTCGGCAACCATCTTCGCGGTTGGGCCGGTGACGCAAACCTTCCCGGAAAACAATGCAGCAACCTCTGATTTTGCCGCGCAGAGGATGTCCTCCTCTAACTGTTCGGCAATCAGGTCCAGGACAATGCCAGCCACCTTCTCAGCCGTGTGCCTGGGCTTTCCTTGCGCCTCTTTTTGAGAGGTATCCACTTGAAAAACTCTAAACGATCCCTTAAGCCGGTCGCAGGTCTCCAGAATGTTCGCCTTAAACCGCGACAGCCATTCTTCGTTCATGATTGATCCGGTCACACCTTCAACAGGCAGGTCGCCTTTCTCGCGCAACATGGAATCTTGCGGCGAGGCGGTCATGACAATTACGCCAGATATGCGCTTGCGCCAATCCTCCATCAGCAAGAATCTCTCCACCATCTCCCGGTCCGCCTTTTTTATCCGGGCCAGATGCTCCATCATCGCCAGCCAGATCAGCGCATCGAACAGCCCGCGATCCAGAATTAGAATCTCGGGCGAATCCGGGTGGGGATTTTTTTCATGTTGATATTGAGTTTTTTCCAGGATCTGCGCCAACGTTGTGCAGGCCGTCCAAATGTTAAAGTTCGCGTGCTTCTTGTCGCGGATCGGACACATAGAGGCTCGTTCAATCACCACCTCTGCCTTGAAACCACACCGCTTCAAAAAGGCCCGCAGGCTCGATAAGGTCCTCGTTTTTCCAGCCTTGGGAGCGCCGGCGAATTCAATTACAACTGGTTTGCGGCCCTTTGTTCTAAAGTCCTTCGCCAAGGACTCGGCCCTGATTTGAAGATCACTTTTTTGAAGGTCGCTTTTCATCGCCGCTAAACCTTAATCGTCACACCCAAGTCTCCCAGCGCGGCCCAAGTCAGGCCGCGGAAGGCCGGGACTTCGGCGGCCATTTGGTTGAATAGGCCTTCAATGCCAACGACGCCCTCCAACCCGCACAGGCCGCGGGCCAGTTCGTGCAGAAATTCCCACTCGGCGCGCGCCTGGCCTTGGGGCTGGATGCTCTGCTGGAACCGCTGCACCCGCCCCCTGGCGTTGACAAAACTGCCGCGCTTTTCCGCGTGGGCGCAGCCGGGCAACAAATAATGCGCCCGCCCGGTGGTCGCGTTGGGCAGGATGTCGCTGACAATCAGCGTCTCCAGCCGGCCCAGCAAATCCGCCCCGATGCCATGCTGGGTAACATCTTCGCCAAAGACAAGCAAGGTCTTGATGCTCCCGCCCCGAATCCCCGCCGCGATTTTCGGAAGGTTGGAACCCATGGGCGAGGACGAAATCCCCGCCAATCTGGCCCCGGCGCTGTTGGGATTCCGGTCGGCGTTGAGCAAAAGGGCGTCCGCCGCGCCGGAGCGCGGGACCGAATCGGTGAGGGCGCCGAGTTTGACCGCGAGCTTTCGCAACAGATAAAGTTCCTCGTTGGTTTGCCGGGCGGAGGCGATGATGGCGGCGGACCCGGCGGGCGCGCCGGCCAAAAGATTCCCCGCCTGGCTCAGGGCGTCGCTCCAGGTGTTTTCGGGAAGCCCCGCTTTGAATTTGGCGCCCTGCACCCGGGTGAGCCGGTCGTCGCGGTGGATCCATTTGTAATTGAGCCGGCCGTAGTCGCACATCCAGCAAGAGTTGACCGCGTCGTTTTCGCGCGGTTCGTAGCGATAAATCCTGTCCTCGCGGGAGCCGATGACGATGTTGCAGCCGGTGGCGCAACTGGCGCAGACGCTCTTGCTTTCCTTGAGGAACCAGACGCGCATTTGAAACCGGAAATCCTTGGAGGTGAGGGCGCCGACCGGACAGATGTCCACGGTGTTGAGCGTGTAATTGTTGTCAAATGTCTTGCCGGGATAGCGGGTGAGGGTGGTGTGGCTGCCGCGTTGGATGAAACCCAGGGCGTCGTCGCCGGCGATGTCGCGGGTGAAACGAATGCAGCGGGAGCAAAGGATGCATCGCTCATCGTCCAGCACAATGCGCGGGCCGAGGTCAACCTGCTTGGGCTTGTGGACTTTTTCCTCCGCAAACCGGCTGGCCGCCTGGCCGTATTCCACCGAATACTCCTGCAATTTGCATTCGCCCGCCTGATCGCAAATCGGACAGTCCAGGGGATGATTGATGAGCAGGGATTCAAGCACCGCCTCCCGCATCTGCCGGGTGGCGGGCGATCCGGGATAGATTTCCATGCCGGGCGAGATGGGGGTGGCGCAGGCGATGGCGCCGCGCGGGGTGCCGGGTTCGTAGGGCAAAACGGAACGGACGATCTTGGGCGAGCCGTCCGGGTTGAGCACCGGCTTGCGGTCCGGGCCGAGGGCCGGGGTGCCGAATTCGACCAGGCACATGCGGCAATTGCCGGCGGTGGGGAGCTTGGGATGATAGCAATAGTGCGGAACGTCCACCCCGGCCAGGGCGCAGGCTTGCAGCATGGTGGTGGCCTGGGGTTTGCCCTGCCAGTCGGGCATGGTTTTCGGCGCTTCGATCTCCCGCCCGTCAATCTTCACCTTGATTTTTTCACTCGCGGACACGGCGGGCTTCGTTTCAGTTTGTGGTGTTGGGGCCATTTTTTAACATCTTGAATATAAGTTCGACATTTTAAATTTCGCCGCGACGCAAATCTTCAATTGGAAAAATCATTTCAAAATCACCCCCCATCAAATCACCATGTTCGATGTGAAACGACTTGAACTGGCTCAGGCGGCGGTATTTTGTGAACATCGGGTTTTGCGCCTTCTTTAGAAACGGCTCAAAGTCCACGATGCGGCGCCGCCCGTCGTTGAACTCAATGTCCACCTTGTAACGGGGAACATAGCTGGCTTGTTTCACTCGCAAGTACATATTCAACTATGCTTTCGTCTCAAGCTCGCCATATCGGCCATGCACATGAACCGGCAGATGCTCGCTGGCAAAAAAGAAAAACGAAATGCCGAGATATTCATAGAGTTTTGGCATTTCAACTTTCCGGGCTGGCGGCGATTCTCATCCCGGCCGCCACGCCTCCGCCGCAGGCCTGGCCCTGGCCGGCGGCGGCGCGGGCCTCAAACTCGTCCCGGAATTTGTTGACAAAACTCAACACCGGCCAGGCACAGGCCTCGCCAAAGGCGCAGATGGTGCGGCCCTGGATGTTTTGGGCGATATGCAGCAGGTAATCGGCATCCTGCGGGCGGCCTCCGCCGCGCGCCAGGCGGTCCAGGGCCTTGCTCAGCCAGAGCGAGCCTTCGCGGCACGGCGTGCATTGGCCGCAGCTTTCATGCGCGTAAAAGGCGGCAATGTTGGCCAGGGCCGCCACCATGTCGGTGCTGTCGTCCATCACAATGATGGCGCCCGAACCGGACATGCTGCCGGCGCTTTGCAGCGAATCGAAATCATAAGGCAAATCCAGCAGGTCCGCCTCCACCGCGGCCATCTGGCCGCCGGCACCCTTTTTCTTGAGTTTGAATTTCTCGCCCGCCTTGAACACTTTCGCGGAGGAGCCGCCGGGGATGACGGCCTTGAGCTTGCGTCCCTCGCGCAGGCCGCCGCCGAAATTCTCGTGGAAAATCAACTCGCCCAGCGTGGCCTTGCCGACTTCGATTTCGTAATAGCCGGGCTTGCGGACATGGCCGCTGACGCTGACGATGCGGGTGCCGGTGTTGTTGGGGGCGCCGAGCTTGGAGTATTCGGCCCCGCCCATCTGGACGATGTGTTTGACCGCGGCCAAAGTCTCGACGTTGTTGACAATGGTCGGGCATTGGTAAAGGCCGAGGATGGCCGGGAAATAAGGGGGCTTTATGCGCGGATAGGCCCGTTTGCCTTCCAGCGATTCGATCAGGCCCGTTTCCTCGCCGCAGATGTAGGCGCCCGCGCCGCGATGGAGGTAAATCTCCAAATCATAGCCGCGGCCCAGGATGTTCCTGCCGAGGAAATTCCTGGCGCGGGCTTCGGCCAGGGCGGTCTTGAGGAGGCGCGCCCCGCCGGGCATTTCGCCCCGGATATAAATGTAGGCCAGATGCGCGTCGTTGGCATAACAGGAGATGATCATGCCCTCCAGCAACTGGTGCGGGTCCTTGTAGATGATCTGCCGGTCCTTGAACGTGCCCGGCTCGGACTCGTCGGCGTTGCAGATGAGATAGACCGGCTTGCCGCAGCGGCGGTCCACCAGGGACCACTTCAACCCGCACGAGAAGCCCGCCCCGCCGCGGCCGCGCAGGCCCGAAACCTTGACCTCCTCCCGAATCTGTTCCTGCGGGGAGGCTTTCTTGCCGTCGGGCAAATCCCTGGGCGGCAGGGCCAGGGCCTTTTTCAGCGCTTCATACCCGCCGTGGCGCAAATAGCAGTCCAGGTCCGGGGTGTAACCCGGCGCATCCACGTTTTTCAGAATGAGGCGGTATTGTTGGGGCATGGGAGGTTCAATTGCGGATTGCGGATCGCGGATTGCCTGCCCGCCGCAGGCCCGGCGAAGGAGGGCGGATTGCGGGCCGGAGCCGTGCGCAATTCCTTGACTCTGTGTTGCAATGCTCTAATTTCACATTGTTGCCTTGCCCGATGGTGTAACGGTAGCACAACAGACTCTGGATCTGTTTGTCATGGTTCAAATCCATGTCGGGCAGCCACCTCTGCGCTGGAGTTTTTTCAGCCCCGAGCGCCCCCATAAGCCGAGCGAGCGGAGATAGATCTCGTTCATGTGCCATCGCTCCGAGGGTGTGGAGGCCAGGCTTCGTGCGTAAAGCACCTTTTCGCTCTCGTCCAAACCACGCATCCGCTTTATCCGGTCGAACACTTCCGGCCAGTCTTTCAGGCTTGTCTTCATTTTTGTCTTTCTTTGGCATTCGTCAAAACTATTGGCATCGGGCGAGCAATTGGTCCGCCTTGGCCGCCGTCACCCCTTCGTAAAACTCCTCGTTGACCATCACCACCGGGGCCGTGCCGCAACTGGCCAGGCATTCGACAAATTCCACCGTGAATTTCCCGTCCTTCGTGGTTTGCGGGCCGTGTTCGGAAGCGTCCAGCCCCAGTTTCTTGCAGAAATAATCCCGCAGTTCGTGGCTCCCGCCCAGGGCGCAGCTCAAGGTGCGGCAAATTTTGATCTGGTGCTTGCCCGGTGGTTCCTGCCGGAACATCGGATAAAAGGTGACCAGTTCGTAGATGTGGATCGGTTGCAGGTCCAGTTTCCGGGCGGTCCACTCCATCGCCTCGGAGGAGACGCAGCCGAAACGTTCCTGGATGGCGTGCAGGAACATGAGCGTGGCGCTCCGCTTTTGCGGATAATGCGTGACCAGTTCGTCCAACTCCGCTTCCAAATCGGCTGGGATGGAAAAGCTCATGGCAAGTTCTTTGGCGGTTCTTTCATCACGGTTCTTTCCTCACCGGTCGCATTCGCCCATGACAAAATCGAGCGAGCCGAAAATGGAGACGGTGTCGCTGATCATATGCCCGGGCATCAGGTGCGAAAGGATGCTCAGGTTGGTGAACGAGGGCGAGCGGATTTTCAGGCGGTAGGGCGTGCCGCCGCCTTTGCTGTTAATGTAAAAGCCCAGTTCGCCCTTGGGATTCTCCGCGCTGAAATAGATTTCGCCCGGCGGGGCGTTGACGCCCTGGGTGACGAGGATGAATTGATGAATCAATTCCTCCATGCTCGTCAGCACTTTGTATTTGGAGGGCAAAACGGTTTTCCCGTCGGGGATGCTCACCGGCTCTTTGGCCGCGTTGTCGGGACCGCCGGGAATCCGGTCCAGGCATTGGCGCAAGAGCCGCACGCTCTGCCGCATTTCCTCAATCCGCACCAGATAGCGGTCGTAGCAGTCCCCCGCCGATCCGGTCGGAATCTCGAACTCCAACTGGTCGTAAACCAGGTATGGATGCGCCTTGCGCACATCAAATTCCACGCCGCTGCCCCGCAGGTTCGGGCCGCTCAGGCCGTAATCAATCGCGTCGGCGCGCGAAATGACCCCGATGTCGCGGGTCCGGTCCACGAAGATGCGGTTGCGGGAAAGCAGCTTTTCGGTTTCGTCAATGTTCCGGACCACTTCCTCCAGAAACTGGCGGCATTGGGCCACCCAGCCGGGCGGCAAGTCGCGCGACAACCCGCCGATCCGCGTGTAGCTGGTGGTGAAGCGCGCCCCGGTGAGGGCTTCGATCAAGTTGTAAATCTTCTCCCGCTCGGTGAAGGTGAACAGGAACACCGTCAGCGCCCCGACATCCATGCCAAAGGAACCCATGCCCAGCAAGTGGGAGGAAATGCGCGCCAGCTCGCAGCAGATCACCCGGATATATTGGCAGCGCGGCGGCAGCGATTTGTCAATCCCCATCAATTTTTCCACCGCCAGGGCGTAAGCGACGTTGTTGGCCAGCGGCGCCAGATAATCCAGCCGGTCCGTGTAAGGGATGAACTGGGTGTAGGTCATGTTCTCGGCGATCTTTTCGTCGCCGCGATGCAGGTAGCCCACGTCGGGGGTGGCCTTGGTGATGATTTCCCCGTCCAGCTCCAGCACCAGGCGCAGGACGCCGTGGGTGGCGGGATGGGAAGGCCCCATGTTCAGGACCATTTTCTCCCCGTGCAAGTCTTGCGCCTCCTGGGCGGCGGCGTCCGCTTGCGCAACGCGCGCCGCCGGATCGGGATACTGGATTTCCTGGGTCGCCATAATTAGTTCTTCTCCATGATTTTTTCCGGCGCGTTGTAATGCGTCGGTGACAGGTGGGAGGGATGGTAGGGCGGGCACTCCG
>JBEKIA010000089.1:0-14865 GCA_050011995.1 Verrucomicrobiota bacterium
GGCTCCTCCGGCGGCAGGGCGTTGATGTAGCTCAACGGAATGGCCGCGTCCTCTTCGGAGAGGGTTTGAAAAAAGTTGGTTCCGATCAGCTCCCCGCGACTTTTGCCCTGGAAGCGGCAGAACGCATCGTTGACAAACGTGAGCAAACCTTCCGGATTAAACCGGCAGATCAAATCCGTCTGGTCTTCCACCACCGCCCGAAAACGTTTTTCACTTTCCGACACCGCGCACTCGGCCGCGCGCCGCTCCGCCGCCGCCGCCGCCAGCAGCATATTGGTGACCGCCAAGATCCCAATGTAACTGCCGACCAGCATCAGACTGTCCTTCTCCGTATTGGTCACGAACGGCCCTCTTCGTTGCAGCAGCGAATAAATGGCCAGCGCCGACACCAGCAGCGTTCCAGCCGTGGCGCCGCGCTGGCCAAAGCGCAAGGCGCCCCAAACGAGAAATGGAAAGGGCAGGTAGGCCAGCGGATAATTTTGAATCCCATAGACAAACCACGAATTGAAGGAAATCAGGGTGCCCCCCACCAAACCCGCGCCGCAGAGCAGGGCTTCGGCGGTCAACCGGGCATTCCAGCGCGTGGCCGAGGGCGTCGCCCAGGTGATAATAACGGGGGCGACCACCAGCGCGGCCAGCGCATTCGGCACCCACCACACCAGAATGGCGGGAAAAAGGTTGTCCCATGCCGCTGCCCCGCTGTAAGCCAGACTGACCACGTTGAACGCGGCATTGACCGTCGTGCCCAGAAAGCACGCCAGCCCAATGTAGCCGGTCACATCCCGGGTGCGTTCCATCGCATTGTCGAAGGCGGTTATTCCTTTGAGCAGAAAAGCGCAGCCGATGGCCCCCATGGTATTGCCAATGGCCGTTCCGAGCGTGAAGAATCCAAAAGGCACTCCGTCCACAAACGAGAACAGCACCGCACCCAGGGCCACGCCCGGCCAGAACCGGTAACCAAAGAGCAGAATGGCGGCGAGCGCGATGCCCGCCGGCGGCCAGACCAGGGTCGCGCTGCCGGAAAGAAACGTGGTCGTTTTCCCAACCCATCCGCCGAGGAAATAAAGCGCGATGAGCATCACCACGCGCGTGAACGCCGTCAGCTTTTGACTGGGCAGCCATCTCACCATGATTGTTTCCCCGGTGCCGCCTCCCCGGCGGCGAGTTGCGGCGGATGAATTTTGAAGACAACGCCGCGGGCAGGCTCACTCCGGACGCTGCCGCGGCCGCCGCTTTGTTTGATGACGCCGCAACAGGCGGACACGATGCCGGGGTGTTTCATGAAGGCGTTGTTTTCAGCTCGGAATCCAACATCTCGCGCACTTTGCAGATGAGCGCGGAGGCCGCATAAGGCTTGGGCAGGAACTCCACTCCTGACCCAATGATTCCGTACTGCGCGATGGCGTCATCGGTGTAACCCGAGGTGAAGAGGATTTTGAGATTGGGATTGGCTGTTTTGAGCCATTCCGCCATCACTTTGCCACCCATTTGAGGCATGATGACATCGGTGATCACCAGGCCCAGGGGCTGCCCTTTGAGTCCGCGCGCCACCCGCAGTCCTTCCTGGCCGTTGCCGGCCCGCAGCACATGGTAGCCTTGGGCTTCCAGAACATCGCAGGCCAGATGGCGCAAGGAGGGTTCATCTTCCACCAGCAGCAAGGTTTCCTGCCCGCGCGGCAACGGCCCGGTCCGGATGGCGCCGGCCGGGACATCCGCCGGCTGCCCGACTCGCGGAAAATAAATCTGGAAAGTCGTGCCGTGGCCAACCTCGCTGTCAACACAAATATGGCCGCCGGATAGTTGCACGATGGTCCGGCAGGTCGCCAGACCCAAGCCGGTGCCCTTGCCCTTGGGTTTGGTGGTAAAAAATGCCTCAAAGAGGTGCGCTTTGACTTCGTCGGTCATGCCGGATCCCGTATCACTGACGTTGAGCATCACGTACTGGCCGGGAATGGCGCCCGGGTGCAGGCGGGCGTAATGATCGTCCAGCGTGGCATTGCTGGTGGCGACGGTGATCTTGCCGCCGTTGGGCATGGCGTCGCGGGCATTGACCACCAGGTTCATGAGCACCTGCCCGACGTAGCCGGAGTCGGCTTTGACCCGTCCGCTATCCTTTCCTGGAACAATCTTCATTTCGATGTTTTCGTTAATGAGCCGCCGCAGCATCTTCTGCAGTTCTTGCACCACGGCATTGAGGTCCAGGACGCTGGGCTGGACCGTCTGTTTGCGGCTGAAGATCAGCAATTGCCGTGTCAGGCCGGCCGCGCGCTCGGCCGTGGACCGGATCGTTTCCAGATGGCTCCTGATCTCCTGGTTATCGCCGGATTTCTGGATCGTCAAATCGCTGTAACCAATAATAATGGCCAGGAGGTTGTTAAAATCATGGGCCACGCCGCCGGCGAGCTGGCCGATCACTTCCATTTTTTGCGCTTCAATGAACTGCGCCTCCAACCGCCGGCGTTCGGCCCGTTCTTCGACTTCCTGCATGGCGCGGCGCACCGCCGGCGCCAGCCGGGCCAGGCGTTCCTTCAGGACATAATCGGTCGCGCCGCTTTTGAGCGACTCAATGGCCCGCTCCTCACCCAGCGTCCCGGACACAAAGATTAGGGGTATATCCGGCCAACGGGTCCGCGCGATTTTCAACGCAGACATTCCGTCGAAGGCGGGCAGCGCGCAGTCCGAGAGGATCAAGTCAATGCCGCCGCGCTCGAGCGCCGCCACAAAATCATCCCGTTTTTCCACGCGAGTGGCCGCGCACCGGATGCCCTCGGCTTCGAGGACGGATTGAACGAGCGCGGCATCGGCAGGCTCATCCTCCAGGTGCAGGATGCGGAGCGGGGATTTCATGGGCAGCCGCCTTCTTTTCCGGGCGAAATGCCTTCACCGCCTTGCCTCGAAGTTTCTTCCCTTTTGATCCGCGGTGGCGGTTCGTTGATGGCCGCCCAAAAAATGCCGAGGTGCTTGACCGCTTTCATGAACTCGACAAAGTTCACAGGCTTGACGACGTAGGCGTTGACCCCGTGTCTGTAACACTCCATCAAGTCCGGCGTTTCCCGCGAGGACGACAGCACGACCACGGGAATGATCTTCAGGCACTCGTCGGCCTTGAGGGTCTTCAACACTTCCAGTCCGTTGACCTTGGGCATCTTGAGGTCCAGCAGCACGACGACGGGATGGCCGATCGGGCGCGTTTTGAATTTGCCACGGCAGCAGAGATAATCCAGCGCCTCCGCGCCGTCGCGGACGATCACAACCTTGTTGGCCAGATTATGCTCCTCCAGGGCGGCCAGCGTCAGCTCCACATCCTGGGGATCGTCTTCGACCAGCAGGATGTTTTTGATGTTTCCATTTTCATTTTCCATATAGGCCCTCCTTCTGTTTTGGGATTGAAAAGTAAAATGTCGCTCCGCCCTCCACCACGCCTTCCGCCCAGGTCTGTCCGCCGTGCCTGCGGACGATGCGCCGGACATTGGCCAGGCCGATGCCCGTGCCCTCGAAGTCGGCGCTGTTGTGCAGGCGTTGAAACACCCCGAATAGCTTGGAGGCATATTGGGGATCGAAACCCGCGCCGTTGTCGCGGATGAAAATCACCGTTTCGCCGTTGGTGTCGGGGGCGCAACCGATTTCGATTTTCGCCTCCGCGCGGGCGCCGGTAAACTTCACGGCATTGGAGATCAGATTGACCAGCACCTGGCGCAACAGGGCGCGATCGGCCCGCACCGCCGGCAGCGGGTGGATTTCCCAGGCGATGTTTCGTTCCTTTGTGTCCGCCTGGAAACCGCCCATCGTCTCCCGCACCAACTCGTCGAGATTGACGCCCGTCTTTTGCAACGCCACACGCCCGGCGCGCGAGAAGGCCAGCAGGTCATCAATCAACTTCCCCATCCGTTCCGCCGCTTGGTGAATCGTCTTCAGATGAGAGAGGCTTTTTTCAGAAAGCGACGGCCCGGCTTCCTGGCGCAACAAATCCGCGAAGCCCATGACATGGCGCAGCGGCGCGCGCAAATCGTGGGAGACCGAATAGCTGAACGATTCCAGTTCCTCGTTGGCGGCTTGCAGTTGCGCGGTGCGTTCGGCGACACGCTGCTCCAGTTCGGCGTTGAGCTGGAGGATTTCCGCCGCCGCCTGCTTGCGCTTGGTGATGTCGCGGATGTTGCATTGAGTCACTCTTTCCTCACCGCATTGATAGACGTTGCTGACGAACTCCACCTCGATCCGCCGCCCGTCGCGGGTTTCCAACGGCTTGTCTTCGTAGCGGATGTATTCCTTGCGCTGCAGTTCCGCGAAGTTGGCATGGTTGGCCACGATGTCCTTGAAGAAACCCAGTTCCCAGACTTTCTTGCCCAGGAAGGCCTCGCGCGAGTAACCCAACAACTCGATCATGAACGGATTCACGTCCATTACCATCCCGGTCTCGGCGTTGAGGATCAAAATGCCATCCCGCTCCGTCTCAAAGAGCCGGCGATACCGGGCCTCCGAAACCAGAAAGGCCTTCGTGGTTTGCGCCTTTTCCTGGTAGAACCGGACGCGCTGCTGCCGCCGGACCAGACCCACGCAGGCCCCCGCGCCAAAGAGCAAAGCGCCGGTCATGAGGACCACTTGCCAGAGTTGCTTCCTCATCGGCCCATACGCTTCGGCCTCGTCCATGCGGGCGACCAGGGACCACGGCGAATCCGGAATGGCGCGCAAGGCCGCCACCACCCGCACACCCCGGTAGTCAACCCCTTCCATAAAGCCCTCCCGGCCCAAGGCGGCCTGAGCCGCAGGCAGTGTGATCTGGTCCAGAGGCTCGCGCAGGGTCAGCGCGCTGTTGGTCTGGAAGCGAAGTTCATTCAGGAAGACGGCCTCGTTGCCTTCCCGGCGGACGAGCAGCGTCTCGGCCGTCAGGCTGGCCGTGGGCCAGCGTTTGATGAAGGGGTCAAGATAGGTTGCCGGATCAATGCGCAGAAAAAAAACGCCCAACGGCCGGCCGGCATCCTGTTCATCAAGAATCGGGACCAACACGCCCAGATAAATCCGCTGGTCCAGTTCACTGCGATAAAAATCCTGAAACGCCACCCGGCCCGAGCGCAGGACGTTTGAAAAGTCCTTGGCCAGAGAGATGTCAACGGCCGGCAGTCCGGCGGGCAATGACAGGCGAGTCGCGCCTTGCGCGTCCAGCAGGAGAAGCTGGCCATATCGCGCCTGGTATTTTCCGAGCCATATCTGGAGCTGGCGTTGGGCGTCCGCGTCCTCCGGCTTTTCCAGAAAGCGTCGCGCCAGCGCGGCAAAGGCGGCGTTCTGGAAGAATATCGAGCCATCCTCCATCCGCTCCTTGCGATACTGCGCCAAATCCCGCACCTTCAAGTCCGCAATGATGGAGAGCTGCCGCGCGATCCCGGCGCTGAATAGCTTCTGCTGGTTCCGGTAGTAGAGCCAGCCGGCCGCCACGATGCCCGCCGCCAGCAGGACGAACACCAGCAGAAGCGCAAACCCGGCGCGCCGCCCCGATCCTTCCATGGTTTCCAGGGGCAGGCCCGTTGCCGGACCGCTTTCCTGCCCGCTGCCGTCGAGATTGCCAGTCCTTTGCTCCATATCTGATCCATTGTTCGTTTGCCCTTTGGCCTTGTTTCATCTTCAGCTTGGCGGTGGTCAGCGCGAGGGAAAACGGTTTAACCCGAATCCACGGCGGTGGGCGTCCGTGTCTCGATCTTGGCCAGCCGCTCTTCGATCTTGAGGACGGAGTCCGAGAGGCGCTCTTGCTGGCAACGGCTGAAAGCAGGATGATTGACCCACCAATCCACGCCGATCTCCTTGGCCTTGTCCACAGAACAAACCAGCAGCCGGATCTGGATGGTCAGCAACTCGATGTCCACGATCTTGACCTTGATGTCGCCGGCGATGACAATGCCTTTATCCAATATCCGTTCGAGCAGGTCGGCCAGGGTGGCGCCGCTGGTGGAATGTTCGATGTGCCGTTGCGTGGTCATAGGGGTCAGAGCAGTTTGCCCAGCGGGCCGAGGTCGAGGTTGAGGTCTTCTTCCGGCAGGCCGAAATCTTTGCGCAGCCGCTCAATCTCCCGGGCCTGGTTCATGAGCGTCACGCCCAGCCGCTCAATCTGGGCCGGGGTGAGGGCGCCGCCTTGGACGCGCCGCAGGGCCTGGCGTTGCAGGAGTTCGTGCAGGAGCTTCATCAATGTCAAGACCAATTTCCCCAGCCCGTTTTTTTCCCGGTTTGAGTCCGCGCGGGCGGGGGCGCCGGCCATGAGTTCGGTTTGTTCGCCGGGGGCGCCGCAAGGAAGCGAGCCGGTCCGGCCCGCCGGCGGCAGGGGCAAAGCGGCGCCGGGCGGCTGCTTTCCCGGCTGGCGGGCCGGCCTTTCCTCTCCGGCAATGAGCGGCGGGCCGCCGCGCGAATCGGGGCCGGGTTCAGGCTCGGCGCCTGCCGGAGCGAGTTCCCGTCCGCTTTCGATGGAAGTGACGACCAGTTGCAGCCCCAGGTAAATCAGGTCCACGTCGGCCACCGACAGGGTCACTTCGCCGAGCGCCACCACGCCGGTGTTCAGGACGCGATCCAGGGCTTCGCACAAGGAAATGTGCCGGGTTGGCTGGGGGAGGAACTCACGCATGATTCGCTCCCTTTGCGGCCGGGGCGGCGTAGAGAAGACGGCCGAGATCGCCCAAACGCGCCAAACCGCGAGGTTCCCCATACCGATAGACCACCACTTGCGCCGCGGCGGGGAAGGCCTGCCGAAATTTTTGTTCGATGACGGTTTCCCGGCGCCGGAGCGCGGAGCACAAGCGGCAGGGGCCGGGTGGCGTGGCCAGGTTGAGGAAGAGCAAGGGCGCGTTAATCTGCATCCGCTGACAGGCCGCCAACAGGTCTTTGGTTTCTTCAAAAGCCATGTCCGTGAGGATGGTCACACCGTAGAGGGCGCACTGGGCCGGATCGGCCAGCAGCGCGCGCAGGCGTTTGAGGGATTTGGACATTTCCACCAGCCGTTGCGAAACCTTCGGCAGGCGAAAAATCTGTTTGTATTTGAGGAACAGGCCAAAAAAGACCTTCAACCAGCAGTCCACCAACTCCGGCGTTTCCAAAAGCCGGATCAGATGCCCGGTCGGCGCGGAGTCCAGGACCAGGGTGCGGTAATGGTGTTGCTCGCACAGGTCCATCACCTGGGTGAGGGCCATGACTTCGTCCAGCCCCGGCGGCGAAAGGTCCACGATTCGTTCCATCGCTTCCCGGTCAAAGGCCAGGTCCATTTCGCCCAAAAGCGAGCGGAGGAAAGACTGCAACTCCTCGTTGTAAAGTTGCTTCAGCGCGCGAAATTCGGATTCGGCGTCAATCTCCAGCGCCGTCAGGCCGGGGCAGATCCGTCTTGGGGCGGGTCCCACCGGCGCTTCCAGGCAGTCGGCCAGTGAGTGAGCGGGGTCGGTGGAAAAAAGCAGCACCTCGCGGGCGGGCGAGTCCAGGGCCAACCGCACACTGGTGGCGCAGGCCAGCGTGGTCTTGCCCACGCCGCCTTTGCCGGCAAAGAGCAACAACGAGGTTTCGCCGGGCGGGCGGGCCGCCGTTTCCACTCGCGGGCGGGTCGGGCAAACCGGCGCTGGAGGACCAGCCGGCCTCCGGGTCAGGCGCGTCAATCCTCTCCAAAACGCAAGAAGGCCCTCGGCTCCGCAAACTTCCTTCGGATAGAGGGGCACGCCCCACCAGGCGTAGGGCGACAAATTGTGGCTGCTGAATATTTCACCCAGGATGCGGCTTTGCTGGAAGCGTTCGTCCGCGCAAACCGGACATTCATTTTCCGGCAACAGCCGGTTGACGACAATGTCGTTCACCGGCACCCGCGCGCGTTTCAGTTCGGCCAGCAGGGAGCGGGTTTCGCTCAGACTCATCTCTTCGGCCAGCATCACGGGCACAAACCGGCTGTGCGTGGAATCCTGGAGCAAGGCTTCCATCTGTTGGACGGAGTCGGCCAGTTCCTCCAGGAAAACGTCCACTTCGTCGCGGCTCGCCGCGCCGGTGAATAGCTGTCTCATGTAGCGGTGTTTGGCCAGCAAGGCCTCCAAAGCTCCGAGCCAATTGTGGAGCAGCGCAGGCATGGCCAGCAATCGGAGCGCGTGGCCGGTGGGCGCGGTATCCACCACGATGGTTTGGTAACGCCGGGCGGCGACCCAGCCGGCGATTTCCATGGAAGCCATCAGTTCGTCCAACCCCGGAAGGGAAAGGTCCAAAAAGCGGCTGATGTCGTAAGAATCGAGGAAGGTCCCCCGCGAGGCAATGGCGTAGAGCTTGGGACCGTGCCGGCCTTTGAAGGCGGCCAGGCAGGCCTGGGCCTCCAGTTCGGTGACCTGTAAATTGGGCGGCGGCATGGCCCCGGCCAGGCTGTCCATCACAGAATGGGCCGGATCCGTGGATACCAGAAGAAAGGCGGCGCCGGGAGAATCTCTGGCCAGTTGCAGCGCGGTCGCCGTGGCGCAAGAGGTTTTTCCCACTCCGCCCTTGCCGCCGAAGAGCAGGAGTCTGATGCCCTGGTCCGCCAGGAAGGATGGGGTCGGCGCGCTCATCTGGATTGAATCCGGTCCAACCGGTCGAGCAACTCCTTCTCGCGGGCGCTGAATTGCGCCTCGGTGAGCCGGCCTGTTTCCAGCATCATGTAAAACTCGCTCAAATCCGCGGTAATGCGCTCGGGTTCCGCCGCTTGTTCCTGTTGGATGGCGTGATGGACCTGGCGGGCCGCCCAGACGGTGGCGTAGATGGGAGAGAACAGGAGGTTGTCAAGGAGCAGCATGGGGAATCCGCTTCATGTTCGGCCGTTGAGTTTGAGGTCCATCTCCACGAAATTGTGGGGCGCCCACGGCCCGTTGAGATCAAAGGCGTAGTTGTTGTCAAACAGTCTGGCGGCCTGGAAAACCGCCTCTTCCAGTTCCGTTTGCCCGCGGCGCCCGACCAGACAATTGAGATTGGCCGCCTCGTTGACATTGCGCAGCGGCGAGCGCTTGATTTCGGCGCAGCAGGGCGCGAGCGCCTCCTCCAGCTTTTCCGCATGGGCTTCGCGGTCCTCGTTGAGGATGCGGTCGAACAGTTGTCCCAGTTCGATCCTGTCCTCCTGGCGGGGTTCGCGCTGGTTCCCCAGCAAACGGTCGCGCGCGGCCCGCAATTCGGGGTGAATATCAATGAAATACTCGAAGATGTTGGGCACGTCCCACTTCACGCGCAAGCCCATCTCGACCTTGTCGGCCACGCGCTCCAGTTGTTCCAAAAAGACTTCCTGGTTGAGCGCGAGCAGACGCCGAACCGCTTTCAGATCGTCCGCAATGGTGCCGAAGGCCATCGGCAGGACCGTGCTGTCCAGCATCAGACGCTGGAGGACTTCTTTGTGCGCCGCCAGGTGGGCGCGCTCCGGACGGAGTTTTTGGCGGACGCAATCACTCACCACCGCCGCCACGCGGCCATTGCGGACACTGTAAACGGCGCCGCCGTGAATGCCCGAGACATCGTAGGTGCGCTCCTTCGGGAGGGCCGCGATGGCATACAGGTATTCTCCACCCTCGAGCGGGCCGGATTGGGAAGTCGTGTTCATAGCTCTGACTCCGGGTCAATACTGGAATTTGAATCCGCCGGCATGGCCCGCCGCGGGGCAATCCCGGATGGGCCGGGAGGATGTGATCGGCCGCCGGCTGGGCCGGCCGGCGGCCTCCTTGCCCAGGCGCTGCAACAGGGCCTCTTTTTCCGATTCCACCGTCTGGAGACGGGCGTTGACGCTGTTCAACCGGAGCGTCAGGTTTTCGCGTTCGGTTTCGCGCCGGAATTTTTCCATCTCCAAGGCGGTGATGGCCATGTAGGCCTTGTACGGGACGACCACTTGGTCCGGCGTGCCGGAACGGGTGCGGATGTCTTTGACGCCGCGAATTATTCGTTTTGGAGGAGGCATTCTCCGTTTCCTTTCTTGTTGGCATTGCGCGGGCGCGGGCCCAGGGAAATGGGCGGGATGGAACCCGTCGTGGCGCGCAGCCCTCCGAGCAAGGCTTCCTCCACCTTCTGGGGCATGATGGAGCGGCCGTCCCGAGTGACCTTGGCCGTTTCCGTGCTCAGGACATCGCGGCAGACCCATTGGAAGATGGAATCCTCCGGTTGGGCATGCACGCCGCGCAATTTGAGCACGCGGGCGATGGCGATGCAGGCGCGGATGGTCGGCCGGCTGTTGTTCACGCCCACCCGCCGGAGCTTGCGCACCAGGTCCACGATGATTTGGGCATCAGCCGGGCCGATGCCGGAGCGGGCGATGGTGATCTCAATCTCCGTCTCCCGGTCGTAGTGTTCGAGCTGGATGGTAATCAACCGGTCCATCAAAGCATCCTGGGTTTTATGGACGCCCGCGTATTCTTCCGGATTGGAGGTGAAAATGGCGCGGAATTCCGGATGCACCTGCAAGTAACCGCCGCCGGAGCGGCGCAGCTTTGGCAGGTTGAGGATGCGTTCGGAAAAGATGCTCAGAAAGGGATTGTTGGCTTCAGGGCGCGAGCGGTTGAATTCGTCGTAGATGAGCGTGTCCCCGTTTTGGCAGGCGATGGTGAGCCGGTTTTCCAGCCAGAGGGACTTCATCTCCTCCTCGGATTTCACAACCGAATGGATGTAGTTGTCTATGACCTTGTGCTTGCGGTAGCCGCTGTCCTGGCCGACGAGGTCCGAACTGCCGAAGTCATCGTCCCCGTGAATCAGCGACACGGGCCGCCCCAGTTGGGCGGCCACATGAAACGCCACCGTGGTCTTGCCCGTGCCGGCGGCGCCGGCGAAATGGATCGGATAGCCCGCCTGCAAATAGGTCAGCGCCCGCCGGGCGATCTGCTCCACAAACGGCGTCGTCACAAACCCATTGCTGGGTTCGGGCAAAAAGGTGTCGGGGGCGGTTTCCACCCTTTCTCTTCCCGTTGTTTGGGAGTTATGAATATTCATGCGGAAACGTCAGTGTTTTCATCGTTGTCCCAGGCCAGGTCATGCTGCTCAGAACGGCCTCAATGATCGGTTGTCCCCCCGCCCGCTCTCGCGCGGCGCCAACCCATGCAACCCATGCAACCCATGCAGCCCATTCATCCCAGCAACCCGATCATTGAGGCCAAACTGTTCTGATAAACGGTGGCAGCGCGCTGGTCCTACCGTTTCTTCTTTCTCGCCTTGGGCGCCGACTCGTCGGACGGCTCCTCAACCCGAAAAGACGGCTTTGCGGCCGTTGACGCCGGCCGAAGCCCGGCGCCGGCCCCATGCCACGCCTGGTGGGCGCCCGCGAGGTCATCCCGGAATTCATCCTGCAACCTGGCGACGTTTTGCCGCAGTTCAGTCACCGCATCTTTGACGCGGGCGACAAATCCGCCCAGTTCCGCTTTGGTATCTTTGGCCATCTCCAGTCGGGCCTCTCCGAAACCGTCCAGCATCCGGCTAACCGCCGCCTGCGTTTCCACGCGGGTTTGCGCGAGGTTGCTCATCAAATCCCCGCGGCTGCCCCGCAACGCGGCAATCTCGCCGCACAACCGCGCCATGTCATTGGTTAAATTATATGTCATAGAAAACCTTTCCTGCTTCGAGGATTCCTGCTTGCCCTGTTGGGTCAGGCGGAGAATGGAATCAACTCCCCGCCCGACGCTTGCCGCCACCGCTCTCTTTAGGCAGGGGCCGCCGCGGTCGCCGTCAGGCCGATCGCCTCGGCGTACTTCAGGTATGTCTCCACCGACGCGATGACCACGCGGGCTTCAATGGAAACCAGTTCGATTCCGACCAGCGAGACCTTGGCCCAGACATCAATGACGATGCCTTTGTCAAGAATTCGATCCACGACTTCCGCCAGACTCGACGAGTCTGTTGATTTTGTAACTTTTGCCATATTAGTTTTTCCTTTTAATGTTTCAGTCTCTCATGAACCTTTCAGAACATCTGGAAGCGTTCCCGCCGGCCACTGACGCATAGGCCATGCCAAGTCCGGGCAGGGGAGCCGCCGCCGCGCGCGCGCCGCCCTCTGCGCCGGGATTTCCCCCGGTTCTTGGATGGAGCAACGGCCCGCCGGCGGCTTTTAGGGAATTTGTTCCCTGGCCCGCCCTCCCTGCCGGCGGGGAGATCCCTCCTCACCCCGCCCCGTCCGCCGCCGCCAAATCCTCGAGGACGCTGAGGATTTCCTCGTGCAGGAAAGGTTTGTTGATACAGGCGCAAATCAGTCCTTCGGCCTGGGCCTGGGCCATCGCCGCCGCTTCCTTGGAAAGGAAGCCGGAGACGATGACGAAGCGCAGGCCAGGGTCCAACTTGCGCAAACGCCTGGCCAATTCCAGTCCGTTCATGTCCGGCAGCGTCACATCCAGGAACGCCAGTCGGAACTGGTGGGCCTTCATCAAGTCCAGGGCCGCTTGGGCGGTCTGCGCTTTTTGACAGGGCAGCCCTTGGGAGGCCAGGAGATTCTCCAAGGCCCAGCACAGGTCCGGCTCGTCATCCACAATGAGGTATTCACGGTTCATCGCTCCGCTTGCGCGATCAGTCCGGACTCAGGTCCAATCGCACCGTGAAAACGCTGCCTTGTCCCGGCACGCTGTCCACCTCAATGGTGCCGGCGTGCTGTTTGACAATGGCATAGCAAAGCGGCAGGCCCAGGCCGGTGCCTCTTCTGCCGTTGGACTTGGAGTAGAACGGATCGAAGATGTTGCCCAGGTCCGCTGGAGCGATGCCGTGCCCGGTGTCGGCCACCTGGACGCTGACCTGGAGGGGGGCGGTCTCGACGACCACGCTGAGTTGGCCCTCGGTGGGCATGGCGTGGATGGCGTTCAAGAACAGGTTCATGAACACCTGTTGGAGCATGTGGGCGTCCCCATGCACGAAGGCGGGCGTATCGGGCAGTTGCGCCCTTATGTTGATATTCTGGATCTTGGCCTGATCGGCCACCAACGCCAGCGTTTCTTTCAGAACGGCCAGCAGATCCAACCTGACCAGATCGCCCCGCTCGGAAGGCCGGGTGAATTTCAAGAGGTGCTCGATGATGCCGGAGGCCCGTTGCATTCCCTGTTGCAGTTTCTGGGCGCACTGGCGGCGAAACTCCGGCGTGATTTCCTCCTCCATCAAAAACTGGGCGGCGGAGGAGCAGATCGCCAGAGGATTGCGCAACTCATGGGCAATGCCGCCGGCCATCACCCCCAGGGCCGCCAGCTTTTGAGCCTGCAGCAATTGCGCTTCCAGCTTGAAGCTTTCGCTCAGGTTGCGCCCGACCGCCACAATGCCGATGGTGTCGCCCTGGTCGTCCATCATGGGCGAACAAATCCAGGAAACGGGAATCTCTTTGGCGCCTTTGGTCACCAAATTCCATTCCAGCCGTTGCGGAGTTTTCGCCGCTTTTGGTTCGGAAAACGACCGGCGCACGCCGGCCTGGTGCTCCGGGGCGCAAAACCCCCAGAAGTACTTTCCTTCCACTTCCTGCGGGGTGTAGCCCGAAATCAGCTCGGCGGATTGGTTCCAACTGAGAATCCGGCCCTCGGTGTCGGTCGAAAGAATTATTTCGCTGGTGCTCTCCACCACGATCCTCAGATGGCGCTCCATCCGCCGGATGTCCTCGCTCAAACGCTCCCGTTCCGTCACGTCCTCCATCACCAGGATGGCGAACTCCACGTTGTCCCGGTCCGGCAAGGGCAGCACCCGGTAATAGTAAATCCGCATCAATCCGCCCGGGGCGCGGTAGGTGATTCTTTCGCCGGTGGTTGGCGTGTTGGTTTCAAACACGCTTTGAATGCGCCGCACAATCTCCGTGTGATCCAAAATCGCCGGCGGGAAGACTTCCGGCAATCGCCGATCCAGCGTCTCTTCCCGGGTGCGCCGGCTCCTTTCCAGAAAATTGCGGTTGGCCAGCGTGATCCGCAAATCCCGCCCGACCAGCAACACCGACGAAGGGATCGCATTCAACAGCATCTCGTAAAGGCTCGCATCCCCCTTGGGGCTCGCATGGTCTCCGCTCATGATTCTACTCCCCCGCCATGGTCCCTGGCGGCGGCGCCTCCGCTTCCAGGACCGGACAGAAACTGTAAGGGGGCCAGGGACCGGACACTTCGAAGGCCAGGCCGCCCATCGGCTTATCCGCGCTGACGCGGTCAATCCGGCCGCGAAAATCCGCCGCCGCCGCCGCCGGCAACAACAACGCCCAATTCAGCACCAACTCCCGCGCCCTCTCCGGGGTTTGGCGCGCCGAAATCCGGCGCGCGACAATTTCAGAGGCCAGGGGATTCAACTGGTTGAAGAGGTCGTCACACGCCTCCGCGAGCCGGGCGTCCAACGCCTGCCCGGCCTCGATGCGCAGGCGTTGTTCCCGCAAGTAGGCCGCGCCGGGCGGGCCATCCGATGGGCATGGCTCCTCGGAGCGCCGGCGAGCCAGCCACTCCGCCTCCGCCTGCCCCCGGTCCAGGAAGCCCTTCAACGCCCATTCTTCCCGGCCATCCGCGCGCTCCAGAAACCGGGCCATGGCGGCTTCATGTTTGCCCATAAAGCTTTCCAGGCTTGCCGTCGAGGAAAAGAGCGTCCCGAACCGCGCCGGCAACACCGGTCCCAAGGGCATCACCTGCTCCAGCACGGCCTGGTGCCGGCAGGCGCGCGGGGCCAGCCAAGCCAGGTCTTGCAGATTCTTTTCACCCGTTGGCCCGCAGAATTCAGACCGCGAAACCCGGCTCAAGATCGCGGCCACTCTCCCCCTGCGCCGGAACAACGAAGGGTGCGATTCATCCATCCCGCCAATGAGAAGGCTGGCATAAACCCCGTCTTCGGTCATGGCGCCGCCCGCGGCTTCCGGCGCGAGGCCGGCCTGCGTGAAACCGTAAACGTAGATCACCATGTCGGCCTCTTGGTTCATGGCTTGGGCGAAACTTCCGCCAG
>JBEKIA010000090.1:0-14764 GCA_050011995.1 Verrucomicrobiota bacterium
TTGACGACGCCCCCAACGTCTTCCTGTCAACGTTGAGCACCATCGCGCCGCTCACCAATGGAGCCACCTACCACACGGGCGACAGTTCCCCCTACGGCACGACCCTGCAGTTTCCATCGCCGGCCCCCGTCACCAATGAGCCGAATTTGACCGTGTTTAACGGCCTGTTGCCCTCCAGTTATACCGGCACATGGTCGCTTTACGTGCTGGACGATTCACAGCCCGCCACCGGTTCGATTGCTTCGTGGTCCCTGAATCTTTACACCAAGCCGGTGGTCAACGTGACCAATACCAGCGTCACGCTCAACGAGGGCCAGTCCACCAACTTTTTCTTTACCGTCAGCGACGCCAGTTCCAGCGTGATTCTGACTCCGAGCATCAGCCTGGTCGTGACCAACGGGAACATTGGCTACACAAACTCGACTGGGCAGTACGTGGATTTCATATCCAACAACATCCTGGATTTCACGTTCACCCCCGCCAATCCCACTCCCAACGGCACCAATATGGTGACCATCACGCCTAATGCGAACCTCTACGGAAAGGCCGGTTTTACAATCAATATGACAGACGGCAACGGCGGCACAGCTTCGTCCTCGAACATCTTTCTCACCGTGAGCCACGTTCCGATTGCGCCCCAGATTTCGTTGGCAAACGCAACCATCACCACGAGCAATGGGGTGGCTTCGGCGCCCACCCTGATGAGCCTGATCTCTCTGGATGGCAATCCCGGAAGCAGCATGGCGTTGAGCGTTGTGGCGACAAATGTCAACCTCGGCAATGTGGGCGTCAACTCCAATGTCTTCACCAACACCGCCAGCCTTTCCGGGGCAACCCCGGCCGTCATCGGCAGAACGAACAACTTCAACTTCACGATCGTCCCCGGCGGCTTCCCTATTGGCACCAATTACCTGAACTTCGTTGCAACCGACACCACTCCCGGGGTCGGGTTGTCCGCCACCCAGGTGGTTACTGTAATCGTTGCCCCATTGACCAACGCGGGGCTTACCGGGCCATTGGTCTATTTCAATACAAACTCGCTCATTGTCCCGGCTGGACCTGGAACCAGCGCCCAGTTCACCAACATTACTATTACCAACCTCACCCACTTGGGGCCGATTGGAAGAATATCGGTTTCGCTTCTTGGCCTGACGAACATTCTTCCCTCCAGCCTGGGTCTGGCGTTGGTGGCGCCGGATACCACGATGGTGCCTCTGATCGGAGCGGCCGCCGGAAACAGCCCCTCGACGTTTGCGGAGCTAACGTTCGCAGACACGCTCGGGACGCCCCATGTGGCTAATAATAACACCCTGCCTGCGGCCGGCACCGGGGCCAATAATTCGGTGAGCAATTACGTGCTCAATGCCGCGGCGGGAACAGCCGCATTGGCAACCGCGCTGGGCGGCCATTCTCCAACCAATACGGGAGCCGCCAACTTCTGGACACTCTGGGTCACTAATTACGGCGCGCAACCGTTGGGCATCTCCGGCGGCTGGGTGCTGGATGTCTATCCGGCGCCTGTGGTCCAGGAACCGGTGCAGGGGGCCAGTTTTACCATGACCGAGTCCGCCACCACCAACGTGGTATTTGTCACGTCTGACACCGTAGGCGCCCAGAACGCGGCGCCCACGGTTTCAATGTACCCCCCGACATCGAATTATTCTGGCACTACGCTGGCAACCGCGACCATGCTTGCCAGTGGCGCGAGCGCGATTGTCAATGGCACCACCTACACGGTCAGCAACGCCATTGTCGGCGGCACCAATTACACCACAAATATAATGCAACTGACCGGCAATTACAACGACGCCGGAACGGTGACCATTACGAACATCTTCTCGGAAGCCAACGGGTTGCCAGGAAGCACATCCAGCATATTCACGACCACCAATACCCCCGCCATCACGCTGACGGTGAGCTTTGTTGCTCAGCCGCCAACGATCGGGTTTATCCCGGAGCAGGTGACCTTTGCCGGGGACCCGATCCTCAATCTGCCCTTCGTGATCAGTTCGCCGGACACGAACGCGGCAAATCTCACCGTTACTGTCAGCTCCGACAACCCGACGATGCTGCCGACCGCCGGCAATATGGTGGTCACTCGCGGCGCGTCCAGCGGCGCGCCGCCCCCGAGCCCGAGCTGGCAAACCAACTATCTCAGCTTGTTCCCGGTTGGGACCAAGGGCGGGCCCGCTCATATCACGGTCGTGGTTTCCGACGGCCAAAGCACCCCGGCTACCAATATATTCCTGCTGACCGTGACCGCGCCGGGAAGTCCGCTCTCTTACAACGCCGCTCCCATTAGCATTAGCGGCACCAATACGAATGGCTTGCCTTATCCTTCCACCAATCAGGTCACCGGCTTGGTCGGCACGTTGGAAAATGTAGTCGTAACGCTTTATGGCGTGACCTATAATAATGACGCGACGGGCCTGAATCTTCTTCTGGTCGGGCCTACCAACGCCCCGGGTCAGTCTCCAGCCGTCTATCTGATGGGCGGTGCCGGAACGAACGCGGCATTGACGAACGTCAACCTGACCTTCTCCAATTCGCTCTCAGGGCCGGACAGCGGAGCGGCCGTGTTGCCGACGAATGGCCTGATCTCTTCCACCAACATCTATTGCCCGACCAATTATCGAGCCGGCGCGTACACAACGGCGGCGCCGACGAACGCTCCGGGGCCGGGCGCCGGTTACGGGGCCAATTTGGTGACCTCCTTCAAGGGCATCAATCCCAACGGAACCTGGAGCCTGTATGCCTTTGACACCAATGGCAGCAAAGGCGGCTTGATCAGTTACGGCTGGCAGTTGTCCATCATCACGGCGCCCAACGTCAGCCCGACGACCACGAACTATTCGACGCTGGAAAACACTCCCACCAATTTCGTGATCCAGGTGGGTGACGCCGAAGCCGCCAACATTACTTTTACCGTCACCAATCTGGTGACCGCTTCGGGTTCCTCTTCCCAGCCGTCCATCACGATCGCCAACCCGGTTCCCGTCACCAATAATGGCACGGTCAACCAGGCGGTGTTCTCGGTGACACCCAATCCTTATCAGTATGGAACGAACAACATCCTCGTCGTGGCCACCGATGCCAGCGGGAGCGCTTCCAGCAATAACTTGCAGTTCATAGTGACTCAAGTCCTCGAGCAGCCTCTTATTCTGGTGACCAATGTCACCCTCAGCACGCCGGCTGCCGTCCCGCTCCTCAACATCCCGTTTGCGGTTTGGGATGTGCAGACGACCAATCAAAACACGATCTCGGTCAGTTCCACAGGTTTGAGCCCGGCTCCTGTAATCACGGTCGTAACCAACGGCACAAACTTTGGCACCAATATTTATTTGATGAGCATTCAGCCTGTCGGCGTGGGGACCGGCTCCGCGACCATCGTCCTGTCGGTGACCGACGGCACCAACCAAACGGCCAAAGCCACCTTCACACTGACCGTCACTACGAACCTGGCCTTTGCCAGCCCCGGCGCCATTACGATGGGACCGGGCAACTTTGGTTATCCTGTCCAGGCCTTGCCCACGAATTATCCTTCCACCATTAACGTCTCCAACGTCGCGGGCTTGGTCAGCGGGGTGCAAGTGGAATTGATCGGCTTTAACCACAATGACGCTTCCGATGTGGATGTCCTCCTGCAAGGGCCCAATGGGAAGACCGTGGTGTTGATGGCCGGCGCGGGCAACCAGCTTCCGGCCAACAATGTCACTTTGCAGTTCAGCCAGTCCGCCGGCTCGGCCATCCCTCAGCTCACTCAGTTGACCAGCGGCACCTATCTGCCAGGCAATTACGTTTCTCCGCTGGTGTTCAGCAATCCGGCGCCTGCCAGCGGCTATTTGGGCAATTTGACAAGCGCGTTCGGCAGCTCGTCGCCCAGCGGCGCGTGGAATCTTTATGTGATGGATACCGCCTACCCGGACAGCGGCAGCATCGCCAGTTGGATATTGTTCCTTCAGACCGGGCCGGCGCTCGCCGCGATTGCCAACCAGACCGTTGCGGAAAATGGCACCATCAACGTCCCGCTGACGCTCACGGACGCCAGCATGGGACTTTCCAACCTGACCGCTGCCATTAGTGCCTTCACCAACACTGCGAACGTGACTGTGACAGTGCAGGGCAACGGCACGCCCTCAGGACCGACCAACCTGCTGATCGTCCCGAATGCCAACTATCCTTCCAGCGTCCAAAACGCCAACGTAACCAATTCCATCACGGTGACGGTGTCAGACACCAACAGCCCTGCCAACACAGCCACGGGCACCTTTAACCTGATTATACAGAAAGTGAATCAGCCTCCTGGCATCGCGACCCCTTCGCCCTCCATCCTGCAAATCGCTGAAAATGGAAGCGCTTCAATTACCTTCACCTTCTCCAACGTGGATGCGACCCTCTTTCCTTCAAATCTCAGTCTTACCTGCACAAACGCGGCGCTCGTGGCCGCCAGCGGCATTACTGAAACCAGCTCCAATGTTCCGTCCGGCGGCCTTGCCAAGGGCTTGCCCGGCACGGTGACATACTTGGTCACGCCCTTGACCAATGTCTTCGGCACAAACCAAGCCGCGCTGATCTTCACCCTGTGGAATACCAATAACCTGACCAATACGCTGGCGGTAAACCTGAACATCAACCATGTGATTCAGAATCCGGCCATCGCGCCGTTCTCCCACGGCACTTACTCGGTAACCTCCGGAAATTCCACGAACATTCCATTCTCGGCCATCACTTTTGAGTCCAACGCGACTTTGACCATCTCGGCTTCCTCGGGGACTCCGGCCGAGGTTCCCAACAACCCGGCTAACATCATCATCAGCCAGACGTCTTTCACAGACGCCGTGCCGAGCACGAATACCGGAACCATCACGATTATTGTCCCGTCCGGCACGCCGGTAGGAACCAGCCTGATTTCTGTCACCAATAGCCAGGTGGTTGGAGGCGTCACCACCACGGGCACCGCCAGTTTTACCATCCAGGTTACTGCTTCCTCGACGACTGTCTTTGCCAATCCGTCTTCGATTAGTGTCAACAATGGCGTGGCTTCGGCTTATCCATCCACCATTACCATTGCGCCTGGCGCCTTGATTGGGAACGTGAACGGGGCCGCCGTAACATTGAACTCGTTGAGCGCCAGTGTTCCCAGCGACGTTTCGATCCTGTTGGAGGCTCCTAATGGAACAACGTCGGTCCTGCTCTTGTCCGGCGCGGGCGGCACAAACGCGTCCTCGAATCTGACACTGTGGTTTGCCGACACCAACGCCCTGGGGTCCGCCACGAACGCTCTGGCCACAAATGGCGGCACGGCGCTTCTCCATGCGACCAGTTACAACGGCGAGACCAATGCCCTGCCGGGCGCGGCTCCGGCCCCGCCTTATTTTGACCGGTTTGCGGTGTTCAACGGCCTCTCCCCCATCGGGACGTGGTCGCTCTGGGTGGTGGACACCAACACGGGCGATACGGTGAGCATTCTCAATGGTTGGACGCTTTCCATTTCCACCACACCGCAGATTTCGCTGGATACAAACACGCTTCCCGGTCCGCTCTCCATTCCAGAGAACGCCGCCGGCCAGAACAACCAAGTAACGATCAGCTACCATGTGGTGGACAGCACGGGCAGCAGCGTCACGGTAGCTGTCACCAGCACGAATAGCACGTTGTTCCCGAGTTCGGGTATAACCGCCGGCAACAATAGCGGCTTAACTGCGGTCAACGGTTTTACCAACGATTATACTGCGACGCTTACTCCGGCGGCTTTGCAGACCGGAACCAACACCATTACCTTTACTGTGTTCCGTTCCACTGACGGGTCCTCCAACAGCGTGACTTACCCGGTGGCCGTCGTTAAGAGCAACATGGCGCCCACCATGACCCGGCTCGGTCCGATAACCATAAACCAAAATGGAAGCAACACAACCGAGTTTATTGTGACGCAAATCGGCGATCCGCTGTCCACCGTTTCGGTGGTGGCGTATTCCAGCAATACCTCGGTCATCGCCAACAGCGGCCTGACGTTCAGCACGGGCGCATCCACGACAAATGCCGGCGCGTTTTTCAAGACGAATTTTGTGAACTTGTCGAACTTTGCCTCCACCACCGCGGCTAACTCCGGCGATCTCATCCTTAACCTGGCTCCGGTTGCCAGTCAGGTGGGCACGGCTGTGGTATGGATCTTTGTTACAAACTCCGATGGCGCGTTTAACAGTCCTACGGTGATCTCGAGCAGCTTCACAAACACGGTGACTCCCGGAACGTTCAAGCCGGCATTCACCAACGTTCCGTCATCGGCCGTCTCGGTCATTGGAGGAAACACGACGAACATTAGTTTCCAGGTCATCAGCGCGGACTCCACTGCGCCCGTGGTCACGGTCAGCGCCATCAATCAAAGCGCGCCCAACGGGGAAACCGTCGCGGCGCCGGTCAGCTCGCTGGGCACACCCCTGTATAACGGGACGACCAGCAACACGGCCGGCGCAACGTGGACGGTGGCTGTCACAACCGCGCCGACGTCCATTCTTAGCGGGGTCAGCTCAATTATCCAATTGACCGCGATCGATTCCAATGGTTTGACGAATACCACAAGTTTCCAGGTCCTCGCAATGCCCGGCCAGCAGCATTACTACAGCAACTCCGCGCCCATCAATATTGTGGACGTCTCGCCGTCCATACCCTCGCCGAGCACAATCGGCGTCAGCGGCTTGGTGGGTTTGGTTTCGCAAGTCGTTGTCACAGTCAACGGATTCCAACACCAGTATCCGTCGGACGTTGGAATTTTGCTGGTTGGCCCTAACGGCAGCAATACGGTTCTGATGAACAACGCGGGATCAGGAGTCCAGGTTACAGGCCTGAACCTGACGTTTAGCACCAACGCGAGCGGGCCGGTCCCGGCCGCGCAGGCCCTGACCAGCGGCACCTTCCTGCCGTCCGACTATCAGCCCACCAAACCGTATAACTTCGAGACCAGTGGCATCAACAATTCGCCCACATACGGCCCCACCAACCCGCCGCCGCCGCCCGGGCCTTATCCGACGAACCTGAACGTGTTCAACGGCCTCAATCCTAATACAAACTGGAATCTCTATGTGCAGGACGACTCGGCGGGCGATACCGGTTTCATTACGGGCGGCTGGACTCTGCAAATCTTTACGCAGCCCACGCTTCAGATCACCGGGTTGACGAACATTACGAACGGTGAAGGCAGCGCCAACGGCAAGACATCATTCGTTATTCTGGACGATTCACCGGCCGTTTACGCCACCAATTCCTTTGCCGCGACCTCCAGCAATACCACGCTGCTTCCGGCGACCAACGTGACCTTCACCGGGAGCGGCACGGCTTGGACGGCTAACTTCAGCCCGTCGGTCAATGTCACTGGAAGCAGCCTCGTTACCATCATTTCGAGCAACTCCTACGGCCAGCTCGCCAGCGCCAGCTTCCTGGTTACTGTTACGAACGTCAACTTCCTGCCAGTCGTTTTCCAACCGGCAAACGGAAGCGTCATAACCATCCCGGCGGGAACGCCCTCGACAATCGCGCTTGGCTACAGCGACACGGGCTACAACACCAACGCGCTTCTTGTGACGGCTGCATCGAGCGCGCTGGGGTCTCAGAACCCGATTCCCGCCAGCAGCCTGGCGTTCGCCCCGGGCCTTGGCACCGGGCCTTCCAACCTCATCGTTACGCCTGTGGGGCTGGTGACTGGCAGCAACTCGATCACCGTAACGGCCACGCAGCCCGTTGTCAGCGGATCCTCGGCCAGCACAACGTTCACCGTAGTGGTGGCGCCCAGCACCGTGCCGCTCTTCACCAACAGCGCTCCGATAGCGATTAGCGCCAACTCGGCGGCAACGCCATATCCATCGCAGATCACGGTCAGTGGCGTGGGAGCAAATATTCTCAAGGTCACGGCGACCCTGATCGGCTTCTCACACACCTTCCCGAGCGACGTCTCCGCCTTGTTGGTGGGACCGCAGGGCACAAAGGTAATGCTCATGAGCGATGAGGGCGGCGGCATCGGGGTTTCCAACCTGCGCCTGACCTTTGATGACGCCGGCGCGGCAATGCCGCCGAGCGGGCCTCTGACCAGCGGCACAAACGCGCCCGCGACGTCCGATTTGTACTACGTGAACGGTCTGTCCGACATCACGAATTTCACTGCGTCAAACGCGCCGCCTTATCTCCATGCCTTGAGCGCTTTCAGCAATTCCAACCCCAACGGCGTCTGGTCGCTCTATGTGTATGACAACAGCACGCCCGACACGGGAACGATCAGCGGCGGCTGGCAGCTAAACATTCAAACCATCGGGCCCATGATTACTCCGCTAAGTCCGGTGACGATGAGCGAGAATACGAGTGTCACCATTCCGTTCTCGATCGCCTCGGCCTCCACCTTCGCCAGCAACATAACGGTTACTGCCGTGGCCGGCGCCCAGGTCCCGTCGAATCTGGTTGCGAGCCTTCTCATCACCAACGCGGGAGCAACCAACGAAACGCTGACGATTACGCCAACCGCCAATTACCCCTCCGCCGTGACTAACATTAACGGCACGGCAACCATTACGCTGACCCTCACGGATACCAATCATAATTCCTCGACGAACACGTTCCCGTTGACGGTCCTGTATGTGGATATTCCGCCGGCCATTGTCCTGCCTGTAGGGCAGACAAACACCCCGGCCAACATCGCGCTGGCAGTGCCATTCACGACCAGCGACGTGCAAGGAACGACCGCTCTGGCCGTCACCGCCAGCATGTCCCCAAGCTTGGGGACGGTGGGCATCACAACCAACGGCGCCGGCAGGTACACGTTGACATTCACACCCAATGGAACGGCCGGCCAGACAACCGTGAGCGTCGTCGCCAGTGATGGAACCGTTTCCTCGACCAACAACCTCCCCATCACGGTGAGTGCGGGCTTGGTTCCGGGGGTGACAATCGTCTCCTCCACCAACACGCCTGAGAACAGCCCGATATCGGTGCCGATCACGCTGGCCAATGTCACGGCGACGTTTGGCTCCAGCAACCTTGTGGCCGTCGCATCAAACACCAATGTGGTGGCGTCGGTGGGCATCACCGGCTCCGGCAGCAACTTCACCGCCAACATAACGCTGGTGCCATATCGGAGTGGAAGCAGCACCATTACCATCAGTGCGACAGATCAGTTCGGCACCGGGACAGGCAGCACAACGCTGACCGTCACACCGGTGGAGTACCCGCCGACCCTGGCGCCAATTCCGGCCGCGAGCACGACGGTCAACATTCCTGTGACCGTGGTGTTGAATGTGACCGATGCGGCCGCGCCCATCAGCAGTCTGACCTACAGCGCCGCCGTCTCGGCTACCAATGTGGTTGGTTCGGTGAGTTTCTCATTCAATGGCACCAATGAAATCGCGACCATCGCTCCTGCGGCCAACCAGAGCGGGACCGCCGCTATCACCATCAATGTGAGCGACGGCGTTACCAACGTTTATCAGACCTTCGTTTTCACCGTCACAAAACTGGAGTTCCCGCCGACACTGGGGCCGATTGCGAATACGAACACGATTGCAAACACCCCGGTGAATGTGGTGTTGAATGTGACGGATACGGCCATGTCCATCACCAATCTGATCTACGGCGCCGTGATCTCGAGCACCAATGTGATTAAAGCGGTGAATTTCTCCTATAACGGCAGCAATGAAATCGCGACCATCGTTCCCGCGACCAACCAGCTCGGGACCTCCACGATTAGCATCAATGTCAGCGACGGTGTTACCAACATTTCTCAAGCCTTTGAGGTCACCGTGACCGCGGCGCCCGGGCCGACACTGGCGCCAATTGCGAATACGAACACGACGGTCAACAGCTCTGTGACCGTGGTGTTGAGTGTGACGGATCCGACCATATCCATCGGCAGTCTGGCCTACAGTGCCTCCGTCTCCGGCACCGGCACCAATTTGATTAGTTCGGTGAGTTTCGTATTCACCGGCCTGAATGAACTCGCGACCATCCATGTCGTGGCCAACCAGACCGGGGTCGGCATTGTCACCATCAGTGTCAGCGATGGTTTTACCAACGCTTCCCAGACCTTCGCTGTCACCGTCACTCCGGTGGAGCACGCGCCGACGCTGGCGGCGATTCCGGATACGAACACAACGGTAAACACTGCTGTGAATGTGGTGTTGAATGTGGCTGATTCGGTCACGTCCATCACCAATCTGATCTACAGCGCCGACATTTCGGATTCCACTGTGATTAAAGCGGTGAATTTCTCCTTCAATGGCACCAATGAAATCGCGGCCATTGTTCCCGTGACCAACAAGAGCGGGGTTTCGGCCATCACCATCAATGTCAGCGACGGTGTTACCAACGTTTATCAGCTCTTCTATGTCACTGTGACTGCGCCGACTCCGCCGACGCTGGGGCCGATAACCAACCAGTACGCGATCGAAAACACCGCGCTGCACGTTCCCTTCAGCGTGACCTCTCCGGTGACGCCCGTGACGAACCTGCAATTTAGCGGCAGCGTCACCCCGGCAACCCTGGTGGGCAGCTTCGCCTTCTCGTACAACGGAAGCAATGAAGTGGCCACCATCACCCCGGCGGCCAACGCCACTGGTTTGGGAACGGTCACCTTGTCGGTCAGCGATTCGTTCACGACAAACTCGCAGAGCTTTACCCTGCAGGTTGACCCGACCACGTTGCCGACGCTGACCGCCACTCCGGGCCACCAGAGCCTCACGATCACATTCACGGGCTTGCCTGGCGCCAGTTACTACATCCAAAGCTCGACCAACTTCACGACTTGGACCACGATCGCCACGGTGACCGCCAACGCCGTGACGGGTGCTGTCCAGTATGTCATCGTCATACCAAGCGGTACTGGGGAGGCCTTCTACCAGCTTGCGGTCCCATAACTCCGCCCCGGATCGGCGCAGATTACAGGAAACCGCCTGGGGGTTAAAATCCCCAGGCGGTTTCATTTGCAAACATAACTATTCAGGCAGGGACAGCGCGCCGCGCTGTCCGCGCCGCATCCAGCGGCGCAACGGATCGGCCCCCGGACGCCTCGGCGAGGCGTCCCCACCTGATTGCTGCCTGCAAACAATGGAGGGCATTTAGCATCGGAAGCCCTTCCACAAGGGGAGTGACAGTCGCTTTCAAAATGTTCTTCCGGCTTGGGTTGCCGGCGGAGCCATAAACATCCTTGAGTTTATTGGATGAGAAGGCGGTAGAACGACATCCATCCGCTGGGAACCAAGGTGATGCTCAAAGCGGCTCCGTTGGTGGAAACCGTGTTGGTCGCGGCAGACCAGAGAACCGGCGGGGTTAAATTGGTGGCGCACTGCAGGACAAATCCCGGCGGATTGGCCGGCCATGAGGCCGTTATGGTTGCCGGCATGATGTTTGTGGTCACGACGTGTGTAACGGCATTGGTGGCCAGGATCATTCGCGCGCCCGACAGGGTGATGCTGAATGACGGGGCGGCAACCACAGTCGCATCGAGGCCAAACTCCCAGGTGGTATTGGCGCTGTCCGTCGCGGTGGCAGAAAGATATTCCCCCGGCGCAACCCCCACAGGGAGGGTCAGGCCAAAAGTGGCCTGGCCGTTTGCGCCGGTGGTGATGTTGGTCGAACCGATGCAGGCCAGGCCCTCCCCATAACCAGATGGGTTCGGGGCCGTGTTCTCGTAGAACTGGATCAGGAATTGCCCATGGGCATAGGTGCTCATGGAGCCTTGAATCCCTGTGGTGACACCGTCGCTGACCACTTCCGTCAAAGTAACCAGGTTGGAGATGGTCACCCCGGCGTTCCCGATCACGATCCCCCAGCCTGCATTGGAAAAGATGCTGTTCCGGCTGACAAAGTTGCCCAGACATCCGGCGCGTATCCGCACTCCGTCATACTCGGACGTTGCCGCGTAGGCGATGTGGTTATCCGCAGCCGGAGTCGTTCCGCCCACGAGATTGTTGCCGGCCGTATCGAGGAAATCAATATTGTGCAACTGATTGCCCAACGGGCTGACGCCATCGGCCTTGGTTCCAATGAAGTTCCCCTGGATCGTGTTGCCATTTGCCCCAGGGTCGCCCACCGAAAGACCCTCCTGGAAATTGCCCGAAATGATATTGCCGGCGCCTGCGACAGCGCCGCCGATAAGGTTTGTGCCTGAGCCGTAAAAATAAATGCCGCCGCCAGAGTTTGCCACCGCGTTGTTCCCCGTGAGGTCTGTTCCAATGTAATTGCCTTGAATGACGGTGCCGCTGGTGTTTCCGCCCAGGTTGATGCCGCTGCTGGCGTTCCCTGAGATCACGTTGCCTGCTCCGCCGGCAGCGCCGCCGATGATGTTGGCAGGCGCGTTGGATATCGCCACCCCCGAATACCCGTTCGCCACCGCCGTCTTGCCGGTCACATCGGTCCCAATGAAATTGCCCTCCACCACGTTGTTGCTTGTGGTCCCGCCGTAAATGAACACGCCGTTTTCCGCATTGCCTGAAATCACATTTCCCGCGCCGGGCGCCACACCGCCGATGGTGTTGCCGGGAACCTGGATATAGAGGCCGGCCAGCTCGTTCGCCATCGCGTTCTTTCCGGCGGCATCCACGCCAATGAGATTTCCAGCCACGATGTTGTTGCTTGCGCCGGCATCCACCAGATACACGCCGTTTCCGAGGTTGCCGGAAATGACGTTGCCGCCATTGGCGGCCCCGACCACGTTCCCGGCAGCCCCGTCAATGGTCACTCCGCCGTAGGTGTTCGCCAGCGCGTTTGTCCCCGTGGCGTCGGCGCCGATGTAATTGCCGAGGACCAGGTTGTTGGATGCGCCGTTCAAAGAAATGGAGACGCCAAGTTGTTGATTGCCCGAAATGACATTCCGCGCGCCGGCATTGGTTCCTCCAACCGTGTTGCCGGCCGCGCCGTAGAGTGTGACCCCGTTGGTGTGGTTTGGAATTGCCACTTTGCCCGTGCTGTCGGTGCCGATGTAATTGCCCGCGATGACGTTGCTCGCGGCTCCCGATGTCTGGACGAGGACGCCGCTTTCCATGTTGCCGGAAAGAATGTTCCCTGACCCGGCCGTCGTTCCGCCAATCGTGTTGCCGGAAACCCCGTTGATGGTCACCCCATCCAGGCCGTTGCCGAGTGCCCCGGTTCCATCAACATTCACTCCGATATAATTGCCCTGCACCAGATTGCTCGTCGCCGGCGCCGAGATAAAATAAACTCCGCTTTCTCCGTTGCCGGAGATGAGATTGCCCGCGCCCGGACTGGTCCCGCCAATGAGGTTCGAGGACGCAGCGGCGATCTCCAGCCCGTTGTAAACATTTCCCAAACCGGCCAGGCCCGTGACCGACGTCCCAATGTAATTCCCTGAAATCACGTTCCCCGTCGCCGTCGAAGTGAACAGATAAATCCCGTTTTGGTTTCCGCCGGAAATCAGGTTTCGCTCCTTCGCGGTCGTTCCACCGACAAAGTTGCCCGGCGACCCGTAGATCATCAAGCCGCCTTCCCCGTTCGCCCGCGCCACCGTGCCTGACGGATCCGTGCCCAGATAATTGCCCTGGATGACATTGGCGCCCAGGCTTTCCAGCCGAATCGCGTCCCGCGGACAACGGTTGATCGCCAGCCCGAGCACCGTGCTCCCGCCAGCCGCGATGAGGAGGCCGTCCGTGCCCGCGGCCAGACTGGAGCCATTGATTTCAATAAGCGGTGCTCCGGCGTAGCCCGGCTGCGTCGTGCCGTCAATCACCACTGGATCCGTAATCGTTGGCAACGCCGAAGCGGGCGTGATCGTGAACGGGCCGGGGCCGGGCATATCGAACGCGATTGTATCCATTCCCGGGTTCCCGTTTGCATCCAGGATCGCCTGCCGCAAGGAGTTGGCGCCGCTGTCGGCGGTAGTCGTGACCGTGTAGATTGCCGCCGCCGCCGGATGGCCCGGCGCTGCTGCCAGCGCCAGGAACCAGCAGCAGAAAAGCGCAGAAATGTTCTGACGAACTCGGAGGCGCCGAGCCACGCGGTTGGCACACATCCTATTAAACGGAAGCAGTTTTCATACCAAATCACCCACGCTTGCAAAATTCCAATATCCGGTTTGGAAAGACCGGGTGATTAGATACCCTGGAAAGACCCAAAAGTCCAGAAAAGTAATTGAAAATAATTGAATTTCCCGCTTGACATGGCCTCTTGATGGATTAAAATTCGAGCAACTTGGAAGAAGTGTGGTGTGGTTTAACGGCTTGAAAAATTGAATATTGACATCTATGAAAACCAGAGTAATTAGCCTTGTCGCCAGCGTCGCGTTCATCACCGGGCTTGCGGTTCCTCCTTCAGTTCTCGCCTCCGATTCGTCTGATTTGACCAAGGCCCTGGCCGGTTCCACGGCGCTGCAACTCCCAGCCACCGCCGCCAACCTCGTGACCAAAGCCGCCGCCGCCGATAAACAGGCCGTCGCCGTTGCCGTCGTGAAAGCATCCGTCGGACTGAACCCCGCCGCCACGGTTGCCATTGTATCCGCTGTGGCGCGCGACAATCCGTCCACCGCGCCGGTCGCCGCCGTCACCGCCGCGACGCTCCAGTTCAAACAGATTGGCCTGATTGTCAAGGCCGCCGTCACGGCCGCTCCCTCTGAGGCGGGCAATATCGTGGCCGCCCTGATCAAAGAATTCCCGAAGAACTACAGCGTTATCGCCATTGCCGCCGCTGAAGCCGCACCCTCGGCCGGACGCGACATTCTCGTGGTCCTCGCGGACAATGTTCCCGCCCTGCAACCCGCCATCCAGGGAGCAATCGC
>JBEKIA010000091.1:0-14799 GCA_050011995.1 Verrucomicrobiota bacterium
TCGCCCCGGGGAATGCCCTTGCCGGCCATCTGCATGCGGACCTGATAAACCTTGTCGGCGGGGACCAGGATGGCGCCGCCGCCGCGGCTGATTTGATAAGGGACCTTGGCCTCGTCCAGGGCGGCGATCACCTTGCTGGCTTCGCCTTCGTCCAGTTTGCCGTAGAGGAGGGAGAATTCGGGGCGGCTGGACCACAAGGCCACGCCGGCCAGGCCGCCCAGGACGGCCAGGGTGGCGAGGGTGAGGCTGATCCGCTGGTTCAGGCCCAGTTGTTTCCAGATGCCGGCCAGTTGCTGCAAGAGTTGCGAAATGTTTTTATTCATGACAAAGCGGCTTGGGAAATCACACCTGCATGCGCATCAGTTCCTGGTAGGAGTCTAGCAGGCGGTTGCGCACTTCCACCATGAGCTGGAAGGATACGCTCGCTTCCTCAATCGAAATCATGGTCTGGTGCAGGGACACATTTTTTCCACCCAGCAAACCGGTCACCGCGTCCCCGGCGGCGGCCTGTTTGTCGGAAACTTCCTGGATCAATCCGCCCAGGACATTGGAAAAGGAGGCGGCGCCGGACGACGAGGCGGAACCGGACGACGAGGCGGCGCCGGGAGAGGTGAGGTCCAGGCCGGGGGACAATTTCTGCAGGTCCGGGATGGAAATTCTTGGCGAGGCGCTCGCCTCCTGGGCCGTGCCGGCCAGTTGGCTTTGCAAATCGGGAAGGCCCACCATCTTGAGCGCGGAAAGAGGGTCCATGGGGCGGGGGGGTTAGTGTTTGCCGATGGAAAGGGCCGCCATGGCCATGGTGTGGGCGTTTTTGGCCACGGCCAGATTGGCCTCGTAAGAGCGGGAGGCGGCGATCATGTCCACCATTTCCTCGTTCATGTTGATGTCCGGCACCGCCACCATGCCGTGTTCATTGGCGTCGGGATGGCCCGGCATGTAGATCATGCGCGGCGGGCGGGTGTCTTTTTCGATGCGCGCGATGCGGACCTGTTGCGCCCCGGCGGTTTGCCCGGCTTGCTGCGCCCGCAGCACCGAGGCAAAGACCACCTGCTGGCGCTGATACGGCTTGCCGTCAGGCCCTTTGGTGGTGTTGACGTTGGCGATATTCTGCGAGACCACGTCCATGCGGATGCGCTCGGCGTCCAGGGCGGCGGCGGTGCTGTCAATGCCGGAAAGCAGGCTGATCATAATTCTTGTGGCGGCGGTCTAGGACCGTCGCTGTTGATGCCGGAGTGAAGCCTGATCATAATTCAAAGGGTTACTTGCCCGTGATGGCCAGCCGCAGTTGCGCCAGCGAGCCGCTGATCAACTGGGTTTCCAGGGCGTCCTCGAACGTGTTTTGGTTGAGTTTCAACATCTCCGATTCCAGGGTAACGGTATTGCCGTCGCCGCGTCCGGAAACGGCCGACGAGTCCACGGCCAGACTGGGCTTGAGACTGGCAATTTGCGCCGCGTCCCCGCTCCGGACCGCCCGGCTCAACTGGGCTTCGAAGGACGGCGCGACGTCCAGGCGCTTGTAATTGGGCGTTTCCAAATTGGACAAGTTGCTGGCGATGGCTTCCTGGCGAAGGACGGTCACATCGAGCATCTTTTTGGCGGCCACATAAGTGGGCTGATTGAATAAGGCGTCTATCATGGCTCAAGAGCTTTCTCCTGCCTAGCAGCCAACATGCCAGCCGGAGGAGAGCGGTGAAATGGAGGCTTTTGGCAAGGGGCGGGGAGCCAAAGGTGGCAATTCTTGCCAGCGCGCCCGCGCCCCGCTAGGCAAGAATGACCCTGCTTGAAAAGTCCAGCGAGGTGGGCAGAATCCGCCGGTCGGCCAGTTTATCAATCATGCTCCGCTCGCAACGCCTTTAGGAGTCGGTAATAAATTAAGGTGGCAAGATGACGCGGGGATTTTGGCGGCTGGCAAGGCGCGAGCGAGGCGCATATCCGCATGGATCTGCAACGAGCGAGCAACGCCGCCAGCCGCCAAAAGACCAAGTCAGGTTGACACCTTAATTTATTACCGGCTCCTTAGTAGGCAATGCGGCGAAGGCCTCGCACACCATCAAAGGCCCGGTCATTGGACACCAGGGGAATTCCATAATATCTGGCCGTTCCCGCAATCAAACTGTCCGCCTCGCCCAATCTGCCGCCGGATGCAATCAGTTCCCGATCTATGGCTCCGGCCTCGTATGCGGCCTCGGGAAACAATCGCAAGCAATAAAACACATCCAAAAAGACTCGCGCTTGGCGGGGATTTGGAAACCCGGCCGAAAATTCAGCAATGGAAACGACCGAAATTCTGAACGCGTCGGTTCTGTGCCGCGCCAGACAGGCGGTCGCCGGGCCTTGTTGCCTGGCCAATCGCTCCGCGTAAAAGTCAATTAAAAAAGCGGTGTCAGCGAGCATGTGGGAAACTTCTATTGGAACGCCTGCCCCTGCCGCTGCGAACCGCCTTGAGAAGGTTCGGGTCCATGGGCGGAAGCTCTATGCCTTCCAGTTTTTCAAGCACCTCGCCGCAGGTGTTGGCACGGTCCGGCAATTCCCGCATGAGCATTTCGGAAAAGCTTTCTTTGCCGACTTTCAGCTTCTTCAGCTTGTCGTGAACCTCGGTTGTGACTGTGAGTGTGATAGTCGCCATGAGTTGATAATACACGAACCATGCACGAAGGCAAGGCAAAATGGCGGCCTTGTCGTGCCGGCGCCGGGCGCCGATGTCGGGCCGCCGGCTCGACTCTGCAAATTTAGGATTGGAGCGGAAACTGAGTTAATCCGCCGTCAAGGCGGATAACAAATTGTTCAATTGCTCCCGGGTGTGCTCGCTGGAGATGGCAAACCGGAAATATCCCGTCTCGGGGCCGCCGGGATACTCGATGAAACATGGATAGATTTTCCGCGAAAGCAGGCGTTCCCGCAGCGCCCCGGCCTCCGCCGGCGTGGAGGGATGGAAGGCGAGGATCGGCGTGGGCGCGGCGGACACCGGAAAGCCCTGTTCGCGCAAGGCCGATTTGACTTGTTGGACATTTCTCTCCAGGCGCCAGCGCAGACTGGGCTGGCTCCGCACCATGTCCAGCGCCTCCAGCGCGGCGGCGGCCAGCGGCGGGGGCAGGGGGGTGCTGCCGGCAAACATGGAACTGGTCCGCATGATTTTTTCCCGCAGCGCGCGGTCGCCCAGAATGGCCCCGCCATAGGTTCCAAAGGCTTTGCTTAACGAGAGGGTCTGGACGATGCGCTCGCGGGAAACGCCGGCATACTCCGGCGCGCCCCGGCCTTTTTCGCCCAAAATGCCCGCGCCGTGGGCGTCGTCCACCAGGATCATTCCGCGGGCCGGCAGGCGCTGCAAATACTGCGCCAGGGGGGCGGCTTCGCCGCTGTGGGAGAAGAGGCCGTCCGTCAATACTATCGGTTTGTCCCGGGACCCGCCGCGGGCCAGGAGGCGGGCCAGGCCGCCGGCATCGCGGTGGGGGAAAGGCTCGACCCGGCAGCGGAATTGGCGGCTGGCCTCGCGCAAACTGCTGTGCGCCTTTTCATCCATGAGCACGCGGGTGAACCCGCCTTGCAGCGCCTGGGCGGCGATGGCGCAGGCGGCGTAGCCGCTGAAAACCAGGGTCGCCGCCGGGGCGTCAAAGAAATCCGCCAGCGCCGCCTCCAATTGTTCATAAATGACGTGGTTCCCCGTGGTCCGCCTCGAGGCGGCGACATTGAGGCCGTATTTTCTCAGGCCCGTCCGCAGGGCCAGAGTGACCCGTCTGTGGCTGGCGAGGCGGAAGTAGTCGCAGCCGCCGAAGTAGGAGTAAGCGCGGCCTTTCCAGAGCACGAAGGTGCGGTTGATTTGTTGGAAGGTGTCCGTTGGCGTCATTTAGAAAAAGGGATTGTTGGCCTTTTCCTGGCCGACGGTGGTGAGGGGGCCGTGGCCGGGGCAGATCAAGGTGGCCGGGGGCAGGGAGAGAATTTGCTCGCGCACTTTTTGCCGGGCCAAGTCCCAGGATTGGTTGCCGCGGCCCATGGAACCGGCAAAAATGGCGTCCCCCGCCACGGCGACATGAGGCGCGTCGTCGGGCCAGTTGCCAATAATATAGGTGACGCCTTCCTCGGCGTGGCCCGGGGTGTCGCGATGGCTGATGCGCAGGCTGCCGAGGTGGAGGAAATCGTTGGGGCGGTTGCGATTCTGCACGGGAACGGTCTTGGAATTGGTATGGAGGAGGAGTTTGGGAAATCTTTCGCGGATGGCGCCCAGGGCCGCAACGTGGTCTTCGTGCAGGTGGGTCAGGAAAAGATGGCGCAGAACCAGACTGTTTTCCCGGAGCAGAAGCAGGACGGGAGCGGCCTCCCAGCCCGTGTCAAACAGAGCGGCTTCGCGGGAGACTTCGTCCCAGGCCAGATAGCAATTGACGGTGATGCCGGCGGCGGAGGTGGTGATCTGGCGCAATTCACGCCAGAGGGCGAGGCTGGCGGGGGCCGGCTTCCAGCCGAGGGCGATGCGTTCCAGCTTGGCGGCGTCCAGGCCGAGGGCGGGGCCGAGGGCGGCAAAATTCAGGGGTTTGGGCGGCAGGCCGGTTTGTTCCAGAGCGTTCCACTCGGCCGGAGTCAAGCCGGCGGCCCGGGAGGCGGCGGAGGCGTCCACGCCGCGGGCGGCGCGGGCCTTGGCCAGGATGTCGCCCAGATGGTCTTCCAGATTCATGGGCACAGGCTACCGGAGGGAGGGAAGAACGTCCAGAGCGGGGTTTCTCCTCATCTTAATCTCAATCCTAATCCTAATCTTCTTAATCCTGCTCAGGAGATTAAGATTAGGATTAAGATTAGGAGCAGAAATAGGAAAAAGTGAAAACGCTGAAGATGCGGGGTTGCCAATCGGGGGATTTGTGGCAAATTGAGGCGTTGTCGAACCCAAATTGAATGGAATATGGAAAAGCCCAAGATCATCGCTTATTTGAAACCCGGTTGCGGCTGGAGCCAGGGAGTGCGCGCCGTCCTGCGCAAATACGACCTGCCTTACGAGGACCGCGACATCCTCAATGACCCGGCGCAACGCCAGGAAATGATTGAGAAGACGGGCCAGATGTTAAGCCCGTGCGTGGAAGTCAACGGCCGGATGCTGCCGGACGTGAGCGGGGAGGAAGTGGAGGCTTACCTGCTGGCGAACGCGCTGGTCAGCCCCAACACGCGCGCGCCCGAGGCGCCCACCAACCAGCCTTGCGCGCAAGAGATGCCGGCCTCGCCGGTTAATATTCGGTTTAAGGTTTAAGCGGCCATCGAGCGGGCTGGTGCCGCGAAAGGAGAGATGGCGGCGGATTGCCATCCGCCGCAACGACCCGGCTTCCGGCGGAAAGCTGGAGGAAACTGTCAATGTCACTGTCCCTTGCCACGATTGGGCGGAGGAAAACCCATCTTGCGGCCCCGCGATGATTTTGGGAGAATGAAACCATGTTTAAGCTGAACAAAGTCTCGCTGGAGGGCTACAAATCCATCAGGCAATGCCGCGACCTGACATTGGGAAATCTCAACGTGCTCATCGGGGCGAATGGCGCGGGCAAGTCGAACCTCATCTCATTTTTTCGACTTTTGAACGCCGCGATGCGGGGCGAATTGCGGGGTTATGTCGGTCAGCAAGGGGCTGCACACTCACTGCTGCATAACGGTCCCAAGGTGTCAGGGGAGATCAAAGCTTGCCTTGAATTTGAGGACGAAGCAGAGACCAATCTCTACGCCATCCGGTTGATCTACGGGGCACCTGATAATCTGACCTTCGCTTCAGAGATGTTTCGGACGAAACCCAAGGCAAGCTCCGCAACACAGGCTTCCGAATTGATCGCTCATGGCGCGAGCGAAAGTGCTGTCTGTCAGCCCGGCCTCCGTGAAAACGAACGAGTGAAACTTTTTGCGCGCCTCATCGGCGGCATAGACACCTACCACTTTCACGACACGTCGCTGCTTGCGGGTGTGCGGGGAAGATGGCGAGTCAGCGACCACCGCGTTCTATATGCATACGGAGAGAACCTGGCTGCCGTGCTTCGTTTCTTGCGTGAGGCGCACACTGACGACTATGGCCGCATCCTCGAAACCATCCGTCTGGTCACGCCGTTCTTTGGGGAATTCATCCTGGACCCTCCTTCCGAGTCGCCTGACTTGGTCATGCTCAACTGGCGCGCCAAAGGAACTGATTACGAACTGGGGCCTCACCAATTGTCGGATGGCACGCTGCGCTTTATAGCCCTGGCGACGCTGCTGCTCCAACCACATGAGTGCTTGCCACAGATGATCATCATTGATGAGCCGGAACTCGGCCTGCATCCCTATGCCATCAAAATTCTCGGCTCCCTCCTTCAGGATGCGGCGAGTTTTACTCAGATTATCGTAGCCACCCAATCCGCCGCTCTGGTGGACGAGGTTCGCCCCGAAGATGTCATTGTCGCCAACCTCGTAGATGGCGCAACGTCCTTTGAACGCCTCGACCAGGAAAGAATGGCCGACTGGTTGAAGGATTATTCGTTGAGCCAAATGTGGGAAAGCAACCTCTTCGGGGGGCGGCCGTGACGGCTTGGGTGAAATTGCACTTGATCGTCGAGGGGGAAACCGAACTCGCCTTCGCCCGCAACACCCTGAAAACTCACCTCCTCCAGTACCGCGTCTCCGTCAATCCTATCATGCTGCCCACGAATCGAAGGCTGGGCGCAGCGGGCGGCGCGTTGTCGTGGGATCGCTTCCATTGCAACGTTAGCCGCCTGCTCAAGCAGCACGCCGACACATCAGACCATTTCTCCACGATGATTGATTGGTACAAACTCGACTCGCATTTTCCCGGTGTTGCCGAAGCTCGCAAACTTGCCAGAGCGGCGGACCGCGCCAGCGCCGTCGCCCTCAACGTCCAAAAGCATTTCAATTCACCCCGCCTCTGCCCGTTCTTCACGCTGCATGAGTTTGAAGACTTGCTCTTTTGCGACCTGTCCATCGTCGTCCGCCGTCTGGGCCGTCAGGAACGAGACATCGCCAACCTGAAGGCTGAAATCGGTTCGACGCCGCCCGAAGACGTGGACGATGGTTCGAGCACGCATCCGTCCGCTCGGCTCGAAAAACATTTGCCCGGCTACCATGGCGCCAAGGTGCGTGTGGGCGCTTCAGCCGCCGGAGAGATCGGCCTCCAAGTTCTCCGCGAGAAATGCCCCCATTTCGGCCAATGGCTGACGGCCTTGGAAAACCTTGGGCAAAGCGCTCATCTCCGGGAGAAACTTTGATTTCTTCTGGCCTGTTGGCGGGGGGTGGGTTAAGTTTGCGGCCGTGGAAGCGCTTCCCAAGCCTGATGTCATTCTGACGCATGAAAGCGACCTGGACGGCTTCGTCGCGGGTTTGCTTTTGCAGCGGCTGGCCGGCCATCTTTTTCAAACGGAGGCGCGGCTGGAGGCCTATAATTACAACGGCTGGAAGCTGCGGGAGTTGCGGGAGAAGTCGGCCTGGGTGTGCGATTTCAGTTTTGAACCGCGGCTGGATAAAACGGACTGGCTGATCATTGATCATCATGCCACGGAGGCGCGCCCCAAGAACGCGGTGATGATCCACGACCTGACCAAGTCGGCCGGGTTGCTCTGCTATGAATTGTGCCGGGAACGGGGCCTCGGCTCGCCGGCGCTGGACCGGCTGGTGCATTTGAGCGATGTGGCGGATTTGTTCCTGGAGGACGATCCCGATTTTGTCACGGCCAATGATTACGCGAACCTGGTCAAGAGTTACCAGTTCTGGAATTTGCACGCGCTCATCGGGGGCCGGTTGGAACGGCTGCTGGACCATCCGTTGCTGGAGGTGATGGCGGTCAAGCGCCGCATCGAAGACCCCATTGGGCTGGAATGGAGCAAACGGAACGTGGCGGAAATCAGCCCGGCGGTGGGTTATGTGGACACGGTGGCGGGCAACACCAATGCCATCGTCCATCAAATGCTGGAGCAGGGCGCGACGCCGTATCCGGTATTGTTGACATTGTTCCGCAAAGCCAACAACACGGTGGTGGCGAGCTTTCGCAGCCGCAACGGGGAGGCGCTCAAGGTCGCCGAAAAACTGCAGGGGGGCGGCCATGCCAACGCTTGCGGCGCCACCCTGCCGCGCTCGGTCAAGAGCATTCCGGACGCCCTGAGTTATCTGCGCGCCCATCTCAATCCCGCGCCGCCCAAGGACGCCCTGAACAGCCTGGAAAGTTTGTTCGACGCGCTGGAACCCAGGAAGTAAGGCTCAAAGCTCCAGCACTTGGTCCAGCAACTGGGGCAAATGTTCCAGCATCGCCGCGTTGCCCGCCAGGAGCGAGACGCCCGATTGCCCGGCGGCGGTTTGCAGGGCCTTGTCCTGGGAGGCGCAGAAGGCCAGGACGGGAATGTGGCTGGTGGCGGGAGATTTTTTGACCAGGGCGATCCCGGCGCAGACGCCGGGGCCGTCGGAAACCTCGGCCAGAAGGACGAGCGGTTTTTCGCGCTCGCACTGCTCCTGGAGCGTGGCCGCATCGTGGACGGTTTGGACGCGATAGCCCAGGTCCTGCAAACGGCCGGCCAATTGACCGCCGAGCAAGGAGTTGGAACAGCACAATAGCGCCAGAGGTTTCGAAATCATGGAGCGGCGGCTGGATTGGAATGAGTCAAATGACGAACCGCGCCGCGGGGCGCGTCATTTTGCGGCGGACAGCATTTTGTCCAGGCTGGCGTTCTTTGCGTGGCCAAGATCCAGAGCCTTTTGATAATGAAAGCGGGCCATCTCCAGGGAGGGCGGCGTCTGCGCCGCATAGACCAAGGCCAGACTGAAGTGGGCGTCGGCAAAATTCGGGTCCAGATCCAGCGCTTTGCGCAGGGCGGTTTCCGCCTCGGAACGCAATCCCTTGTCGGCTAAAACGCAGCCGAGGAAGTACTGCGTGGACTGGTTGGTCGGATTGAAGGAAGCGGACCGGCTCAAGGCATCGAAGGCCTCATCCAGTTTTTCCTGGCGATAGCGCAAAATGCCGAGCAAATAAAGCGCGCCGGGATCATTGGGGTCGAGGGCGAGGGCGCGGCGCGTATTTTTCTCGCAATCGTCCAGGCGTCCGGCGGCAAACTCGGCGCTGCCCAGTTTGGCCAGGACATAGATGTTGTTTTCATCCTGCTGGAGCACTTGGAGATATTTCTTTTCCGCGTCATCGTAACGCCGCGTCGTGGCGTCCATCTCCGCGTCCCGCATGATGGTTGCGGCGCCGGGAGACAAATCCTTGACCGAATGCACTTTGGACGCGGGTTCCCTCGCGGCCGCGGGAGGAACGGTTAATCGGGCGGCAGTGGGACTCTTCAGAACGGCCCGCTCTTCCGCGGTATAGGGAACCGCCGCGGCTTCCAACACGGCCAGGCGCGCGCGCAACTGTTCCAGTTCGGCGCTGGACGCGGCCGCGGCCGCCGGGGCGGGCTGAGACGGGGTGGCGGGCGTCATGGCCGCGAGCTGCTGTTTCAAGTCGTCCCTTTCCTTCTCCACCTCCTTGAGCTTGGCGGCGTCGGCGCCCGGGGCGGCGGCGCCGGCGTTGGCATGGGCTACGCGGTCACCCAACTCCTTGCTGACGTTGACCAACTCGTTGCTAACGGTGGCCAGATCTTTTTTCGCCTGGTCGCGCTCGGCGGTAACGGCGGCAAGTTGTTGGAGATCGCCGGCCTCAGGGCGCTCCAGGGCCGGGCGGGTTTTCAGGTTGTTCAACTCGGCCTCGGTGTCGCTCAGTTTTTGCCGGGTTTCCTCCAGCGAATGTTTCAGCCCGGCAACTTCCGCTTGCGCCGATTGGTTCGTCCCCGTGGCGGCGGCTGCGCTGGAGGCGGCTGGTTTGGCGGCGGCTGCGTTGGCGGTTCTTTGTTGATCCAAGGAAACGCCGAGTAGGTCGCGATCCTTTTCCAGGCCTGCAATTTTTTCCCGGGCCTTGTCCAGCTCACCCGGGGCGAGCGCGGCCGGCTGGACGGATTGGGCTTCCTTGTATTTCATTTCCAACAGGTTGTAGGCTTTGGTCAATTCCTGCAACGTCGCGGCGGCCTGCTGCTGCGGAGTGAGGGGGGAGAACGGCTGGGCGGAGGCAGCAGCGGGGACCGCGTTGGTGGAAGGGAGGGAAGCGGCGAGTTCCTTGAGCTTGTCCCCCAGGTAATCCAGCCGGTAATTGACCGCCGCCACATTGGCGGCCGGGTGGTTCATGTGGTATTTTAGCAAGGCGTCTTGGGCCTCCTTATAGCGGGCGGCGGCGACGGACGATTGGCCGCTTTTTTGCAGGGCGTCCGCATCTTGAATTTTGGTGTAGATGGCCAAATACTCTTCGTCCGGGCTGGCAGCCAAAACCCCGCCGGCCAGGGCGAGCAAAAGTGTCGCGGTTGGAATGAATCTCATAGGAATGGAATAATAACCGGTTGGGGAGGGGGTTGGCAAATCATTCCACGCGAAAAACTGGGGACCGGGAAACGCCATTTTGGAGTTCCCTTGCGGGGGCGTTGGTGTATTGTGACCGCACGATTCAGAACTTCAAATTATTCACCTATGGAAAATATTCTAAAACAACGGCTGGTTTGCGTGGCGGTGGTTGACAATCCCGAGGATGCCGTTCCGCTGTCGCAGGCGCTGATGGCGGGGGGATTGAATACCATCGAAATTACTTTCCGCACGGACGGCGCGGCCGAGGCCATCCGGCGAATTCGCCGGGACCTGCCCCTGATGACCGTCGGCGCGGGCACGGTGCTGACGCCCTACCAAGCGGCACAGGCGGCGGACGCGGGGGCGCAATTCCTGGTCGCGCCGGGCTTGGACGAGTCGGTGCTGGCGGCGGCTCTGGCGCGGAATCTGCCGTATATTCCCGGGGTGGTGACCCCGACGGAAGTGGGGCGGGCGCTGAACTTGAAATGCAAGCTGCTGAAGTTTTTCCCCGCCGAGGCCTCGGGCGGAGTGGGGATGCTCAAGGCGATGGCCGGGCCTTTCGCGCACACCGGGGTGCAATTCGTGCCCACGGGAGGCATCACGGCGGCGACGCTGCCGGCCTATCTGGCGCTGAAGCAAGTGGCGGCGGTGGGCGGCACCTGGATGGCGGAACGGGCGCTGGTTGCTGAGCACGCCTGGGAGAAAATCACGGCGCTGACGGCGGAAGCGATGGCAAAGGTTTGATAGTGGACTTGATCCCCGATTCAAAGCCACGCCGTTGCGCTGTCGCCGTTGGGCTTGCTTTTTGCCGGAAGAAAGGGCAGGGTGAAGCATGATTACGGTGGAAACGACCGACGCAACTGTGCGCGTGACCATTCCCAAGAGCGAAGTGCCGACGGACCGGCTGAATTGGTTTGTGGACTCATTGCGCCTCGAAGCCATTGCCCGCAAGAGCCATCTGACTGAGGACGAAGCCTCCCATTTGGCCGACGAAATCAAAGCGGGCTGGTGGGCCGCCAACCGACACCGGTTCACCAAACCGGCGCGATGAACCCCGATTGCATTGTCGTTGACGCAAACATCGCCTTCAAAGCCCTCGTTTCGCAACGCGGCGATTTGCGGGACCGTTTGGATCCGTCCGCGCACGCGAAGTTTTTCTCGCCTGGTTATCTGTTTGTCGAGTTGTTCAAACATAAGACGCGGCTGGCGCGCGCGGCCGGGCTGACCGATGACGAACTCCTGGATGCGCTCCGCGCACTGGTGACCCGGCTGGAATTTGTCAGCGAAGCCAATATTTCCCTGGGCATGTGGATGGAGGCGCACAGGTTATGCCGGGATGTCGACGGAAGGTTGTGGACGGAAGATGCGCAGTTGAAACAAGCCCTTCACGCCAAAGGATTTCATAATTTTTTTGGAGCCTTGACGAGTGGCCCGATGGAGGCCGTTAATTCTTCGGCAGCGCCACATTCGTCCATTCCATGGTGCGGACGGGGCGCGCGCCGATGGTGAACCGCGCTATGTTTGACAGCGGCGCGGCAAACTCGAACATCAGCGCAACAACGCCCGGCCCGGCAGCAGTGCGATCACCCCCGCCCGCTGGCTGCAGTTCATCGCCTTGTTTCGTCGTTGCGAGGACCGAGAAGCACTGGGTTTGCAAGTCCGACGAATCCCCGGCGATGGAAACGAACGCTTTGCCATCAGCGTTCTGGCCGAGGCCGTTGAGCATACTGCCCCTGCTCAGCCCCATCGCGCCCTTAAAATCTGGCGCGACTGTGTCAAGGTAGCCGAGCGGACCCAGCGTGTAATGAAGGCACACCGTCATCCGCGCCGGGAGGTTGGACGCCGCACCGGCACTCAAAGTATGCAAGTACCAGGTGGTGTTGCCGTTCTGTGCGCTGGCCTTCTGCATTTCGTTCAGGTCTCCCCAGGGCTGGGGAATCGGCTGGCCGGAATCATCCAGAAGGGTGACCTCGTTCAAACTCCGGGAATCGAATGCCGGGTGGGAGAACCAAAGCGTCAAAAAACGCGGCTTCGCCACGTTGGTCCTCCCCGCGTCCACGCCCAAAAGGGCAGGGAATAAGGACCTCGCGAGCTTCAACTCATCCGCATTGGACACTTCCGAGCCGTCGGGATGGTACGGAATGAAATATCTATTAGTGACCGATTTATCCTGCCATGCGAGAAACCGCAGCTTGGGCGGCTCGGACAGCAGTTCGGGCGTGACGGCAGCATTTGTTCTGGTTGCGCTGCCAGTTTCCTCCAGCTTGTAGCGAATCTTCTTTCCTTCGCGCAAACCATTGCTCTCCCGGCCGATGACGACAAGTTCTCCGGGCGACAAACCGCTTTGAATCTCAACCTTTGTCCCATCCGCGGTTCCCACTTGCACCCGCCGCCGACTGACTGTTTGATCGGGTTTAATCGCCCAAACGAATGCTCCCTCCGCGTCGCGCTGAATCGCTTCAAACGGCACCAGTGTTGCCCCGTGTTTCACCTCCAACGTCAGATGGATATTCAAGAACATGCCGCGCAGCATCAAATGGTCCCCATCCGGCACGAGCGTCGCGCTGCATTTGAGCGTGCCGGTGGACGTGTCAATTTGATTGTCCACCCCCCGCAGGGAGCCGTGGCCGAAAGGCTTGCCGTCGCGATCCTCAGCCTCGACCGCCAACACCTGGCCGGCATTAAACCGTTTGACCAACTGCTGGACATAATCTTGAGCAATGGAAAAAATGACCAAATTCGAGGAGGCAACCGTGCCCTGGGCGACAAGACCAACCGCAATGTCGCCGCCATAAGCCGCCGCTGCCAGCACCGGCATCCCGGCGGCAGGATTTTGCGCGGCGGTTTGGGGAGGCATAATCACCGCCTGTTGCGGCTGCCCATTGGGCGCGGCATGTTCATAAAAAAAGATCGCCAATAGCATTGCGCAAGCCGCCGCGGACGCAATTCCGACGGTGTACGGAATCCGTCTTGCTTCTCCGGCAGGACGGATCAAATAACCGATGGCTTTCCATTCGCCGTTTTGCTGCAAGCCGAACGTCACGGTTTCCACCGCCGCCAGCAGGCCGTCGAATGAGGCCTCATATTTCGCTTGAAAACGCGTCCCGGCGGCGGTGCGCTTCGCGGAGCTTAATTTGCGCGAGAGGACTTTGCCGAGCGGACGGCGGAATTTTTCGCTTTTGCCAATCCATTCGTCCTTCCTCAGCGCGCGCTGAAAATACGCCGCCGCCGTTTCCCAGCATTGCGCGTAATTCCCGCCGTCCATCGCCGCCAGCCAGGATGCCACCTCATCCAAAATCCGGGAATCTGGCGGCCCCGTTTGGATTGCCACTCGTTTTCGAAGCCAGAGCGGCACGAGGACACCAATGCCGACGGCTAATGAAATAAAGATCGCCGTGAGCCACTGCAAGTCCGCCATCAGCAACTTTGCCAACGGCCGGAAAAACCGTTCGGCGGCCGGGTCGGCCGTGAGAGCGTCCAGCACATGGGTTCCGATAGCCGTGCCTCCCCGGCCTCCGTCTGCCAAATAACCAATCGCCGCGCCACCGACTGCGATGGGCGCGATGGCCGCGCCGCCCAGCGCCGCCAGCAACGCCACGGCCAGTCCGCCAAGCGCGACGAGGCCGAATGCGCCACCGCCAAACGCAAATATACCAATGGCCAGCCCGCCAACGGCGAATCCACCCATCGCCAGGCCGCCGAAAGCCACGACACCTTGCGCCCGGTCCCCAATTGCAATGATCCCCTTCGCAACGCGCACGCGGCCGGTCCGCGGGTCAATGCCTGAAGTCACATGCAGCCAGGGCAGGCCGAAGAGTGTGGCCTTGGACCGGTAATCCAGACCTTGCCGGGCCTGGGAAGCGCGAACGGCCGGCTGCGGCGCATCGGGTGGCGTTCCCACAATCGTTTCCACCATCGTTTTGACTTCGCTGGCTTGCTGGTAGCGGAGGTCGGGGTTCCTTTCCAACGCGCGCAGGACAACTTCATCCAGGCGCACGTCAATTTGAACTTTCCGGGACGGTGGCTCCAGGCGTTTGCCGGGCAGTTCCCCGGTGAGCATTTCGTAGAAAACCACGCCCAGCGAATAAATGTCGGCGCGGCCCCAATTTCAGGGCTGACCGGCAGGTCAGCCCTACCCCCTTCGGGTTCGATCATCTTGGCAATGCCAAAATCGGCGACTTTCACCCGCCCGTCTTTGTCCAGCAGCAGGTTCTCCGGCTTGATGTCGCGGTGGACAATGCCCCGGTCATGGGCGTATTGCAGCGCGTCGCACAGCGGCGGCACAACGGCCAGCGCCTCTTCCGGCGTGAATTTCCGCGCGCGCAAAAGCTGCCGCAGATTCACCCCGTCCACAAATTCCATGAGCAGGAAATAAAATCCGCCCGCCTGCCCGAAATCGTAAATGGTGACGATGTTGGGATGGTTCAAGGCGGCCAG
>JBEKIA010000092.1:0-21079 GCA_050011995.1 Verrucomicrobiota bacterium
GAAATTGGCATCACCCCGACGGCGGCGGTGTCCATGTTTTCCGCGCAAATGGTCAAATTGCGCGGGCTGCCCTTCCGTCCGAGCGATTTTCCGGCGCTGGACGAATACGGCGTGACCCTGGCGCAAGCCACGGAGGCGGAAGAGGCCGCCCTGGCTGAAATCCGTGCGGCGCGCCAAGCGGGCAAGCGGTCATTTGCAATGAAATCGAGTCACGGCTCGACGGAGTCTCGCCCTACCGAAACGGGGTTTCCGGTTTTGAAGATGCAGTTGGGCGGGTGCATGTCAATTATATTGGGGTAGATTCCCTTGATGCGGGCGGGATTGTAATAGGTGAAGCCGGCGTAGAAATAAAGCGGGACGATGGGCAGTTCGTCGCGCACCAGGATCGTCTCGGCCTGCTGCAACAGGGCCGCGCGCCGGGCGGGATCGGTCTGCTGATTGGCCTCGCGCATAAGGGCGTCGTAGCGGTCGTTTTTCCAGCCGGTCTGGTTGTTGCCGTTGTTGCTCCGAAACAAATCCAGGAACGTGTTGGGATCGTTGTAATCGCCGATCCAACTGGCGCGGGCCACGTCGAAATCCAAACGGCTTTGCGCGGCGAGATAGACTTTTTTTTCCATTTGCTCCAGGCCGGCGTGGATGCCCAGTTGCTCCTGCCACATCAGTTGCATTTCCACGGCAAGCCGCTCGTGGATTCTCCCGCCGCCGCCCGAGGCGTCAAACAGATAATGGAAGCGGGGAAATCCCCGGCCGCCCGGAAAACCGGCTTCGGCCAGGAGCCGGCGGGCCAGGGCGGGATCGTAGCCCAGGCCGGCAACGGGTTTGTAATTGGCCGTGCCGTCGGGCACCAGGTGATCGGCCACCGTTTCCCCGGCGTGGAGGAACTTGGCGACCAGCCGTTGTTTGTCAACGGCCAGGGCCAGGGCGCGGCGGACTCGGGGATCGTCGAAGGGCTTGCGGGTGGTGTTGAAGCGGAAGAAGTAAGTGCCCAGATAGGGAAAGGCGTGGTAGTCGGGGCGTTTTTTGAGTTCGTCCACCAGTTCGTTGGGGATGCTGGTCAGGTCCCAGATCACGTCGGCCTGGCCGGTTTCGTAGAGGTTGAGGGCGGTGTTGGGGGCGCTGACGGACAGAAAATCAATCACTTCGGTGCGGGTGTTGGCGGCGTCCCAGTAGAAGGGATTTTTGCGGAGGCGGATTTTGTAGTTCAGGCGCCAGTCCTCCAGGAGGTACGGGCCGCTGACGGGCAGCGGGCTGGCCCGCAACCATTGCCCGCCATATTTGTCAATCACCTGGCGCGGCACGACGGAGAGGGTTTGGAAGGCGCACAGGTCGAGGAAGAAAGCGGTCGGGTTGTTCAACTCCACCCGGACGGTGCGGGAATCCAGCGCATGAACGCCCACCAGCGCGGGGTCTTTGAGGCTCCCATTGTTATACGCCTCGGCATTTTTCAGGTAGTAAAGCTGGCCGGCATATTCGGCGGCGGTCCGCGGATCGAGCACGCGCCGCCAGGAATAAACCACGTCGTCCGCGGTAATCGGCCGGCCGGGGGACCAGAAAAGCCCCTCGCGCAGGTGGAAGGTATAGACGCGGCCATCGGCGGAGATTTCCCAATTTTCCGCCAAGCCGGGAATGGGGCGGGCGGTGACGGGATCGTAGCGGGTCAAGCCTTCAAACAGGCCGTTGATGACGCGCAGGTCTTCCAGGCCGGTGGCGAGCGCCGGGTCGAGCGTCTGCGGGTCCGGGCCGTTGATTACCACCAGGCCCGCTTTGGGTTCGGAAACGGAGCACGCGGCCAGGAGGCAAAGAGACAGCGCCGTCCATCGGCAAAGAAAGGAGCGGGGATTAGCGATAAACTTCTTACTTGTTCGTGGCCGGGTTGGGCGCCGGAGCCACCGCAGCCGGCGGCGCGGCTGGAGGGGCAGCCGGCGGCGCGGTTGAAGGCGCGGCTGGCGCCTCCAGCGGCGGCGCGGCCGGCGGCGCGGTTGGCGAAGCGGCTGAATTTGACGCCGCCGCCGGGGTGGGCGTCGAGGGTATCTGGAGCATGTCGCTGTTGCTGGCGGTCGCGGGCATCAGCGGCGGCGGAGTCTGGCCCGGCAACGCGCCTGTTTTGCTCAACGCGTCCTGAAACGCGTTGCTGCCGGCGGGTGTAATGTGGGAGGCCATGACGGCCATGAGAAGGGCCGCCCCGAAAAATATGCCGGCGGAATACTTGGTAATGGTGGTCAGCGCGGTGCCCGAACCCGCGCCGAACAGCGCGTCCGCCGCCGAGCCGCCAAAGGCCATGCCCGCGCCCGCCTCTTTCTTGGGCACCTGCACCAGGATCAAAAGCATCAGCACGATGCAGTTCAGAAACATGATCCCTGACAAGAAGATAAACAATATAGCCATAATTTCTTTCTTTAAATGGAGTTCTTGACAATGTCGGAAAAGCTGCGCTCCTCCAGCGAAGCCCCGCCCACCAGGGCGCCGTCCACGTCCGGCTGCGACATCAGCTCGCGGGCGTTGGAGGGCTTGACGCTGCCGCCATATTGGATGCGCGCGCGCCGGGCCACATTTTCATCAAACATGGAGGCCAGGAGACGGCGGATAAAAGCGTGGGCTTCCTGGGCCTGGGTGGTAGTGGCGTTCTTGCCGGTGCCAATGGCCCAGATCGGTTCGTAGGCGACGATGGTTTCCTCGATCTGCGCCGCCGTCAAACCGGCCAGGCTGCCGCGCACCTGCGAGTCCAGCACGCGCTCCGTCAGGCCGGCTTCGCGTTCCTGCAAGGATTCGCCCACGCAGACGATGGGTTTGAGCGAGGCGGCGTGGGCCGCGCCCGCCTTTTTGGCCACCAGCTCGGTGGTTTCCTTGAAAAACTGGCGCCGCTCGGAGTGGCCCAAAATGACATAGCGGACCGAGAATTCCTTGAGCATGCCGGCGGCGATTTCGCCGGTGTAGGCCCCGAAATTGTGTTCGCTCATGTTCTGCGCGCCCAGGCGCAGGTTGGAATCCATGACGGCCTTGGAGACATCTGCCAGCGCGGTAAAAGGCGGGCAGATGACGAGGTCCACCTCCTTGACCCCGCCGAGTTCGATTTTCAGGCCATGCACCAGCGCGAGCGCTTCGGCGACGGTCTTGTTCATCTTCCAATTGCCGGCGATGATCAATTTGCGTTCTTTGTTCATATCAATCACAATTTGTCGCTCAATGCGGCCACTCCGGGAAGCACCTGGCCCTCCAAAAATTCCAGGCTGGCCCCGCCGCCGGTGCTCATAAAAGTCACTTTTTTCGCCAAGCCGGCCTGGTTGAGCGCCTTGACGCTGTCGCCGCCGCCGATGATGCTCTTGGCGCCGTTCTTGGCCGTGGCGTCGGCCACCGCCTGCGCCACCGCCAGGGTCCCCGCCGCGAACCGCTTGTCCTCGAACATCCCCATCGGGCCGTTCCAGAGGATGGTCTTGGCCTGGCGAATGATTTCGCCGTAGCGCCGGCTGGTCTCCGGGCCGATGTCGTAACCCGCCTCGTTGTCGGGAATGTCTCCGCAGGCGTGCGGCCGGACATTTTGAAATTCCATCACCGGTTTGCCTTTTTTGTTCAACTTGCCGGTGGCCACCGCGGTGGCGAGGACGTCGTCGGTGGGCAGCAAAAACTGGATGCCCCTGGCTTTGGCCTTGGCCAGCGCGGCCAGGGCCATGTCCTTTTTGTCCGGCTCGGACAAGGATTTGCCGACTTTATGGCCGAGGGCCAGCTCGAAAGTATAGACCATCGCGCCGCCAATCAAGAGGGCGTCCGCCTTTTCCAGCAAACGGTCAATCACCTTGATTTTGTCGGAAACTTTGGCCCCGCCCAGAATGACAACGAAAGGCCGGGCGGGATTTTCCAGTTCGTTTCCCAGAAATTGCAACTCCCGTTCCATGAGCAGGCCGGCGGCGCATTGGCCGCCGCGGCGGGCGATGACGCGGGCCACCCCTTCGGTGGAGGCATGGGCGCGATGGGCGGCCCCAAAGGCGTCGTTGACATACACATCGGCCACCGCCGCCAGTTTTTCGGCGAAGGCGGGATCATTGGCCTCCTCCTCGTTGTAGTAGCGGACGTTTTCCAAGAGGAGCAGATCGCCGGGCCGCAGCGCAGCCACGGCGGCGGCGACTTTTTCGCCAATGCAATCGTCCACAAACGCCACGGGACGGCCGAGCATTTCCGCCAGGAGCGCGGCGACCGGCTGGAGGGACATGGAAGGCTCGCGTTTGCCTTTGGGACGGCCCAGGTGGGCGGCGAGGATGATTTTCGCGCCCCGGCCGATGAGCAGACGAAGGGTGGGGAGCGTTTCCTTGATGCGGGTGCTGTCGTTGATCACCATTTTGCCGTCCCGCTCTTCCATCGGCACATTGAAGTCCACGCGGACGAAAACCCGTTTCTGGGCCACGTCCAAATCTTTGACGGTCAGTTTTGTAGTATTCACAAGGACAGGGAGCATACCCCAAGCGCGCCCTGAGTCAAACGGTTTCGCGGAAACAAAGCGGTGCCGCTGAGGCCCCGGGTCGAAATAAGAGTTGGTAATGCTTCAATTAAGGCAGGGCGAGACTCGGTCGAGCCGAACTCTCACGCCCGGCGTCCGCAGGCCGGGTGTTTCACGGGGCTGGCTTTGAAAAAACGGGCTTGTCAGGCAAAACCACGGCCTGTATGCTCCACGGCAATTTATGGAGCGAACTCGCGGAGAAATCATCCTGTTTGCGGCCGCCATTTTTGGAATTTGGCTGTCCATTTGGGCGGTCATTCTGGTGAGCAAATGGCTCGAAGCGGCAGCACTCGTCATCACCCTGGGCGCGTTGAGCGGCTTTGCCTTGCGCGATGAATCGTAGGTCAAATTCGCTCCAAACCGGCGTTCCAATTTTTGCAACGCCAACCGCAACGACCCCGGACGCGGCACGCGATGGTCTTGCTGGCTCTGATTGAAAAACAGCCGCTGGAAAGTGTTTTTATGCGTAATCTTCTCATCGGTATTGATAGCGGCACGCAGTCCACCAAAGTTTTGGTGGTGGACGCGCGCCAGGGCAAGGTGCTCGGCCAAGCGGCCCGGGCTTGCGATCTGATTGCCGGATTGCCCGCGGGCGCCAAGGAGCAGCATCCCCATGCCTGGCGCGAGGCCGCCGCCCAGGCGATCCGGAGCGCCCTCAAAAATGCCGGGGCCGCGCCGGAGGAAGTCGCGGCCATCGGGGTGAGCGGCCAGCAGCACGGCTTTGTTCCTTTGGACGAGGCAGGGGAGGTCATCCGCCCGGCCAAACTGTGGTGCGACACCTCCACGGCGGCGGAGTGCGAAATCATCACGCGCAAGCTCGGCGGGCTGGACGGCGCGATTGCGGAGTTGGGCAACGCGGTTCTGCCTGGATTTACCGCCCCGAAAATTCTGTGGCTCAAACGCCGGGAGCCGAAGAATTTCGCCCGGCTGGCCACGGCGCTGCTGCCGCACGATTATCTGAATTTCTGGCTGACCGGGAACCGGGTGATGGAATTCGGCGACGCCAGCGGGACGGCGTTGCTCAATGTCCGGAGCAGGGCCTGGTCGCAAAAGGCTTTGCGGGCGATTGACGCCCGGCTGGCTGACGTTCTGCCCAAGTTGATCCGCAGCGATGAACCGGCGGGGCTCTTGCAGGCGGCGGCGGCCCGGGAATTGGGTCTCAAGCCCGGCCTCCTGGTGAGCGCGGGCGGGGGCGACAACATGATGGGGGCCATCGGCACGGGGAACACCCGCGCCGGGGTGGTCACGGCCAGTTTCGGCACCAGCGGCACGATTTACGCCTGTTCGGAAAAGCCGGTGATTGATGAGCGGGGGGAAATCGCCGCGTTTTGTGATTCCACCAACCGCTGGCTGCCCTTGCTCTGCACCATGAACGTCACCGTCGCCACGGAAATGGTGCGGGAAGATTTCGGCTTGACATACGCGCAACTGGACGACAAAGCCGCCCAGGCGCGGCCCGGTTGCGACGGCTTGTTCCTTCTGCCGTATTTGGAAGGGGAGCGCACCCCCAATGTTCCCGACGGCACCGGCGTGTGGTTCGGGGCCAACAAGGCCACTTTCACCGCCTCCCACTTTGCGCGCGCGGCGATGGAGGGAGTGACGCTGGGAATGAATTACGGCTTGCGGCGGCTGCGGGAGCTGGGGGTCAAGCCCCGGCAAATCCGCGCCACCGGCGGAGGGGCGAAATCCAAGTTCTGGAGGCAGATCATGGCGGACGTTTTCGAGGCGGAAGTGGTGACGCTCAAAGAGAGCGAAGGGGCGGCCTACGGGGCGGCCTTGCAAGCCCTCTGGTGCTGGCGCCTGCAACGGGGCGAACGCGTCGCCATCAACCAGATCACCGATGAATTTGTGCAATTGAACAGGGCCGACACCGCCGAGCCTGTCAGCGCCAACGTGAAGATTTACCGGGAGTTGCAACAAATGCAGGACGAAACCTCGCTGGCCTTGCGGGGCGTGTTTGCCCGGCACCGCCGGTTTGTAAATCGAACGGTTTGACCGCGGCGCGATTGGGTGTAGTATCCATGGTATGCAACCGGCAGCGCTCACCATGACCCGAAAGACCTGGACGGACGAGGAATTGGAAACTCTTCCGAAGGACGGCCACAAATATGAATTGTTGGAGGGAGATTTGATTATGAGTCCGGTGCATGAAAACCATGGAGCAGTTTGTATCGAGATCACCCTGCTGATCGGGGTATTTGTTCATCGCCGAAAACTTGGCCAGGTTTACGACTCCAGCACGGGTTTTCGCCTCACCGGGAATCTGGTGCTCTCTCCGGATGTTTCGTTCGTGAGCAATGCGCGACTGAAAACCATCCGGGTTTCCCCGGATAAGTTTCTTGCCGGGGCGCCGGATTTGGTGGTGGAAGTTCTCTCCCCGTCCGACCGCATGACGCAGATCAGCCGCAAACTGGAGCACTATTTTGAACATGGCGCCCGATTGGCCTGGCTGGTCAACCTGCGAAAGCAGCAAGTTCATATTTACACCGCCGACAGCATCGAGGCATTGACTGACTTGGACGACATTTTGACAGGCGGCGCGGTTTTGCCGGGATTCAAGTGCAAATTGCGCCAAATTTTTCTGCCGGGCCGTGCTCGTTTGCCAGGCTCATTTGATCGCTCCGCTCACGCGCACGCCCCGCCCAGTCCAGTTGTTTTCAAGGCTCCCTCAATACAGTCCAAATGTGATATTGAATCAAAATCCGCCGCCTTTCCTCAGCGGTGAACTGACTTGAAGAGCGGCTAATCAATAAGACCGATTATGGCAGAGCAGGGGAGACCCTGCAAGCCGGGAGATTCCACTCTGCGACTGCGCGAGGATTACGTGGCAGGGCGCGCACTCCGTGCGCGCCGCGGCGGGCAGGGGACTGCCCGCCCTGCCTTGGTTGTCTACGGACGACTCAACCGGTTACAAGGCGGAAACGCTGAGGAGTTCTTTTTGCCAGGTCATCAAATCGGCGGCGGCCTGTTCCCAATGGCTGGCCAGGGCCAGCAACGCGGCCCGGCTGGCGATCAATGTCGGGTCAATCCCCAACTCCGCCGCGCGGACATCCCGGCGCTTCTCCAATTCGGAGAAGCGTCGCCGTTCCAACTCGGTCTGGCGGTGGGATTTGGTACGCAAGTAATCCGGATGCTCCTGGGGCGGACGGGCCAGCCCGGCATCCACCGCCCGGCCCAACCCCTCCCGGCGGCGGTCGGAGAAATGGCGTGGCAGCCACTGCGCAAAAGGCCGTTGCTCGACCGCCGCCGCCGCAATTTCGACCAGCGCCTCGTGACCGAGCACAAAGAAAGGCGGCTTGTTCGCCCCCAGGGCCTCCTGTTCCCGCCACTGCCACAATTCCCGCAGCACGGCCAGCGCGGCCCGGGATAATTTGTGGCTTCCTTTGACCCGCCAGACCCGATCCGGCTGCGGCTCCGTGGGGATCGCGCATTCCACGATGAGCCGGGCGCAGGACTCCTCCGCCCAGCCCAAGCGCCCTTTTTCGCGCAATTGCTCCCGCAAAATGGCGGCCAGCTGGGCCAGATAATGCGTGTCATTGCGCGCATAAGCCTCCATCCGCGGTGTCAGGGGGCGTCTGGCCCAATCGGCCTTCTGCGACCCCTTCTCCAAAGTGACCCCCAGATATTTGTGGAGCAAATGGGCCAGCCCGAACTCGCGCTCCCCGAGCAAACGGCCGGCCAGCATGGTGTCAAAAATCCGTTCCGGGACGAAGCGATGATTCTTGCGAAAAAGGCGCAAATCGTAATCCGCGCCGTGCAAAATCAGGGGATGCCGTTTGAGGGCCGCCCACAGGGGCGCCAGATCCAGGGGCGCCAGCGGATCAATCAAGCAGTCCTCCTTCCCGAGGCTGATTTGAATCAGGCACAGCTTTTCCGGGTAGGCATGGAGACTGTCGGCCTCCGTGTCGAGCGCGACGACCTCCGCCGCGTGCAATTGGGGCAAAAAGCCCGCCAAAGAACCATCAGAATCAATCACCGCAAAAACTTACCCCAACCCCTTCCCGGAAAAAATAAAAAAACACCCGCCCCGTCGGGCCGGGGCGCATTCCACTTTTTTGGGTGGTTTTCAAAGTCAGAATCTAATCTTAATCTGGTTCGTCTTAATCGGAAAAGGCGGGGCGGGACTAGGATTAAGATTAGGAGGGAAACCCAAAAAAGTGAAATGTCCCCCCGCGCCCCGGGCAAAACATCCGCTGGCATCCCACGGCGACATCCCGTATCATTTGCCGAATAAATGAAAGCCATCTCACAAAAAACTGAGGGCCCAAACGAGAGGCCTTCTGAGGAACATTCTTTTCCTGGCGGGGTTGTTTGCTGGATGAATCCGTCTGCTGAATCATTGTGAAACTGAAATTAGCCGCCTACGTGATCCTGATTGCCCTGGCCATTTGGTCCGGCTTGGAATTACGTTCCAACTACGCGAAAATCGGCCAGCCAGCCGCCGGCCCCGCCACCAACATCGCGGAGGGTCCGGCCGCCAGCCCCGCGCCCGGCCCAACCAACCCGGCTGTCCCCCCGCCCGGACCGGCGATGGCCGGCAACGAATCCACCAATAGCCTGACCGGGGCCAACGCCGGCGCCGGCTCCAACATGGTGGAGCAAGCCGCCGCGCCGGAAACGCCACCCGCCAGCGCGGACGGCAGCAATTCCGGCGCGGGGGCGGCTCTTCCCGCCGCCGGCCCGGCGCCCGCCGCCAGCACCCCGCCAGGCAGCGCGGTCGGTCATTTGGCCGTGCTGGTGGGCGCGGTGGTCGTTTTGGGGTTGCTGGCCACGTATGACCTGACGCATTACATGGGGTCGCGGGCGATCAACTATTTATTTGACGATCTGGGCGAAGGGGAGCGCGATCCCGAATACGAGCGCGCCGAACAAACGTGGGTCAACGGGAAGCATCTGGAAGCCATTGAAATGATGCGCGAGTATCTGAAGAAAAACCCGCGCGAGCAGTTTGTGGCCATTCGCATTGCGGAGATTTACGAGAAGGACTTGAACAATTATGTGGCCGCCTCATTGGAACTGGAGGAAGTCCTCAAGAAGAGGCTCCCCGCCGAACGCTGGGGCCGGAACGCCATTCACCTTTGCAACATTTACTCCCGCATGGGCCAGCAGGACAAAATGAGGGCGCTGTTGGAGCGCATCGCCAGGGATTACCCAAAAACGAGCGCGGCCAAAAAAGCGCGCCGCAGTCTCGGCCTGCCCGAACCGCAGCAGGAGGAGGAGGCTCCCGCCGCCGCGCCGCCCGAACCGGCCGCCGAACAGGCCCCGGACGAGGCGCAGGTATTCGATTTGGATGAGATGATCGCCGCCGCCGATAAGGAAACCGCCTCGCAACCGCCGGAGGCAGCGCCGGGAACGCCTCCGCCGACAGCGCCGCCCAAATCGTCCCTGCCGCCTGGGTTTCGGAAAAAGGAGTGATGCGCGACACTGTGCGAAAGTTGCAATCGGGAAATGGGGAAATCTGAAATCGGACCTCTGACCTCCGGCCTTTGTTTTCTGTCCCTTGCCGGCGGATGGGGCGCCCCCCTTTTTTCTCTAATCCGTTTCCCCCGAGTTTTTTACAGGATGTAGGGGTTGCCCGCACTTCACAAACACCGGAAGGCCTGACAGACGGCAACTAATTGATGCTGTAATAAGTAGGCATTAGCGATGAATGCCTGCGAACCCAAGTTTTTGCTGTTCCTGCTGCCGGCGTTGCTTGGCCCAGCCGTCCGGGGCCAGCCAAGTTCTTTCAATTCCTTGCCGGCGCTGCAGTTGTCGCACATCCAGAACCAGATTACCTTCATCTCCCCAAACACGTTCAGCCACCAGGGTTACGCCACCGATGGCACCAATCATTACACCTTCGACAACCAGGCCATTTACGTGTGGGATTCCGCCAATTGGACTTCGATTGCCTCCAATACGGCGGTCTTTCAAGGCGTGCCCGGACTGGACCATCTGGGCGATGGCGACTATTACAACGGAGAACTCTACCTGGTGGCCGAAAGCTGGTCCAGTTGCGGGAGCTACACCAACCAGAGCCTCGTGACCTTTGACGCCGCAACCCTCCAGGTTTTGAGCGTCCACAACGTCGCGGCGGACGGCCATGAGGTTTCCGGTCTGGCGGTGGCGCCTTCGGACGGACCCAACGGAACCATCTACGTGACCTCCTACTGCGATGGATCGAAAATCTGGGAGTACGACCTCTCGACCTTTGCCTTGATTGGGACGCTGGCCCTGAGCCGGCCCATTCCTTACATTCAGGGGATAACGTGGGCGAACGGGAAGTTCTATATTTCGCAGGACATGGGATCCATTTTTTCCCTCGATTACAGCGGCGATGTTTCCCATGTCTATTCCACCTCCATTTCCGGGAGCCACGAGGGATTGAAGTATGTCCAGGGGCAGATTCGCTGGCTCATTGACAGCGGAGCGGGGCATAAGTTCATCTACTATGTCAGCCTCGACAGCATGGTGGTTTCATTTCCCGCCTCCGGCGCCGGATGGATTCTCGAAGCCTCTTCCAACATTGGACAGCCGTGGGTTCCCGTGACCACGGGTTTCGCCGCGGCCAGCCCCGGCGGCCTGAGCGTCACCATCCCGACCCCGGCCCAGAACACCTTCTACCACCTCCGCAAGCCATAACGGTGCAAATCGAAGAGGGAAGGCGGCGAAAAAGGGGCGGCGCGATGGCCTGCCGCGGCCCCGACGATCAGGGTGTCATGGAGATATAATGGATGCGCTGTTTGCCAGGGCCTTCATCAATCAGCCAGCGCAAACCGTTTCCCACAAACTTGAGGCCCTCGTGGCTGCCGCTGTGCGAGTCAACGTAAACCCTGGAGACATGGCCGTCCCCGCCAAATGTATAAATGGCCCCCCCGTCTTCGGGCGCATAAAACCGGCCGTCGTGCCACGCCACCCCCTGGAGGCAGGAAAGGGTCTGGTCGAGCGGCAAGGGGCCGAGAAACTCAAAAGTGCGGAGGTCATATTTGAAGAGCTTGGATCCGTCGCAGTAGGAGGAGACATAAATGACACCGCCCGCGCCGTCACGGGGAGCGACGGCCAGGCCGGAAACTTCGTGGTGTTGGGCGGAAACACTGTGGACCTCCAGGCGGGCCAGAGTGGCGGCATCGAAAACCAGAATGCTTTGGTTGGTGAAATTGGCGCAGCTTTGCCAGATCTCGGCCACGATATACAACTTGCCCTGGAAATAATCGCCATCCCCAAAATGGTTCAGCCCCGATACCCCGGCAAAAGGTGTCTTGTTGGACGCGACCAACGACCAGTTCAGATCGTCCCGCCATTTGTAGATCGCCTGGTTGTCGAACGTGTAATGATTGGTGCCGTCGGTGGCATAGCCCTGGTGGCATTTTATGTCCGGCGAGACGTATATCTCGTGGTAACTGGCGCCGGGGCGGTCTTGGGCCCGGGCCGGCGTCGGGCGGCCGATGATCCAGGCCAGAAACAGGGGAAACAAAAGGACGGCGTGAACCCCCGGCGCAAAGGAACTGCATTTCATACGAAAACAAATTAAGCGGGCCGGTTCCGCGGTGTCAAGGCCCGGCAGATCCTCACAGGGACCGCTTTGACGTTGCGATCCGGCTAAATTTGCGCGCAAATGCGGGCTTGAGGAATCCTGGGAACTGGTTATTCTATTTGATACATTTGAGCGCGCGATACGAACGTCATGCCGACGCAACAAAACAATTCCCGCAAGCTCCTGGCCGGTGTCGCCGGCGTTCTGGTGTTGGCGGCGCTCGGCTTTTGGCTGTCGCTTCGCCACGCGGGGCAGCCGGCGCCTCCTCCGGCCCGCCCTCTGCCGGCCCCATCGGAGGCAAACCTCCAACCCGTTTCTCCGGCCGCGCCGGCCAATGGCTCCCTTCAAAGGTTGAGGGAAATGAATGGTTCATTGAAAACCCTGGACGCGGCGGGCGCGCGGCGCAGTCTGGCCGAATGGCGCGCCCAGTTGGCCGCTCTGCCCAAGGACGAGGCGGTATCGGCCATCCGGCAATTCTTGAACTCGAAGATGGATGCGCCGACGCATTTGGGATTCAAGGTGGCGGGCAACGGCTGGCTGGATGAGGCGCCCACGCTGCGCACATTCCTGCTCGATGAACTGGCCCGCCTTGATCCTGCCGCCGCGGCGGATTACTCCAGGGTGATTCTGGCCGGCATGGATTCGCCCGATGAGTGGGCGCTGGCGTTGCGCAATCTGGCCTCGGGTGACACGAGCGCGGACGGGCGCGCGTTGCTGGAGCAAAAAATTACCGCGATGTTGCAGTACCCGCCGTGGCAGCAGAATCCATCGGTTGGATTCCTGGAAGCCTTTGATGTGGCGGTGTATCTGGGCGGCACGGACCTGCTGCCCACCCTTGCGGATTTGGCGCGGCAACAGGACAATCCGGCTGTAACTCACGCCTCCTATCTGGCCCTGGACCGGCTGGTCATCGCCAACCCCGCCACGGTGCTGGGGGCGCTGGAAGCGGCGCCGGATTTGCTGCAAGGGCGGGAGGCAACGCGGGCGGATTTTTTTGCGCGCGCCGACGTGCGCGATCCGCAGCAGCGGCAGGTGTTGGAGAGTTACCTGCTCAACCCGGCCATTGGCGCGTCCGAACTGCGGACCTTTGCCGGCATATATCCGAACGCCAACTACATGATCTCGCTCAATCTGCTCACGCCGACGCCGACGCCCGACCGCGCTTCGTTGGTCAGCCGCGACGCGCAGTCCCTGGCCGTCGCCCAGCAATGGATGGCCGATCCGCGGTTTGCCGGGCTTGGCCCGGTGTTGCAGAGCATCACCTCGCGGCTGCAGATGTTCGTGCAGCAAGCCAGCCAGGGGCCATGAAGCTCGACGGCCAACAATCCAGACGAGAATGACCCGCATTTTCTTGCACTTTGACTACGACAGAAGGCGCATTCTCGGGCACATCCGTGCCGGTTTTTACTCGAATTGGCTTGCGCCTTGCTGTTTCACCGTTGCACAATTCCCCGACGTCATGACATTTCGACATTTTTGCAAATAAACGCATATTGTTATGAAATTCCCGCGTTTCTGGAGTCAAGTATCTGGATCGAACGGACCTCCGTCCGCGTACTGGGGCCGGAGCCGCGCTTCGGCTTGCGCCGCGCTCCGTCAATGCACCGCGCGGAAGTCGCTGCCTCCGGCTGCGGTGGCTCTTGGTTTCCTGCTGACTCTTATCTTCGGCATCTGCTCATCCAGCCGCGCTCAGACGATTCTTTCTGGACCCAACATCTCTGGAACCTTGTCAACCAACGGAAATCCGTACATCGTCGCTGCCAATCTCACCGTTCCGTCCGGCACGAACCTTACGCTTGAACCCGGCGTCATTTTCTGGATCGGCTCCGGTTTGTCCATCACAGCCAACGGCATGATTCAGGCGGTGGGCGCGCCTACGCAACATATTACTATCCAAGCACCCGTCACTTCCGAATTCTGGAATGCGATCAATGTGAATGGAACCGCTGGAACGAACCTGTTTGTGTATTGCGACTTCACGAACGCGAACACGGCGCTGGTTCCCGGCAACAACAGCATCAATCAAGTCAGTTTTTGCACTTTCCAAAATGTAACCAACGGCATCTACATGGGGGTTTATGGCAACAGCTGGACTCAGACAGATCAGATTTTCAACTGTGTGTTTAGCAACTGCTTCTCTCAGGCCATTTACGGCCAGGCCTACGGGGAATATGGTTATTATTACGCCCAGAATGCGGTGCTTGACCTTGTGGTTGAGAACTGCGTGTTTTCCAGCCTATCCAATGGATGCGTAATATACCTTGATGGCCACTACAATGGTGGCAATAATCCTGGTCCCGCCTACGGCTACTCGTATCCTAGCCTTATCGGGAATGTTTTTCAAAACCTGACGGGCACCGCATTTCTCATGCAAGACGGTACCCACCCTGGAGGCGGGAATGCAGTTTTCCAGAACAACACATTAGTTAATTGTTGGGCCGGCGTTAACGCGACAGATCCGTGGAATGTGACGAATCAGGCCAATATTTACGTGAGCGTAACGAACGCCGTCACCGACTCTGGTTCCGGCACTCTGTCGCAACAGGTGAGCTACAATGCCTTCTATAATAACAAGACAAACTTCATCGGTTATAATTTATCAGTCTATGGCGAGGTGATTATTGCCAACCGCAACGGAACGCCGAGCGACCTTCTGTATAACATATACACAAACCCGTTGTTCGCCAACGGAAGCAGCTTTTTTTTGGCGACGAATTCACCCTGCGTCAACGCCGCTCCGCCGGGCCAGGCGTTTGAGAATACGTGCTTTCCGCCCTCGATCGGAACCGCCTATGGCGATCTGGGCGCGTATGGCGGGCCGACGGCTTGCAGTTGGAATTTAGCAGCTTTATCACCCGTACTCATCGTCGCAATCACCAATCTCACGAATGGCGCGTTCTTCTCCGTACCGGCCACCATCGCCATTGATGCCTCCGTCAGCGATGCCAATGCCAGCGCGCTAGTCACCAATGTCACCTTCTTGAACGGCACGAACCAGCTCGGGGTTGTGACCAACGCGCCTTTCAATTTTTTCTGGTCCAACACACCGCTCGGCACGTTTGTGCTCACGGCTGTGGCCGGCGATAATCACGGTTTGTCGGCCAGTTCCTTGCCCGTGAGCGTGACGGTCAGCGGACAACAACTTGCCGTGGGCCTGACCACCCCCACCAATGGCGCGGCCTTTCCTGTCGGCTCGAATATCCCCCTCACCGCCATCGCCAGTGATCCCAACCCCAATGGCGTCATTACCCAACTCTCCATTTTTGCCGGTACAAACGTGTTGGGCGTGTCCGCGGCCAGCCCGCTTTCTGTCACTTGGACCAATCCGCCCTACGGCCCCTACGTCTTGACGGCCGTCGCCGCCGACAATTACGGCATCGTCACCACCTCCGCTCCGGTCAACATCACTGTCACCGTCCAGAAACCCGTTGTTGCCATTATCAATCCCACCAACGGCGCCGCTTTCGCCGGGGGAAACAATATCAGCGTCAATGCCGCTGCCAGCGATGCGAACTCAGGGGGCGGCATTGTCCGGGTTTCCTTCTATGCGGGGACGAATTTGTTGGGCGTGGTTAGCAACGCCCCCTACGGGATGGTGTGGACCAATCCGGCGACCGGCACTTACAGTCTCACGGCGGTGGCGACCGATAATTACGGGGCCTCGAACACTTCGGGGACAAACACCGTGATCGTCAATCCAGCCTCATACATCTTCACCTTTAACAGCGCCACTTACTCCGTGAATGAGAACGGCGCTACAGTGGCTTTAACCGTGGTCAATCATGCAGATTTGACGGGCTATGTGAGTTATCAAACGGTCGATGGCAGCGCCCATGGGAGCTATGGGGCCGGCGGCGATTATACTGCGTCCCAGGGCAACCTGTACTTTGCCGGCCAAAACTCCCTGCCCATCAACATTCCAATTGTTGACAATTTTCTCGACGGGTCGAACCTCCAGTTCCAGGTGGTCCTGTTCAGCCCCACCGTGGGATCGATTGGCAGTCCCGGCTCGGCGACGGTGACGATCATGCGCAACGACCCTGGCGCCACCTCGAACGCGGTCCTCGCGCAGGTTTTCCCCACCAACCGCCCCGCGATGACGGGACAGTTGACGGTTTGGCTGCCAAGCGTGGGGCCTGCACCAGCGCCGCCTTTCCTGGACGGCATGCAATGGCGTTTCCCCTGGGAGTCAGCCTGGCGCGACAGCGGCAGCACGGCGATCAGTTTGGTGGCGGGCGATTATCCGATTGAGTTCCGCAGCCCGCCAGGCTATCTGGCCATCCCTTTTGCCAGTGACCCGCTCGTCACCAATGGGCTGACGACCGTCGTAACCAATTCATACTATGCCGCGCCCCTGCTGGAGTCCGCCGCGCTGGGGTCTCTGACGGCGAGCAGCATTCCGGCGAACCTGTCCGGAGCGGGCTGGCAGTTTATTGGGGAGACGGCCTGGCGCGCCAGCGGTTCCACCGCCGCGAACCTGCTGCCGGACACTTATCTGGTCGCGTTTGAGCCGGTCAGCGGCTACGCCACGCCTTCGAGCCTCGCCGTGGTCGTCACCAACGGGATGAGCGTCTCGGTAGCGGGAAATTACCCCCCGGCGCAGACGTTGCCATCCGGGGTGGACCTCCCGCAGTCGCAATCCACGACCACGATCTTGAACTATGCCAGCGGGCCTTATGGTTTCAGTGGCCAGTTGCAAACCGATGTGGGGTATGGCAGCGGCGCGGCGGTGACGGCGAACGTGGTGCTGACGGCGGCGCACATGGTCTTCAACGACAATACGCTGTCCTATGTCAGCAACGCCTGGTGGTCGTTCCAGGAGCAGGCGGGCACCTTCCAACCGGAGCCGCAGGCGGCCCGAGGCTGGTATGTTCTCTCAGGGTACGCCGCGCAACGCACCAATGATCTGACGGTCGGCGGTTATCAACCCGACCAATCCAGTCCGCAGTCGCGAGATTTGGACGTGGCGGCGCTCTATTTCCTGGCCGATTCGGGCCGGACCGGCTTCTGCGGCTTCATTTCCTCGGACGCCGTGCCCAACCCCTACCTCACTGGCTCCGCGCTTAAAACGCTGGTAGGCTACCCGGTGGACGGCTCGATGTTCAACCAGGCGGTGTCGCCCGGCCAGCTTTACGCGACACCCTTGGACCATCAGGCTTTTTATCAGACCAACGACCAGGTTTATGCCGCCTCGTGGCTCTTCAGTTATCCGGGCAACAGCGGGGGGCCGCTCTGTGTGTTATACACCAACGGCAATTATTATCCGGCCGCGGTCTATTTGGGAACGTTGTTCAACAGCGGCGTGCCTTATGCCTCGGTGGTGCGCGCGCTAGACAGCAACGTCTTTAACCTCATCACCACGGCGTCCGAGTTGGGCGATACCGGCACCAACAACTCCGGCGGCGGCGTCATCACCATCATTCCCAGCCGGGGGGTCAGCGCCAGCCATCCGGGTTATTTGATCCTGCAACTCGGGCCGCCCTCGGCGGTGCAGGCCGGGGCCGCGTGGGATCTGGCCGGGCAGTCCGCCAGCTACTACTCCACCGTCAACCCATCTTTGCAGGAAGTGACCACCACCAACGCATTGGTGGTGCAGTTCAAACCCATTGCCGGCTGGAATCTGCCGACCAACCGCTCCGTCACGGTCGTCCCCGGCGTGATTTTGACCAATGTGGCCATGTACACGGTGACAAACCCGCTGCTGACCCTGAACCTGGTCAACGGACTTGGCCTCACTGGGACGACGAACACAACCTATCAGATTCAGAGCAACTCCTCGCTGACCGGCGGGGCCTGGATTGCATTCCGGACCAACACCTTGATCTCCCCCGGCTTCAATCTCATCACCAACAAACCAGTCCCTGGCTTCTACCGCGCCCTCTGGCTGACCAATTGACTCAAAAAATAAAGTTGAGCCTCGTGTCGAACACCCGTTTGCGGGGCAATTCCTGATACGGCGTCAGCGGGTCCAAATTGTAGTTGCCGCCTCCCAGATTGAGGATGCCGAGTTGGAATTCGACGCGCCGATGCAGGAAACGGCAGCCGGCGAACAGATTTTCCTGGAAGAAGCTGACCCGCGGTTCGGGCGCGCTTGAGGCGAGCGGGGAATCGGACTGGCCGTACCAGTGGACCTCGGCCCGGGCGAAGAAGCCGGAGGGATGGGTGAAAAGGGCGTAACTGTCCACCACCTGAAGGCGCGCCTTCTGCGTTCCATCCAAGCTGGACACGCCGGGATACGCATAGTCCAGCCCGGAATGGGTGAGCTTATAGCCGGCCCCGACAACGACCTGATCGCCCACGAGTTGGTTGAGGCTGACGCTGAGAGTATTCTCCGTATAATCAAGTTGTTCCTCGGTGGAGGAAACGGTGGAGGAGAACCGCCCGAAGGGCGTGAGAAAATCGCCAACGCCCTGGTTGACCTCGGATCGCAGTTGCTCCACCTGAATTCCGGCATAAGTGCGTGTTCCCAGCTTGAGATCCAAGGCGGTCCCCAAGGTTTCGAACGTGGGCGCCGATTGCGAGCCGACCACCTCCTCGGAGATCAGGCTGCGGAAGGCCTGGGGAAACCCGGCCAACTGGGCCGGCTCCAAACGGTAGCTCTCATCCAGGCTGACCCCGCCCAGGGAGCGGGTATAGATGCCGCGCAAAGTGACTTCCGGGCTGGGACTCCAGACCAGGGCCGCCTTGGGGCCGAGTTGCGCCCTGGCGGCTTCCCCGGGGCCAATGGGCGGCTGGCGAAAGTCATTCGGGAAGGTCTCATGGTCGGCGGCCGCGCCGCCGGTCAGCCAGAGATTTTCCAGCGGCTTGACCGTGAGATAGGAGTAGGCTGTCTCGCGCTGGAAAAGGCCGGCGGTCGAAGCGGTGACGGGGAATTTGGGCAACAAGAAAATGGGAGCGCCCGACGAGCTGGTCATCTGATCCTGAGTTTGGAACGTTCCAGATTGGTAACGCCCTCCCGCGGACAGCGTCACACGCTCCCATTGGAAGATTTGGCTCAATTCCGTGGAGTAGATTTCAGCATTTTCCTGATAGTCAATGTTGAGGGGCGCTGTTTGATTGACAATGATGGGCGCCCCCGGAGGCTGTTTCTGGAACCGATATAGCGACCCGTCCTGATCGCTAAACTGCTGGTCCAGCGCCAGCCTGCCCGCCAGCAGCAGGGTGTTCATGCCGGGGGACCATTCATGACGCCACAGGCCCACCAAGGTCGGCTGCTGTTGTTCGTCGAATTTGTAAGTCGGCAGCGCATTGCTCTGGTAATAGTACTGGCGGTTGTCGCCCGAATTATAATCCTCGTATTGCGCCAGCAGCATCGCCGTGTCCCGGGGTGTGATCTGCTGTTTGATTGTGGTGTTCCATGCAATGTTATTGAGGGCGTTGTTGACGCGGACGCCGTTGTTGTGGTAATAATCCAGGTCCAGCGCATAGGAGGTGTTCCCGTAGGTGGCATATTGGGAGGCCTGCTGATGGAGCTCCCCGTCCGTCCGCGTCTCGGTCGAACTGGCGATTCCCATTCCGTCGGTGGCGAACAGTTTGGAGTAATCCTGTTGCGACACTTGCTGCGAAAGGCGGCCGCCGCCCACGGGAGACAGGATGTTGGCCAGGAGGAGTTCGTTAAACCAAACGGTGTCATAGCGCAGGTTGTACTGGGTCGGGTCGAGCAAATTGTAGTAGCTGTCGGACAAAAATAAATGAGCCGAAGCGTTGGCGTAATCTTCCGTCACCGACCGCGCCGCCTCCCGGACGCTCACATCGGTCATGCCCAGGTCGCGATAGATCGAGGCCAGGTTGGCGCTGCCCACCGCGCGGTCCTCGTCCAGCAAAAGGCGGGACCGGAACACGCTGCGGTTGTCATTGCGCTGCTGGGAGGCATCCAGGTCGCCGACGGCTTCATTGACACGGTTTTCCTGTTGTTTCAGCAGGGCCGAATAGAGCCAGGTGGTGGGGTCGTTCGCGTCCAGATCGCGGGCCAGCTTCAATTCCCGGTTGGCGCGCGGATCATCCCCGGCGTTGGCGAAAGCCTTGCCCAGATAACTGCGCAACAGGCTGCGCCGGGGTTCGAGCGCCGCCGCCAGCAGCAAGTCGCGGAAACCCTCCTCCGAGCGTCCCTCGTGAATCCTGCACAAACCGCGTCCCAGCCAGCCGTTGGCCAGCCCGCCATCCACGGCAATGGCTTGGTCAAACCAGGAAATGGCGGCGGGAATTTTGTTTTGCGCGCTGAGGAGAAAGCCCTTTAAGGCCAGCGCCTGGGCGTTGCGCGGGGAAGCGGCCAGGCTTTTGTCCAGGGCCTCCAAGGCCGGCTGGGTGCGGCCAAAACCAAATTCCATTTCCGCGACCCGCTCCTGGGCAAAGCCGAAGCCGGGCGATTTGGCCGCCGCGAGCCGCGCCTGCTCCAGGGAGTGTTCAAGCTGCCCATAAGTTTGCGCCGTGTATGAACCGGCGAGCCATTCGGTTGTCAGAGTCCGGGGGGCGGCGCGACTGAATGGCTCGCCCTTCACCGTGGCGGTCATTTCTTGCAGGGCGTTGGCCAGCGCGGCGGGACGCGGTTCGCTCATCGAGTCGCGCAGCAGGGCTTGGGCTTCGTCAACCTGCCCAACCGCCAGCAGCAGCGCGGCCCGATAAACCCGTTCCACGTCCGAGGCCGGTGCGCGGCCGGCGGGGTATTTGGCCAGGGCCTCAAGCAAATCGCCGCTGCCATAGGCTTCCAGCGACGGGGCCAGAGTGCTTTTCAGGCCGGCGGGCATCTCCAACTCATCGGGATCGAGAATCGCCGGATAATAGAGCGTCCATTGAATGATGTTGACCGCATTGATGACGGCCGTTTTTTGCGGCGCCCGGCCTTTCTCGACAGTGGCTTGCTCGCCGCTTTGCAATTGCACGGAGCCTTGTTCATTGGTCAGATCCACTTGGCCGTCCAGCAGCGCCAATTCCGTGCGTCCGTCGTCACGGACGACCAGGCTGAACTCCGTTCCGCGAATGGCCCCGGAGGCGGAGGGCGTCTGAAACTGGGTCTCCTGCGGTTTGTCGCGGTTGAAGAAATAGGTGGCGCCGGATTTCACGTCAATCACCTCGTT
>JBEKIA010000093.1:0-14107 GCA_050011995.1 Verrucomicrobiota bacterium
AAGTTCGATCATTTTTGTGGGCTAAACCACTGGAGGATGCTAACGGCGTCCGGCGGCCGTTGCAAGAAAACTTTGCAACCGGAGTTGCATCCGGGCGCATTCCACTTTTTTGGGTCTTCTTTCTTAGTCTTAATCTTAATCTTAATCTTAATCTTGCTCCAAATCGGCACGCAGGATGGAGAGGAGATTAAGATTAAGAGCAAGATGAAGAGGGGAACCCAAAAATGTGAATGCACCCGTTTCATCCGAAATCGGTTATCGTCAATGGCCGACACCTCGGGTATCTTTTTCCCCGAGTATGATTTTACGATGGTTCTTTTCCGCCACCGTGCGGCAAACCTCCGACCTGTGCGGGCAGGTGCGCAAGCTGCGCGATGCCCAGCGCGACGTTCTTTCTCCCCAGGCCCTCCAGGGGATTGACGCCGCTTTGCGGCAAACCCAGGCGGCCCTCGCGGCCGGCGCGGACAAGGAAACGCTGGCCAAAAGCGCCGCCGATTTGGAAAAGACGGCCGGCAAATGGCTCCAACCTTATCCCCATGCGGAATGGCGCGAAAACATCGAAGTCTTTCTCGTCGCCATCGTCGTCGCCATGGCCATCCGCACCTTTTTCCTGCAGCCGTTCAAGATCCCCACCAGTTCCATGCAGCCGACCTTGTTCGGCGTGACGATTGACCCGCTCTACGATCCGGCCTATCAGATGCCGGGGCTTTTCACCCGCCTGTATCGCCTGGCCGTGCAGGGCGCCATTTACCACGAAGTCATCGCTCCGCAGGATGGCGCTGTTGTCAGCGTCGGCCCGCCGGAACACTTTCTTCGGTTTTTCAACAAACAAACGGTTTTCGTCCGCTACCAGGACGGCTCGGAGGTTCCGATCACCCTTTGGTTCACGCCGGATTACGATTCCAATCGTCCTTTCATGGAGGTCACTGGATTGGCTAATCACCCGCGGTTTCGCAAAGGGGAACCGATCCTCCGTTTTGCGGAAACGACCGGCGATCATTTGTTCGTGGACCGCCTGACCTACAATTTCCGCCGGCCGGAACGCGGGGAAATCATCGTTTTCCAGACCAAGGGGATTGTTTATCCCGGGATGGACCAGAGGCAGTTCTACATCAAGCGGCTGGTGGGGTTGCCCGGGGACGCGGTGAGCATCGGCGAGGATCGCCATGTTCGCATCAACGGCCGGCGTTTGGACAACCGGACCCCGCACTTTGCCAACGTCTATTCGTTCGACCCCAAGATGGCTCCCGCCGACCACCATTCGCTGAAGGACCAGTTTTACAGCGGGCATATTCTGCTGCCGGATCGTCCTAATCTCTTCCAGAGGGAGAGCGACACCAGAGTCGTTGCGGACCGGCAATACCTGGTCTTTGGCGACAACACTTACAGCAGTTTCGATTCGCGCTACTGGGGCGGTGTGCCCCAGGAAAATATTATTGGCAGGTCGTTCTTCATCTATTGGCCGATCAGCAGCCTGGCCCCCGCCCCCAGCCGTTTCGGCTGGGGCCAGCGATAAAGGCCACATTTTGTTGTTGAGTTTTGCATCTCTGTCCGCAACTCTTGGGCCAGTTCAACCGCATGCCTTGTGCAAGCTGATCTTCAAACACCGGAACCCATCCGGGGCAGTGAAGCCGCGCCCCCGCCCCTGCCCGCCGCCGCGCCCTGGAGCTGGCTGGAAGGCGGGCTGGCGCTGCTGGCCCCGTCCGGCCGCATCCTGGAGATCAACGAGCCTTTCTACAGTTGGCTCGAAAAAAAACCCGCCGATCTGATCGGCCAGTCCTTTTGGGAAACCCTGGCCGCGCTCTCCGCCGAGTGGAGGGCCGCCCTCGGCCGCATGGGCCGCCGCGAGGGCGCCTTCGACCGTTTGGAACTGAAATTGTTCTCCAGCGGCGACCGCCCGGCCCAGTGGTTCCTGCTGGAAATCGTGCGCGGCCCGGAATCCTGGTTCGTGCGCCTGAATTCCGCCCTCCCGCCCCTGACCGAACTGGAGGAAGCCCTCTGGGACGAACATCTCCACAATAACTCCGCGCGCCGCGAGTTGTTCATGCGCCTGCTCCGCGCCGAGGCGCGCCTGGAAGGCATGGCCCGCCGCTGGCCTTGCGTCATGTTCAGCCAGCGGCCCGATTTCAGCGTGCAATTTGCCAGCCCGAACATTGAGGAGCTGACCGGCCTTTCCCCGGAGGCCTGGACCCTCCGGCCGCAGATATTCTGGCGGCTGGTTCATGAGGCCGATGCCGCGGAGTTGCAGCAGCAATTCAAACACGCCGCCCAAACCGGCCAGGCGGTCACCAATACTTATCGCATCCGCCACGCCCTCACTGGGCGCGTGGCCTACATCCTCGAAGGCCGCCAGCCGGTCACCAGCCGCAACGGGTTGTTGCTTGGCTTTGAAGTCGTCTGGCTCGATGTCACCCGGCAGACCATCGCCGAAAGACGCCTCTCCGCCGCCGCCTGGAAGGAGACCCTGGCCGTCCTGACTCTGGGCATGGCCCATGACTTCACCAACATCATCGCGGGAATCCATTCCTTGAGCGAACAGTTCCTGGAGCAGGCCGCCGAAGGACATCCCTTCCACGAGGGCCTGGCGCTGATCGAGAAAAATTCCCTCCAGGCCAGCCAGTTGGTCCAGCGCATGGTCAATCTGCATCTCGGCCAAACCGGCGAGCGCAATTTTCACAATCTCAACGACATCACCGCCGATTTGGTGGATTTGATCCGCAAGACTCTGCCCCGCCGCATCCAGGTAGATGCGGACCTGGCCCCGGTTTCCCTGCCCGTCCACCTGGATGTGGTGGAATTCCGCCAGGTCGCCATCAATTTGCTTTTGAACGCCGCCGATGCCATGCCCAAAGGCGGCCTCCTGACTGTTTCCACCTCCCGCCACGAAACTCTGCCGGAAATGGAGAACCTCAAAGGCGTCGCGCCCTCTTTGCCCTGCGTTTGTCTCACTATTGAAGACACCGGCTGCGGCATCAAGAATCGCCATCTCGCCTCCATCTTCGATCCCTTTTTCACGACCAAGGCCAAGGGATCGGGCCTGGGCCTCTACAATGCCCGTCTCGCCGTGGAAAAACAGCGGGGCGCTATCTCCGTCAAATCCACCGAAGGCGTCGGCGCCACCTTCCAAATCTGGCTCCCGGAAGCCGACTTGTCCGAGCCTCCGCCTCAATCCGCTCCGCAGCCGGGCCACACCCGTTGCAGCCTGCTCCTCCTCGGCCAGACGGGAGAAATGCGGGACAAGACCGCCGAGCTGCTCCGCTCCCACAATTTCCATATCGTCGCCGCCGAAGCCTCCGAAAGCCTGCGCGATTTGCTCCAATCCGGCGATTACCAATTCGCCGGCGTCCTCCTCCTGGCCGAACCCAACGATGCCGGACTCCGTTCCCTCCTGGACGAAGTGCGCCAGCAAGACAAAGGCATCAAGGTCGCCCTCAAACTGGCCGGCTGCAACCAGGACGACCTCCAAACCCAGTTCCTCAGCAACATGGACCTGGTCCTCGCCTCGGATTTGACCGAGGCCGATTTTCTCGCCCGCGTCACATCCTTCTTCAATGAGCGCCCTTGATTTTTGACTATGCCGCAGGACACGCCGCCCCTCAGCCAAACCGCCCACCCCATCCTCATCGTGGACGATGAAGAAATCGTCCTGGTCGCCTTGCGCGACACTTTGGCGCGCGAGGGCTATCATGTCGTCGCCTCCCCTCATGCCATCCACGCCTTGACCGTTCTCAAGGACCAGCAGTTCTCCGTCATTATCAGCGACCAGCAAATGCCGCTCATTTCCGGCCTGGAATTTCTCACCCAGGTGCGCGAAGTCCAGCCCAACGCCACGCGCATCCTTATCACCGCCGTCCTGAGCCTGAGCACTGTGATTGACGCCATCAACAAAGGCGAAATCTACCGCTTTGTCGTCAAACCCTGGCTCCGCGAAGAATTGCTCGTCACTGTCCGGGCGGCGGTGCAGCGCTTCGAGGTCATTTCCAACAACGCCCGCCTCCAGGCCGACACCCAGGCCATGAACGCCCGCCTGGCCGATCTGAACAAGGAATTGGAAACCCAGGTGGCCCAAGTCGCCCGGCAGAACACCCAGCTCCAGCAACTTCTCGCCGAGCAGGACGAAAACCTGCGCCAGTCTGTCGAGCTGTGTGTTCAAACCATGCAAACCTTCCACCCCACGCTCGGCAACCGCGCCCGGCGCGTCCAGGCCCTGTGCCGGTCCATGGGCCAGCGGGCCGAACTCTCCCCCGCCCAGCAGCAAATCCTGGAAATCAGCGCCGCCATCCACGACATCGGCCTCATTGGCCTTCCCCGCCAACTGATCAAACGCTGGGAGGATTCTCCGCAAAGCCTCAACGAGGCCGAGAGCGCCCTGGTGCGTCATCATCCCATTTTGGGCCAGGAACTCGCCGGCTTTGTCCATCGTCTCCAAAGCGTCGGTTCCATCATCCGTTCCCATCACGAGCGTTTTGACGGCGGCGGCTATCCCGACGGCTTGAAAGGCGCCGCCATCCCCTGGCTCTCCCGCCTGCTCGCCGTCGCGGTGGCCTATGCCGAGAGCCAGCTCGGCGCCAAGGAAGCCGCCGAAGTCATCTCCCAGGGCAGCGGATCGGCCTTCGATCCCGAGGCCGTGCGCCTCTTTCAACGCGCCGCCCCCAAAGCCGTCGTGCCCGGAAAACAGCGCGAAGTCATGCTCTCGGAATTGGCCCCCGGCATGGTTCTCGCCCAGGGAATCTACAGCGAGAACGGCGTCCTTCTCATCCCCGACGGCCAGCGCCTGACCAGCACCTACATTGACAAGCTTCTCAATTACAACCGCATCAACCCCATCTCCCAATCCCTGCTGGTTTATTGTTGACCTCGCGGGCCGGCGCGGTTCACCCGGCGAAGGCGCTGAACAAGGCGCGCATTTCTTCCTCCACCTGGGCCGGATCGGACAGGGTTTGGCCGATTTCCTCGCGCAATAGTTCCCGGTAACGGCGGCGCAGCCGGTGGACCGCCACCCGCGCCGCCCCTTCCGTCATGGCCAGCCCGGCGGCGGCCTGGGCGTAAGGAATGTCACTCCGGCCCAGCATCAAAAACGGCTTCAATCGCTCAAAAAGAACCGTCTTTCCATCGGCGGCGTTTTCCTCGCGCAGGCGGGTGATGACCCGTCCCAGCAGAGTCACGGCCCAGGCGCGGTCGTATATTTTGTCCGGGCTGAGGTGATCGGCGGGATCAATTCGATAGCGGGTGTCCGCGCCTTGCCAGTCGAGGGAAAGGGGCGGGACGCCGCCGCCGCGTTTTTGGCGGCGGGCGCGATCCCATTCATTGGCCAGAAAATGTTTGAGCGAGGCGAGGAGGAAAGCGCGAAACCTGCCGTGCTCGGCCTGGAGTTTTTCGAGGTAATTCTTTTGCAGGAAGCGGGCGAAAAAAGACTGCGTGAGGTCTTCGGCGTCTTCGCGCGAATGGCCGTGGCGGCGGACGTAAGCGTAAAGGGGAAACCAGTAAATGCGGCACAATTCCTCCAGTGCCACGTCGGCGTTGGGCGTGGAGCGGCTGCCGGCGGCGAGCACGACCGTCCAGCGCGTCGTGGCGAAATAATCGCGCGGCGGGCCAGTGGCATGGGTGGAATCTTCCGGTGTCAAGTCATTGGTTGGTCTTGACGGTGAAATTTGTGCCGTTCTTCCTCCACTGGTAAGTGATCGGGGGCCCTGGAAATGGCGAGGCGATGGTGAGGGACCCGCTGCCGTTGGAATTGCCGGCTCGCGCCGCCGAGAGAGTTTGTTGGACTTGCGGATCCATTGTGTTGGAGAGCATTTCCAGGCGCGGCGCCCCCGATCCACCGGTTTGCACACTTGAACGCAGGAACGTCGGCACAATCGCCAGAACCAGCAGGACGATCGTCACGATGACGATGACCCGTCCAAGCGGCTCGCGCCAACTGACGAGGCCGAAGACAACTGCCAGCACCAGACACAACCCGCTGAGAAGCAGCGACAAAGGCAACCCCAACAATCCCACGATGAAAAAGCCCAGGGACAACCACGCAAAAACCCGGCGGTTTGCGGCGGGAGCGGCGGGAGAAGGTGGCCGCTGCGGCCTGTCCTTGGCGGGTGGCTGGGCAAGCCACTGCCGCACGCCCAAAGCAAATACCACCACGAGGCCAGCCAGCAAACCCAACCCGGCTCCAACCGCCAGCTTTCCCAGGCGGCTTGGTGCAGGCTCATAATCCAGCTCTCCATCATCAAGAAGAGTTGTGCGAACTCCATCGTCCACCAGGCGGACAGCATAAGCAACTTGGGTGGCGATGATTCCCGCTTCATCATACGATTTGGCGAAAGCGCGGATCTCCAAGATGTCGGTTTTGGGCAAAACTCGTGCAGACAGAGCGCTCCGAAGACGGCGCGCGATTGCCTCATCCGTCAACTGCGGCACTCCCGCCTCCTCCGACAGTTGCTTCTTTATATAGGCCGGAAGGCCCGCCGCCACCCTGTACAGCACAGGGAAGGATGCAACAAGGGCGGCTTGTGATTGCAAAAAGTACGGGTCGCCGCCGTGGTTCGATTGGTCTATTATGATACGCATCCTCGCGACGCAGGTTCTTGGCGACAAAGCTGCGGTGACAGCGGCGATGAGGAATCCCGCAAAGACAAAGGATACCAGCAGGCTTACAGCCCGGGCCAGTGAAAGCCTCTTTTGGCCGCAGGAATGGAGGGGACCAGCCGGCGAGGGCGCCGGCTGGGACATGCGGGGGCGCGCATGCTCCCCGGCAGGGTTTGCGCCCAGCGGCGTGGAGGTGATGGTGTCAATCTCGGTTTTGACTTCGGCGGCGCGCTGGTAACGCAGTTCCGGCTCGCGCTCCAGGGCGCGGAGAACGACCTCGTCCAGCCGCGCGTCAATCTGCACTTTTCTCGACGGCGGGGCGAATCTTCCCAGCGGCAACTGGCCGGTCAGCATTTCGTAAAACACCACGCCCAGGGAGAAAATGTCGGCGCGGTGGTCCACCGATTGCGGCTGCTCCAACTGCTCCGGCGCCATGTAGTGGGGCGTGCCGATGACGCCGGTAGGGCCGTGCCGCGGCGCGGCCCCAATTTCAGGGCTGACCGGCAGGTCAGCCCTACCCCCACCGGGTCCGAGGATCTTGGCGATGCCGAAATCGGCGATTTTCACGCGGCCCTTTTTGTCAATTAAAATGTTCTCCGGCTTGATGTCGCGGTGGACGATGCCCTCGTCGTGAGCGTACTGGAGCGCCTCGCAAATCTGCGGCACGATGCGCAGCGCCTCGTCCGGCGAAAGGCGTCCGGCCTGTTCCAACCGGCGCAGGGTCAGCCCGTCCACAAATTCCATGATGAAAAACGGCGAGCCGCCCGCCTGGCCGAACTCGTGGACGGCGACGATGTTGGGATGGTTCAAGCGGGCCAGGGCGCGGGCCTCGCGATTGAACCGTTCGGCAAAACCCGGCCCGCCCGCCGCCTGGGGCGGAAGGATTTTCAGCGCGACCAGCCGGTCCAGGGCGGGCTGGCGGGCCTGGTAAACCGCGCCCATGCCGCCCTTGCCGATGAAAGAAAGAATTTGCAATTGCGGAAACAGGCGCGCCACCTCCTCCAGGCCGGGAGGCTGGAAGGGCACGGACTGCGGCGGCGGCCCGGTTTCCGGCCCCTGTGCAAGCAGGCAGGCGGGGCAAAGCCCCTCCAGCGCGCCGGTCGGCAGCGCCGCGCCGCATTGCGGGCATTTGGCTGGCATCTGTTTGTCTGGTGCGGATTCATTCATATACCCGCTTCAGAAGCAATGCGCGGAAAATGTTACAGGAAAAGGAGATTAGGGGGGGCGGGAAGCAGGCTGGTTGCGCGAGGGGACGGGCCGGATAGGCCCGATACGACCGATACGACCGATGGGACTGATGGGACCAAAAAAGACCAACCCAGACGCGCGCCCCGAGGAACCGCATCGCTTTCACCGGCAATCGCGTAACCGCAATGAGCCGGTTTCCGTCCAGCAGGGTACTGGATGCCCGCTTCCCGCCATGATCGAGCTTGTTAAAAACGCCGCCGCCAGCCGGGAATTGGATTTGCTTCAGCCCGGATTGCTGCACGAGTTGTTCGAGCGCCAGGCGGATCTCCAGCCGGATGCCACCGCCCTGGAATGCGCCGGCGCGAACATGAGTTACGGCGAATTGGAGCGCCGCGCCAATCAGCTCGCGCGGCTGCTGCGCCAGCGCGGCGTGGGGCGCGGAGATTGCGTGGGATTATGGCTGCCGCGTTCGATGGAGGTCCTGGTGGCGCTGCTGGGCATTCTCAAAGCCGGGGCGGCCTACGTGCCGCTGGACCCGGAATTTCCCGAGGAACGGGTCGCGTTTGTGCTGGCGGATTGCCAGGCGCGCGCGGTGGTGACCACCAGCGCGTTCGCCGCCCGCCTGGGCGGAGGGAACACCGGCGTCCTCGTCGTCGCCCTGGACGAACACGCCCCGGAACTGGCAGCCCAGCCGGCGGCGCGTTTGGGCTCTGCGGACGTTGGGTTGTCGCCCCGGGACCTTTGCTACGTCATCTACACGTCGGGAACGACCGGCCGGCCCAAGGGGGTGGAAATTGAGCATCGCAGCGCCTGCCATTTGGTGCGAGCGGAAGGGCAACTTTTCCAAGTGCGGCCGGAAGACCGGGTCTTCCAGGGATTTTCCATCGCCTTCGACGCGTCGGTGGAAGAAATCTGGCTGGCGTTTTTCGCGGGGGCGGCGCTGGTGGTCGGCACGCCGGAAATGACGCGGGCCGGGGCGGGCCTGGCGCCGCTGCTCGCCGCCGCCGGGGTGACGGTGCTCTCCTGCGTGCCCACGCTGCTGGCCATCATGGAGGAGGACGTGCCGCCGTTGCGCCTTTTGATCCTGGGCGGCGAAGTTTGCCCGCCCGATCTGGTCCGGCGCTGGTGGAAGCCGGGACGCCGCGTGGTCAACACCTACGGCCCGACGGAAGCCACGGTCATCGCCACCTTCGCGGAATGCCATCCCGGCAAACCCGTCACCATCGGCCGTCCGCTGCCGAATTATTTTGCCCGCATTCTCGACGGCCGGCTCCGCCCCGCGGCGGCCGGGGCGGCGGGGGAATTGTGCCTGGGCGGCATCGGGCTGGCGCGCGGCTACCGGGGGCGGCCGGAATTGACGGCGAAAAAATTTATTGACTGGACGGAGGACGCGGAACCTCCCCGGCGGCTGTATCGCACCGGCGACCTGGCGCGCTGGACCGCCGGCGGCGAAATCGAATTTCTCGGACGCCTGGACGCGCAGGTGAAAATCCGCGGCTACCGTGTGGAGCTTTCCGAAATCGAGTCCGTGCTGCTGGAATGTCCCGGCGTCAAGGCGGCGGCGGCCGCTCTGCGGGAGGACGCGCCGGGCGCGCCGCAATTGACCGGCTACCTGGTGCCGGCGGGCGCCACCCCGCCCGGCCTGGACAAAATCCGGGCGGCCCTGCGGGCGCGCCTTCCGGCTTACATGATTCCCGCGCGGCTGGAAATTCTGGACGCTTTGCCCCTGCTGCCCAGCGGCAAAGTGGACCGCAAAAATCTGCCCGCGCCGCGCGCGCGGCCGGCCGAAAGCCGGCGCGGCCTGGTCCCGCCGCGCACGGCGCTGGAGCGGCAAATCGCGGCGGTGTGGGAAAAACTGTTCGCGCCCGCGCCCGTTTCAGTACGGGACGATTTTTTTCTGGAGCTGGGCGGCCATTCGCTGCTGGCGGCGCGCCTGGTTTCGGAACTGCGCCGGCAAGCGCCGCTGGAATCGCTTTCCATGCTGGACGTTTACCGGCATCCGACCATTGGGACGCTGGCGGAGGAATTCGAGAAACGGCGGCGCGCGCCGGGGCCGGCCCGGGCGGCGGAGGCCTTTCAGCCCATCCCCTTCTGGCGGCATTTTTTTTGCGGCGCGGCGCAGCTTGCCAGCCTGGTGTTCATCCTGAGTTTTTTCGCGCTGCAATGGCTCACGCCGTATCTGACCTACACGCTGATGATGGACTCGGAGGCGGACTACACCACCGCCGAGGCGATTGCCGGGGCGTTCGCCAGCCTGATCCTGCTGTATCCGGTGATGCTGCTGGTTGCAATTGCTGTCAAGTGGATTGTGATCGGCCGCTACCGGCCGGGCGCTTATCCGCTCTGGGGCTGGTTCTATTTCCGCTGGTGGCTGGCCACGACGGTGGAGGCGTGCGTGCCCGCGGGCTACCTGGCCGGAACGCCGCTTTACAACCTCTATCTGCGCCTGATGGGCGCAAAGATCGGGAGGAACGCGCATCTGGGGTGCGACGCCTTCGCCAGTTATGACCTGCTGTCCATCGGCGAGGACTCGAGCGTCAACGTGGATTCCAACCTGCCCGGCTACACGGTGGAAAACGGCTGGTTGAAAATCGGGCGCGTCACCGTGGGCCGGCGCTGCTTTGTCGGCGCGCGGGCGGTGATGGGGCTGGACACCGTTATGGAGGACGATTCCGCCCTGGAAGATCTTTCGCTGCTGCCGCGCGGGGGCGTGATCCCGCGCGGGCAGACGTGGCTGGGTTCTCCGGCGCGGCCCGCGGCGGCCCGCGCCCCTGCCGGCGGGCCCCGGCCCGGCGCGGGCCGCCGGTGCGCTTTTGGAATTTTGCATGGGTTGGGCGCGCTGATTTTTCCGGCGCTGGTGGTGGCGGCGCTTTTTCCCGGCATTGTGATGATGAATGAATTAAACTATATGGACCAATACTACTGGTATTTGTCCGTGGCCCCGTTGGCGGGCTTGTCCTTCATCGTCATTCTCTGCCTGGAAATCGTGGCGGTGAAATGGCTGCTGCTGGGCCGGGTGAAGGAAGGAACCCACCGCCTCCACACCCTGCAATACTTGCGCCGCTGGTTCTTCCGCCAAACCATGGACCTGAGCCTGGACATTCTTGGCCCCATTTACGCTTCGATTTTTCTCGCGCCCTGGTACAAGATGCTGGGGGCAAAACTGGGCGACGGCGCGGAAGTCTCCACCGCCTCCTTCATCTCGCCGGATCTTCTCTCCATTGGCGAGGGCAGCTTCATCGCCGACAGCGTTTCGATGGGCGCGCCGCGCGTGCGCGACGGCGTGGTGGCCACCGGCAGGAACCACTTTGGCTAACGCTCCTTCATCGGCAACAGCGCCCTGTTGCGGCCCGGCGCGATCATCGGCGACGACGTGCTCATCGGCTGTCTTTCCGTGCCGCCGGCCGATCCGGCAGACGCCTTGCGGCAGGACAGCGCGTGGCTGGGTTCGCCCGCCATTTTTCTGCCGCAACGGCAAAAGAGCGCCGTTTTTTCGGACGAAACCACCTTTCATCCCAATTGGAAACTGCGCGCGCAACGGGCGGCGATTGAGTTTTTCCGCGTGCTCACCCCGGCGACCAGCTTCATCATCCTCATCAGCCTGCTCTTTTCCTCGTTGCTGCTGCTCAAGGATTACTTCGGCGAGGCGGCGGACCAACCGCTGCTCAGTTGGTGTTTCAGCGAGGCTCAACTGGAGTATTTCGCCGGCCATGAAACGCTGATGTCGCTCCTGTGCTTTCCCATTCTTTACGCCGCCTGCGGATTGGCGGCGGCGCTCATCACCCTGGCGGCGAAGTGGACGCTGGTCTGGCGCTATCGTCCCGGCGAGAAGCCGCTTTGGAGCACCGCCGTCTGGCGCAACGAACTGATCACCGCCCTGCACGAACATCTGGCCGCGCCGTTCCTCCTGGACGCGCTGACCGGCACGCCGTTTATCTGCTGGCACCTGCGCCTGCTCGGCGCGAAAATCGGACGCCGCGTCTATGTGGAGACGGCTGACTTCACCGAATTCGACCTGGTCCGCATCGGCGACGAGGCGGCGTTGAACGCCGACTGCACCATTCAGACGCACCTGTTTGAAGACCGGATCATGAAGATGTCAACCATACAAATCGGCCGGCGCGCCCGCGTGGGCGCCGGTTCGCTCGTCCTTTACGACACGGTCATGGGAGAAGGCGCGGCGCTGGGGGACCTGTCGCTGCTGATGAAGGGCGAAACGCTGCCGGATCACAGCAGGTGGGAAGGAATCCCGGCGCAGCCGGGGGAGTGAGGCCGGTTGCTAATTCCCCGTGGTGGGCTTCCAGGCGGGGTCCGGATCGTAGGCGGTCATGGCCAGGGCGAGGCGGGCGGTTTTCGGCCCCAGATTTTTCTCATAGACCTTGCCATTCTGGTTGACAATAAAAGTCATTACGCCGGAGTTGCCCCATTCGGCCGGCCAGGCCACCAGCGCGAAACCGGCCAGCATGTGGCCGTTGATGATGTAGTCGTATTTGCCGGCGGGCGCATGAGGTCCCTGCCGGGTCAGAATCTTGAAGCAATAACCGCGGTAGGGAGCCAGATTTGCCGCCATGATTTTTGTCGCCTGACGATAACCTTCGTCGTGCGATTGCGCGATCAGCGGGCCGAATGGGCTTAACTCCTCGCCCGGTTCGGCGTGCCAGTAAAGGCCGTCGTGGGTGTTGGTGGTGCTGCGCAAATGCCGGGCGTATTCAAGCACTTCGTCCCCGTTGCGCGGCTGGCTGGCGTATTCGCGCTGGGCGTCCACATAAGCGCGGCAAACGCGGATGGCGGCCAGCTCGTTGGCGCCGATCCGGCGGTTGAGGATTTCCTCCCGCCCGGCCGCGGTGTCGAAAAACCATTGCCCGTTATCCTGCACCAACGGAATGGGAAACGGCCAGGCATCCGCGCCAATTTGCAGCGTCATTTTCGAGTCGGACTGGCTCACGAAGTCCGCCTTCTCGCTGAGGCGGCGCACGAAATTGGAAAACCCATTGGCGGCCTGCACCGCATCCGGGGAAACCAGTTCGTGAAGTTCGGGCCCAAAAATCGCGCGCAAGGCATTGGTGTCTCCGGCCTTGGCCGCCGCCGCCAGCGCGGACCCGGCCACCTGCGGCGAGGCAAAACGCAACGGGCCTGTTGACATGGACTGTTTCGGCACTGCCAGCGCGGCCGCAAACGCCTGTGGGTCATAAGCCGGCCCGCCCCCGCCGGCCCAGGCGGAAAGGGCTGAAAATGACAACCCGACCAGCGCCAACCCGGCCCGCCCAAAACGGCCCGCGAGTTTTGATTTCTCGAACATAACGTGTTTGTATTCTTTTCTCAATTCTGGTTGGGCGCGATTCCCATTCACCGCCCGCGGGATGAACCGGACGACTGGGACGGCCGGGAGGAGGACGCGGCGGACGGCGCAAAGGACCGCGAGGACGATGAAGACGCGGAGGACGGCGCGGACATCGTGCTGCGGCTTTCGAAACCGCGCGCGCTGGACTGGCGCGCCTCGGAGGAACTTTCCGAACCGCCGAACGCGCCGCCGCCGGCCGCGCTGCCACCGGATGAGGCGCTCGCCCCGGGAGCCGGACTCGAGACGGTTGGGGAAGAACTCATGCCCCTGGAGAGATTCTGCCATGTTGGTGAAGGCGCGCTAATAAGAATTCCACGCGAGGAATCCCGCGCCACCCCGGCGGGATTTTCTCGCTGCGCGGGCATGGGCTGGCTCACGCCCAGCGGCGGAGCGGCAGCCGCCGTCAACTGGGCGGGGCGAAACCGCAGACCGGCCTCCCGTCCGGAGTCTTGGGGAGCGGCAGGCGCCGTCAACTGGGCGGGACGAAACGTCTCTGCGGCGAATCCGCGATCCGGGCTGCGCGCCGCGCCGGCCGAGGCGCGGGCAGGCCCGTGCCAAAGGGCAACGCCGCGCGGCGCCACGCGATTACGCGGCGGCTGAGTCCACCAATTGACGGGCCGCGGATGTCCCGCTCCCCACTCGATCAGATGGTGATTGTGCCAGTCCCAGTCGTACGCCAACCAGAGGCCGATGGGGAAACCGACTCCGAAAGAGCAATAGACTCCGGGATTATAATAGATGGTGTTCCACGGATAGTTGGGCACGTAGATCAGATCCGGATTGGCCGGCTCAATCTCCACCGATTCACCGTCGCTGACGACATTTTCCTGGGGGGAGCTTTGCAAATTGCCCTGGCCCTGCGCCAGAAGGCGGAGGCGCTGGATGGAAGCCATGACGTCCTGCTGCTGGTTCAGAAAAGCCTCGCCGACCGCCGTGGTCCAGGCCAGATTATCGTCGAGCCATTTGAGCACGGTGGGATAATGGGCCAGGGCCTGG
>JBEKIA010000094.1:0-14099 GCA_050011995.1 Verrucomicrobiota bacterium
GATTGGAACCGCCGGCAAATGTCCAATTATCTTCAGCTTAAAAATCTCTGCCTGCAGGGTTGTGAGCCACTACCCAGGGTAGGCCCTCTCGGAATCGGGCCAACCCTGGGCTGAGTGACCCAATCCTTTCAGGATTGAAAAGCAGGCCATGGCAACACCTGGATCAACAAGACGTCTCTATGCCACCGAAACAGCGAAGAACCAAAAAAACGATCCCAATCCCTCACGGATGAAAGAGGCGGAAGAACACATTCCCCCGCGGCGGGGACATCGCGGCGCTGTTATTATTGACAGTGCCGCCGCAGCCGCCCCAGGCGGCCGGGTTCAGACCGCTGTTGGTTTGGAGAAGGTAGCCGGTGGAGGGCGCGGGCCAGGACACAATCACCTCGTTCCCCGCCGCCGTGATGCTCAGGAGCGGCGCGCCGGGCGTTTGCACCGCAATCAGGCTCCAAAAGCCGCCGGTCACGGAATAGTTGCCGCCGCTCATGGCGGGGCCGGCGTCCGGCTGGCCGATGGCGCCGGTGACGGCATACGGGCCGTTGGCGCTGGTTCCGCCGCCGCCGGAGATTTTATACCAGCCAATGGAGTATTGCTGGGCCAGGCCCGCCGTGGCGAGCAGCAAACCAACCAGGAGCACTTTTTTCATAACGGCCTTATTTCTTTTCGGGATTATCCCTTGACAACAAGTAAATACCATTGCCTAAATATGTGGTTTAAACCTTCTAATACCGCCCGATTTTCGACGCTTGACATCCCGCGAGTATTGTTCAAGCGTTTTCGGATATGCAAAACGACAATATCATTGTGGTCATTACCATCATTGCTGCCATTGTCAGCATTCCTGGTGGTATTCTGGGCAGCGTGCATTCATATCTGTATATTCAGGAACACTTGGCGAAAAGGAATACTATGACAGTTGACGCCTCTCTACCATCACCATCCAACGAAAACGAGACCAGTCTATTTCGGAAATGGTGTCAATTAGTTGCTCCGGTTAGTATGTTAGTATTTATTATCTGTGGACTTACATTGCTGCAAAAAGAGAGATCGCAAATTGCATCGCTACAAAGGCAACTCGCGGCGGGGCAAACGCACTTTGAACTCACTGTTGGCGGACTAATTTTATCAAGTTGGGACAATGATTCTACTCGGTTCCAATTGGTTACTACAGTTTTTAATAGTGGCGCGGCTAGTACTGCACACGGTTGGAAATTGCATATAGCTAATTCGAGTCAGCAGTATGATGCCGATTATTTTCCAGGGCAATCTCCAATTCAGATGTCATATAAAAACGAAAGTGCAGATACATCTATCAACGTCCATCCATTGGAAACAGGCGCGCAGGTTACGTGTTTTGTCTATTTTCTACTCCCGCATGTAACTGAACAAATAATTGCTGGGGTTATGACCAATGCTGGTGATCCTCTTAAAATGACAGTTTCAGTGATGGACAAAAATAATACAAAATGGACTACGGATGTAGATGCTTTAAAACTTAGCCAACAAATGATCATCCATTCCACTAATGGGCCAATCCCGTAAGCAAATGAAATCGAAATCTATAAAATCCACCAATGGCCCGGCGTTTTTCAAACTGCTGGCGGCCTCTGCTCAACCGCTGTCGAAACCAACTGGACAAACATCGGTTCACCCTGACGGTGGTTTGACCGATAAGAGAACTCGTTTAGATACATCTGCAAGTGCTTCCGAGAAACATGATGGAAAGTCCCATGAGCCGAGCGTTTAAACTGCGCCCAAAAGGATTCCATGCCGTTGGTGTGGACAATGCCGCGCACGTATTCCTTGCGCCCGTGGTTGACGCTGGCATAGAGGAAACCGCTTTGCGTGAGTCTGTTGTAACTTGGAAGCTCATCGTTGAACACCGTGGAACCGGGGGCGACCATGGCTTCAATGTTATCCACCAAAAAAGCGCAACCCCGCAATCGATAGTTGCGGGGTTGCGGGGTTGGCCCGAAATGAGGGTCCGCCTTTCTTGCTGGTTACCTTTTCATAGCGCTGCGCAAAAACCGGCCGACTGCTCAAGCTCATTCCGAATGGCGGCGATGTCCTCCCAAATGGCCAGACACCGCCGAAAGTTCCATCCGTTATCAATTATCATCCTTAATTCCGTTCGCATCTTCCACCGCAAGAATAATGCCAACTTTTTTAGCGCCTCGACAATTTGAATGTAACCAGTTGATTACAAGTAACTTTCACCGAAACAGCCTCAATGGCGCTTTCAGCCCTTAGTGTAATCATTTCCGACACTTTCTCGTTTTTCAGAGCTTTAAAAACACGCATCTATTTGATCTACAACAACTTACAACTCGCCATGTCATATCGTCAGTATTTCCAACACTTTACAGAAAAGTGGCCGCGGCGTCCCGCCGCGATGGATGAGCCATATTGTCACCATTTCCAACATCCTGCAGAAATTGCCCGGACAATCACCAAGCCCCGAAAAGGCCGAACTTTAATCTTTGAACCCGCCATTTTGCTCTTACACTCGCCTCCTGTTGATAAAACATATTTGAAGAAGGAGGCCGAGTCATGGCGGCGCGGCAGCGCCGCCCTACCAGGACCTCCCATTGATAAAATATATTTGAAAAAGCCGGCCCATTCGCAGCGACCGCCCCCGCCGTGGCGCGACGAGATCCGCTCCGTTTTGATTTCGCGCGCGCGCCTGGCCCGCCGCGTCCACGCGCTGGCGCGGCAGATCGAAAAAGATTTCGCCGGCGGCGACCTGGTGATCGTCGCCCTGCTCAACGGCACCGTGGTGTTCCTGGCGGATTTGCTCCGGGGCCTTACCCTGCCCCTGCGGCTGGACTTCATCGGCGTCTCCAGCTACCGCGACGGCGCCGAGTCGGGCGGGCTGATGTTCACCAAGGAACTGCGGCTGGACGTGCGGGGGCGGGATGTGCTGCTGGTTGACGATATACTGGACACAGGGCGGACTCTCTCCCGCGTGCTGGCCAAATTGCGCCCGCTCCAGCCCCGCCGCCTCAAAACCTGCGTCCTGCTGGACAAACCGGCCCGCCGCCTCGAAACCATCGCCGCCGATTACGTCGGCTTCACCATTCCCGATGAGTTTGTTGTCGGCTACGGATTGGATTACGCCGAGAAATACCGCAACCTCCCCTTCGTCGGCCTGCTCCACCCGCGCATTGTCGCCGTCACTTCTGGAGCAACTGTTCCAGGGCGTTGATGATGAATTGCACCGCCACCGCCGCCAGCAACAGCCCGAACAGCCGGGCCACCAATTTCAGCGCCAGCGGGTTGAGATAATGCGCCCCGCGCACCGCCAGCCAAAAAACCCAGTAAGAGGAAAAGCAGACGGCCGCAATGGCGGCAAACAGCGCCACCACCTGCGCAAAACCCCGCGCCTGGCTCAGGAGAATCAGCGCCGTCGAAATGGACCCCGGCCCGGCCAGCATCGGCACCCCCAGCGGGGTGATGGCGATGTCATCCTTGGCCGCCCCGGCCGCCACCTCCTCGTCCGTTTCCCGGGCCGGCGACCGTTTGGCGTACAACATATCCAGCGCAATCCGCAGCAGCAGGATGCTGCCGGCGATTTGGAAAGCCGGCAACGTGATCCCCATCACCTTGAAAATGACCGGCCCGGCCGCCGCAAAGAGCATGAGCACCCCCGCCGCCACGCAGCAAGCCAGCCGCGCCATGCGCAGCTTGACCGCCGGCGCGTCCTGCGGCGTCATGGCGATAAACGCCGGCACCACCGCGATCGGATCCAGGATCACGAACAGCGAGCCGAACGCCAGCAAGAGATATTCGCTGAGTTTCATCCCGTCTTTCGGGCCGGAAATCAAAATTGCTGGAGCGACAGGATCGAACCTTCCTCCGCCTTCTGATTGCCAAGGAATTACAATGAGAGACACACAATGAGACTCACAAACTCCGGCCACTTCATTACATGACCTTTCCCAAGCAGTCAAGGTGTGGCCCCAGCTCAACGCGGCGCTGAAAGCGGCAATCCTCGCCATTGCGAGCGCGGACAAGGACAAGGGGAAACCATTGAAGTCGGCAGGGCGAGAATCAGGATTGCGCAACGGAAAGGTTTGCCCGTTAAATGAAGGAGATATGAAAACCGACGAACGCATCGAACTGACCCGGACGGACATCACGACATTTCGGGGAGACGCCATTGTGAACGCGGCAAATACATCGCTGCTCGGCGGCGGTGGAGTGGATGGCGCGATCCATCGGGCGGCCGGTCCGGCGTTGCTGGCGGAGTGCCGCGCCTTGGGAGGCTGCCGCACTGGCGAGGCGAAAATCACACGCGGCCATAAACTCCCTGCCAAGTTTGTCATCCACACCGTCGGCCCGGTCTGGCGCGGCGGCAAGAACCGGGAGCCGGAGCTGCTGGCCTCCTGCTACCGCGCCTGCTTTGACCTCGCCCGGGCCAACGCGGTGAAAACGATCTCCTTTCCCGCCATCAGTTGTGGCGTTTATGGGTATCCGATTCCCGATGCCGCGCGGATCGCCGTGCGCGAAACGCGCGCCGCTTTAAGCATCCTGGAGGCGCTGGAGCGTGTCACATTCGCTTGCTTCACCGAGGAGGTGTTTTCCGCGTACCAAACCGCGCTTGGGAAGCAGGCGCAGTGAAAACCCTCCTGAACCTTGCCACCCGTTGAAAATAAACAGGTTCAATTTCTGAACAGGAGGCAACAGAGCTTTTTCCATTCTCCGTTTTCTCCGTGTGCTCCTGTTCAAGATTCCTGTGTCAAGCGTTGCATGGCGAAAAAAGAGGAATGCCGGTGATGGAACAAAAGCCGGGCCGGTATTGGAGTGTGATTGGCCGGCAACACCTGCCGCTTGGGAAACGAGGGCAGACGCCGGAGGTCAGAGATCAGATTTCCCAATTTCCCAATTTCAGCTTTCAGCTTTTGTCTTGACGAGCCAACTGTGGCCGGAAGATTTCACGGCCAAGCTCTTTTGCAACCGCTCTCTAACACGTTTTCCGCGCCACCCAGTCCCAAATGAGAAAGGTGCAGACGAAGAACGGATAGATGCCGTAGAGGGTGTCACTGACCGAATGTGACCGGTGATCCACGGCCAGGAAAACCTGGGCGCAGAAGAGCGCAGCCAAGCCGGTCACGATTGCGCCGGGAACGGAGACAGGGAGGTAGAGCATCCCGAAAGGTTTGAACCATTGTGTTTTCATAGGGCGATATTGTTTGCACACTGCATTTCCATGTCACTTTGTATTACAAAGTGGAAATTGTCAACCTGTTTTTTCACCTTTTTTTCACGGCCTCTCCGTCTGGGGTGGCAGGGAGGGCGCCCCGCGCAGGCCGCGCCGGAAGGAGGCTCCGCCCGCCCTTCCCCCGCCGAAGACCGGCTGGTTGCCCGGAGGCGGGCCTTCGCGGCGGGCTGTCACCAGCACTGGTGACTGGCGGGAAAGGTCTTTTGGATTGCACGACCCGCGCCGAGCATGAATGCCCGAACCTGTGACTGCATCAGCATTGCTTTATCAAAAGACTTCCGCCCGCAGTCCAGCCACCCGCCGGACCGTTTTGGCGATCTGCGAAAGGTCTTTCAAGGGCAGATGACTGCATCCTGTCCCGGCCATCGGACGCGTCGCGGAATAAATTTGGACGAGAGGAATCTCCGCGCCCGCCTGCTTCAGTTCCTTCAATCGCTGCGCGTATTGCCTGATTTCGCGCGCGGGCGGAGGCTGGCCGTTGATGGCGGGGAACAGGCTCTGAATGACCACCGGACGCCAGCGGGCCAGCAGCAGGATATTGTCCATGATTTTTTCCAGCGGGATGGCGGCGCCGTTGACCCGGCTCACATATTCCTGCGTGCCTCCATCCAGTTTTGCCCAAATCTCGTCCGTTCCTGTGAGGAGCTTTAGTCCCTCTTGAACTTCCGGCCGGTCCAGCGCGGTGGAATTGGTAATGACCACGATTTTGAAAAACGGCAACGCGCCCGCCGCGCGAAGGTGGACGATGGATTGCAACGCCCCGCAAAAATAGTTTGACAGTGTGGGTTCGCCGTCCCCGCTCACGGCCACATGGCGCACTTGCAGCAACTCCGCCGGCAATTTGGCGTAGCGCGGCCGTTGCCGCAGACTCCCCGAGGCGGCCAGGGAGTAAGTCCCGCGCAGCTCGGCGGCCATTCTCTCCGCATCAAAGCGGGACGCCCGCGCGGGCTGGGCGCGGTCTATCTCGCAGTATAAGCACTGGAAGGTGCATTGCAAAGCCGGGTTGACGTTGACCCCGATGGTCAATCCTCCGGCGCGCGGGGAAATGACGAGGTAAACGAACTGATTGTCCAAAAAATCCCGCGGATACCCAAATGCCTCTTCGCGGGTGATTCCGGAACGGGCCGGCGTTTTCCCATTGCCATCCGGGCCGGTTATCCGGGCGCTGCGTTGATCCTGAATTCTTGCCATGATGAGAACAATATGGGGCCTCCCGCGGGCGCGGCACTACACTTTTTTTGCGAAACGATTGCCCGTTTTTGTGACACGGATGAAAGCAAGGCGGTCCGAAGAACCTCATTCCTTGGGCTTTTCCATGGCGCATGTGCCAATGATAAACGAGCCGAAGGCGGCAAAGGTGCTGACTTCCTTGGGCTGCGAAATATACGCCTGATAGTTGTCTTGAATGCCGATGCTGCTGCAGTCAACCAGGTCAATAAGCCCTTTTTCGTTCCGCCTGGTTTTTTGGATGATCCCCTCATAAGCCTTTCTGGCCACCGGAGAGTATTCGCCGGAGCTGATGTACCCCTGGTCCACGGCTTTCTTCAACAGATACAAAAACATCCCGGTGCCGGAAGTCTCGTTCCAGTTTCCGGGCTGGCCGCCCTTGTCAACCACCTGGCACCACAGGCCCGTTTTGGGGTCCTGGGCGTCTTTCAATCCCGCGCAGAGCTTTTGCAGAGCCGACATCAGGACCGGATAATCGGGATGCGACTTGGGCAGGTAATCGAAGACGTCGGCGATCAAAACCGCATACCAGCCCAGGCCCTCGCTCCACACTTCGGGGGCCAGGCCGGTTTGCTTGTTGGCCCAGCTTGCCTGTTTGGATTCGTCCCAGCCATGCAAGAGAAGTCCGTTGGGCTTCTGGCAATGTTGCAAGGCCAGTTTCATTTGTCGGGTAACTTCGCCCAAGTCGCCGGCGCTGTCGCCCAGGGCGCCGGCATATCTGGCCAGGAACATTTGCCCCATGAAAACACCATCCACCCACAATTGATGTTTGGCCCAATCGCCGTGCCAGAAGCTGCCATCGCTGTTGCGGGGGTAGTGGACGAATCCGCCCCGCACCGTGTTCGCGGCGATCCTGTATTTGTTTTCCCTGGTTTGTTCGTAGAGGAAGGTGATGGCATATCCAGGAAGAAAGTTATCGAGGGCATTGCTGCTGAAACGGGGCGCGTTGCCTTTGTCGTCAACCTGCTCATCCACGTACTTTCTGATATAATTGAAGTAGGCCGTGTCGCCCGTCGAACGCCACATTTTCTCCAGGGCAAACATGATGTAGCCGGCCTGCCAGCTAAAGCTGTTGCTTTGCCCCGCCCAATGGATGTTGTTCGGGTCCGGCACTCTTTCCATAAAGCTCCTGGCCACCGCGACAGAATAGTTGGTGGGGGCTGTCCGGGCCGCCGGGACGCACCACAGGAATTCCGCCAGGGCAATTATCAGACTCATTCGGAGGGTTGATTTCATATTGTCAATGGGCTTTGCGCGCGCGCGGACTCAGTAGTTGGTCACCACGGCGGCGCGGATGAAGCCCTGTGTCAGGCTGTTGGAAAGCATAAAATTGGTCTGGCCGCAAGCGCCGCACACGAGCGGATTCCAGGCGGGATTGGAAGTCAGCGCCGGCGCCTGGTAGAGTTGGTAGGTCAGCGCGCCGCACCCGTTGCCAATCCCAACTTGGAGCGCGGCGTTTGCCGCCGGAAACACTCCCAGAACAGGTTGCGGCGGCTGGGTGAAGAACGGCAGCACGCACACCGGCATGGAAACGGCCAGGCTCTGCGCTTTGAGGGTGAGCAGGCCGGTGCCGGGATCAATCGAGTAGAGCACGACGCTGCTGGATCCCTGGTTGGCCACGAGGCAGAAAGCGCCGGTTGGGTCGAGCGCGAAGTTGCGCGGGGTCGCGCCGGTCGGCGCCTGTTGAACCAGGGTGAGGGCGCCGTTGAGGGCGTTGACGGCAAAGACCGCGACGCTGTTGGTGCCGCTGCTGTTATTGGCGCGATTGGAGCCATAAACGAACTTGCCGGAAGGGTGAACGGCGATTTCGGCGGCCGCATTGTTGGCGGCGCTCCAGCCCGCCGGCAGGGTGCTGTTGGTTTGAAACGCGGTCAAGACGCCGGTCTGGGCGTTGTAATTGAAAGCGATGAGGGTGGAACTGAGTTCGCAAATCACATAGGCGCGCCGGTATTGAGGATCAAACGCCAAATGCCGGGGGCCGGAGCCGGTCGCCACCGCCGTCCAGGGCGGATTGTTGGCGGCCAGGGTTCCCTGAGCCGGGTTAAACTGGTAGCTGAAAACCTTGTCCAGGCCCTTGTCACAAACGAAGGCGAACTGGTTGCCCGCATCCAGCGCCACGCAATGGCACAGCGGGCCGGAGCCGGAGGGGCCGGGGCCGGAGTGCTGGAAGAAGGCGGTCTGGCTGCCCAGCGAACCATTCGCCAGGATGGAGAGCACCGCAACGCTGCCGCTGTTGTAATTGGCCACCAACAAACTTGTCCCGGCATTGTCCACTAACAAATGAACCGGCGCCTGGCCTCCGGTAGAAAGCTGGTTGAGGCAGGTCAGATTTCTGGTGCCTGGGTTGATGGAATAGGCAGAGACATAGTTTCCGGTTTCACTGACCGCATACAGGAACTTGTGGCTGGGGTGCATCGCCACAAAGGAAGCATCGGTGGCGGTGGCGGCGAGGTTGGTTGGACCGAGCGTCACGGCGCCCAAATCCAGGCTGGCCTGGTAGATGCCCTTGCTGGCGCTCCCGGCATATTCGGTGGTGTAGGTGCCGATGTAAAAGCCCTCCAGCCCGGCTCCGGGTGAGGCTGCCCGCGAGTCGCGCGCCCCGCAGAGAATCCCCGCCGCCACGACGGCTTGCATCAGCCGAATACACCTTCTTCCCAGCCCCGGCTCCGATGCGCTTCTCATTGGGGCGTGCTGACGCGATAGAACCGGATCGGCGGCGGCGACGGATCGGCCACTTGGACCAGGTTGGTGGCCGCCACAAGGTTGGTGAGCACGGCCCAGTTCACCAGGTCGGATGAGGTTTGCACCGTGAGATATGGACTATACGACGTATTGGTGATCATGAACTGCCCTGCCTGTGTGGCGCCCAGGTACATTTGGACCGCCGCGGCCTGCGGGTTCCACATCCGGCCCACCGCTCCGTCCTCCCGGCCAAAAACGAGAAAGGCGCCGTTGGGCGAGAAACTCAGGGAGCTGATTCCCACGGTTTCGTTGGTCAAGGTCCAAACCGGCGCCCAGGTCGAAGTTTGCCACATCTGGAGGGAGTCCGAGCCGGCGGCAGCCAGCCGCGTGCCGTCCGGCGAGAAGGCGACCGCCCTGGCCCCCGCGGACAGAGTGTACTGCATCGCCAGCGCGCCGGTGGCGGCTGACCAGACATCGAGCAGATTATCCTCCTGTCCCGCCGAGGCCAGCAAAGTGCCGGTCGGGTTGAACGCGATGGACACCACGGTGCAGTTGTGGCCGCCACAGGTGAGGGCGCAACTTTCGCTGCTCAGGTTCCACAGCTTGATGGTGCCGCTGTTAAACATTCCGGCCGAAGCCAGGTATTGGCCGTTCGGGGAAAAGGCGAGCGCCGCCGTGCCGTTGCTGTGGCCGGCCAAGGTGTAAACCAGGGCGCCATTGGTCCGATTCCAGAGTTTGATCACTTGTTCATATCGGTCTGCCGCCGAGGCAATCAGGCTCGTGTCCGGCGAGACGGCCAGCGCCGTCACACCATTTGTGAAAAGGGACGGAATGACCAGTATGGGGCTGGCTTGGAGCAATGTGCCATTGGAACAACTCCAGACGCAAATGTCGTTGTCCAGACATCCGCCGCCCGAAACCAGGAAGGTGGCATCCGGCGAGAAGGCCATCGCGCTCACCTGGTTGGTGTGGGCGGCCAGCACATAGGCCGGGGCGCCCGTCTGCGCCGCCCACAGCCGCAGGGAACCGTCGTTGCCGGCGGTGGCAACCATCGAACCGTCCGGGGCGAAGCAAATCCGCGTGATCATGGCCGTGTGGCTGGTGAGATTGGTCACCGCCAATCCATTGGCTGTTTGCCAAACATTGACCTGGTGGTCGTCGCCCCCGGACACCAGCGTGGTGCTGTCCGTGCTGCACGCCAGCGACCACACCGGGCCGGCATGGCCGGTCCAGCTATGGATGGGGGTCCAGCTTGCTCCCACGGCCTTCCAGATCTTGAGCGTCCCGCTCTGATCACCGGAGAACAGGCTCTGGCCGTTGGTGGCAAACGCCAGCGCGGTCACGCCCTGTCCGCTGTTCGTCACAGAGTGCTGTAACGCCCAGCTCGCGGTGGACCAGAAACAAATGGTCTGGTCCAGACAGCCGGAAACCAGGCTGGCGCCATCGGGCGAAAAAACCAGCGAGGTGACGGAATTGGAGGAAGCCAGGCTGGTGTTATTGTAACCCTGGTCCAGCGTGGCAAGGGTGGCCCAAGTGCTGGTGTTAAGCACCACGATCTTCTTAATCACATTCGTATCCTCGCCGGCGACCGCCAGCTTGGAACCGTCCGGAGAATAGGCCACGCTGCGCACCACCCCGTAGTTTATGACCGAACCGCTGCCGCCGTTGTTAAGAATCGTGCCGTCCGAAAGGCGCAGAATTCGAGTGATCCAATCCCCGCAACCGATGGCGATTTGCTGGCCGTTGGGAGAGAAGGCCAGGGAGCTGATTTTGCCGGAACACTTGGCGAAGGTGCTCACCAGCGCGCCATTGGTGGTGTTCCACAGCCGGATGGAGCCGTCGTAATAGCCCGCGGCGATGATATTCGTGCCGGCCGGCCCGAAAGCCACCGAGGTGACCTCAAGAAGTCCGGTGGCCGCCAGCGTGCGGGCCAGCGAGTTTTCGCTGACACTCCATATCTTGACAGTGGCATCATCGCTGCCCGACGCAATCCAATTGCCATCGGGTGAAACCGCCACGGCGGTGACAACGCCCGCCTGCCCGCCTTGCTCCCAGGCCCCGGCATCGAACGGTTGGCGCCCGGCCAGGCAATGCTGGGCCAGAAGGGTCAAAGCGCCGGCAATCAGTGTCTTGAGCGTGGCCGGCATTGGATTTTTTGTTTTCATATATTTATCATGGACGGATCGTCGTTTTCTCATTCGGGCGCGGTGACGCGATAGAACCGGACCGGCGGCGGCGAGGACGACGGATCGGTGACTTGGACCAGGTTGGTGGCCGCCACAAGGTTGGTGAGCACGGCCCAGTTCGCCAGGTCGGATGAGGTTTGCACAGTGAGAAATGGACTATACGACGTATTGGTGATCATGAGCTGGCCCGCCTGCGTGGCGCCCAGCCACAACTGAACGGGCGCGGCCTGCGGGTTCCAGATCCGGCCCACCGTTCCATCATCACGGCCAAAAACAAGAAAGGCGCCGTTGGGCGAAAAACTCAGGGTGCTGATTCCCACCGTCTCGTTGGTGCAACTCCAAACCGGCTGCCAGTTCGAGGTTTGCCACATCTGGATGGTGTCCGAGCCGGCGGCAGCCAGCAGCGCGCCGTCCGGCGAGAAGGCGGCCGCCCTGGCCCCCGCGGACAGACTGGTCAGCGAGCAGACGGGCGTCGCAATCCCGTTGGTCCAGATGTTGATCAGACCATCGTCCTGTCCCGCCGAGGCCAGCAAATTGCCGGTCGGGTTGAAGGAGATGGACACCACCGTGCAGGTGTGGCCCGCATAGGTGAACGCACAACTGCCGTTGCTCAAATTCCACAGGTTAATGGCGCCGCTGTCAAACATCCCGCCCGAAGCCAGGTATTGGCCGTTCGGGGAAAAGGCCAGCGCCGCCGTGCCGTTGCTGTGGCCGGCCAAGGTGTAAACCAACTCGCCATGGGTCCGGTTCCAAAGCTGGATGACCTGGTCCGTTCTGTCTCCCGCCGAGGCAATCAAGCTGGTGTCCGGCGAAACGGCCAGCGCCGTCACACCATTTGTGAAAAGTCCGGGAATGGTTTGGAGCCATCCGCCATTGGAACAACTCCAGATGCAAATGTCGTTGTCCAGACATCCGCCGCCCGAAACCAGGAAGGTGGCATCCGGCGAAAAGGCCATCGCGCTCACCTGGTTGGTGTGGGCGGTCAGGATATAGGCCGGAGCGCCTGTCTGCGCCGCCCACAGCCGCAGGGAACCGTCGTTGCCGGCGGAGGCAGCCATCGAACCGTCCGGGGCGAAGCAGGTCCGCGTGATCATGGCCGTGTGGCTGATGAGATTGGTCACCGCCGCGCCGGTCGCTGTTTGCCAAACCTTGACTTGGCTGTCGTCGCCCCCGGACACCAGCTTGGCGCCGTCCGCGCTGCACGCCAGCGACCAGACAGTGTCTGTATGCCCGCTCCAACGTTGGGCGGGGCTCCAGTTTGCTCCCGAGGCCGCCCAGGCCGTGATGTTGCCGCTCTGATCCCCGGAGAAGAGGGTCTGGCCGTTGGGGGCAAAAGCCAGCGTTGTGATCCCCGGCCCGGTGTTGGTCATGGTGCAGTTCAACCCCCAGCCGCTAGTCTGCCACAAACAGATCGTCTGGTCCAGGCAGCCGGAAGCCAGGAGGTTGCCCTGGGGCGAAAAGGCCAGCGAGGTGACAGAATTGGAGGAAGCCAGGCTGGTATTATTGTAACCCTGGTCCAGCGTGGCAACGGTGGCCCAGGTGCTGCTGTTGAGCACCACGATCTTCTTAATCACGTTCGTATCTTCGCCCGCCACGGCCAGCATGGTGCCATCCGGAGAATAGGCCACGCTGCGCACCACCCCGTAGTTTATGACCGAACCGCTGCCGCTGTTGTTAAGAATCGTGCCATCCGAAAGGCGCAGAATTCGAGTAATCCAATCCCCGCAACCGATGGCGATTTGCTGGCCGTTGGGAGAGAAGGCCAGGGAGCTGATTTTGCCGGAACACTTGGTGAAGGTGCTCACCAGCGCGCCATTGGCAGTATTCCACAGCCGGATGGAGCCGTCGTAATAGCCCGCGACGATGATATTGGCGCCGGCAGGCCCGAACGCCAGCGCGGTGACTTGAAGAAGTCCGCTCGCGGCCAGCGTGCGGGCCAGGCCGCCATCGCCGGCGCGCCATATCTTGACGGTGGCATCATCGCTGCCGGAGGCAATCCAGGAGCCGTCGGGCGAGGTTGCCACAGCGGTGACAATGCCTCCCTGCCCGGCTTCCTCCCAGATTCCCACGGTCAAGGTCGCCACGCGGCTGACGACATCTCCGGCCGCATCGCTGATCACCACAACGTAGTCGGCCTGGTTCCCCTCCCCCGGATCGCTGATGCTCAGAGTCGAGCTGGCGGCCCCGGAGATGTTGCCGCCATCCGTGAGGTTGGTATAGACGCCGCTGCCGATGGCGCCCGCCTCCCACTGGTAAGAGAGTGTCTGGCTGGCGGTAGCGCTGACCGTGAGCTGCGCCGTCTGGCCGACACTGACCGCCAAAGGCTCCGGCTGGCTCAAAATCTGCGGCGTCAGGATCAAGGTCAAGGCCGCCACGCTGCTGGTAATAGCGCCGTAACTGTTGGTCACCACCACGTCGTAGTTGTTTGTATCCGCCGCGGACACATTGGCGATGGTCAAAGTGGCGGTCGCCGAACCCGAGATGTTGCCCTGGTCCGCGAGGTTTGTCCCGCTCCTTTGCCAGTTGTAATACAGCGGCGCGCCGCCGAAGGCGGTGACCGTGAATTGAGCGGCGCCACCGGCATAAACGGCCGTGGAGGCGGGCTGGTTGACAATGACGGGCGCGCCCTGGGCCTTGGCGGCGTTGAAGAGATTGGAGACCTGCGTGAAGGAGAGCGTGTTGCTGAACATCGCCGCCGAGGAGATGCAGCCGTTAAAGAAGTTCTCATTGGGCGCCGAGCTGTTGTCATAGGCATTAGGCTCCGACGATCCGCCGATTTGGAG
>JBEKIA010000095.1:0-26854 GCA_050011995.1 Verrucomicrobiota bacterium
AGATGCGGGCCTGGCCGCTCGGCGCTCCCACTAAGTTTTTCGGCTTCCCGGACGAAATTCCGGCCTACTATCAAAATGCCGACTTTGTGCAGGATTTCAGCCTCCAGATGGAGCAATTGCTTCGCTCCATCAGCTATCTGGGCCCGCTGCGATCCAAGGGGGAAAGGCTCTACTACTGGACCGGCGGCGAACCTGCAAGTGTCGGCTATTCCGGTGAGAATACGATTAGCGCCCTCCTCGCCGCTAAGGCACGCCAACTCAACACCGGAAGGAAAAAGAGAAGGAAGCCATTCGAACAGTTTATTGCCGAGAAACTGCATCAGCTCGAACTGATTGACGACTTCGAAGTAAAACAGATATCAGAACATCGCAAAGAATACGAAGTGAAGGTCAAGACGCCAGGCTCCCCATTCTGGGTGGACGTCCCTGATGTCGGATTCGGAATTTCACAGGTCTTGCCCGTGTTGGTGCAGTGCTTCTACGCCCCCGCCGACTCGATTCTCTTCATCGAACAACCGGAATTGCACCTCCATCCCAAAGCCCAATCGAACCTCGCGGACTTGTTCATCGATGTTCTTTCTTCCCGGGTTGACGGCAAGCCACGCTACATCCAACTCGTGATCGAGACACATTCGGAACACTTCCTGCACCGGCTTCAGCGCCGCATCGCCGAAAATCATCCAGATCGTCCCATCACCCCCGACCAAGTGGCCGCCTATGTCGCTCACACCGCCGGCACCAACTCCACTCTGGAGCCACTCCAAATAGACCTGTTCGGGAACATCACTAATTGGCCGGAGAACTTCTTCGGCGACAGCATGGGCGATCTCACGGCCATGACACAAGCGGCAGCAGTGCGGGAGCAGGCACAGGTCGCTCCCAATATCCACCCGGGGGCTGCCGCAGAATGAGCGCCGTGGTGATTGATACGAACGTCCTGCTGGTAGCGGACGGCAAAGCCAACCAAATGTCGGCAGCTTGCCGCGCGGAATGTGCGCGACGCCTTGAAGCGGTCAAGAAAGGTGAGCGCGTTGTCTTGGATCAGCAATGGCTTATTTTGCGTGAGTATCAAAATAAACTCAGCCCTTCCGGAAAACCACCAACTCCAGGGAACCTTTTTCATAAATGGCTGATGACCGTCTGTCGCGATGACCACCACGTCTCTCAGGTTGCAATCACAGCAACGAATCCGGAGCAGACGAGATTCCTGGAGTTTCCACCCGACGAGCCTCTTGAATTGGCATTCGATCCGGCTGATCGAAAGTTCGTCGCAGCCGCGAATGCGCATCCAGAGAAACCGCCTATTCTGGAATCAGCCGATAGCAAATGGCTTGGTTGGGAAGCCGGCCTTAAACGACACGGCATAAGACTCGAAGTTCTCTGCCGGTGTGAACTTGAGTTAATTCGGAGGCGCAAAACAGGTGCGGCAACGTGACGGACGCTTTCCACAAATTTCCGCACACGCCCCATCTGCTCTGGCTTGGCGCCGGATCGCCCCGTGAGGACAAAGTGCTCAAGCCGGCAGAGGTCACTGAGTTTTTGTCCGGAGAAGTGATCGTGGAAGAGAAGGTGGACGGCGCCAACTTGGGCATATCTCTTGGCCCGGACGGACGTGTGCGCGCCCAAAGCCGGGGGAATTATTTGGCGCCGGGCCGAAGCCACGCGCAGTGGAACCCGCTCTGGCCGTGGCTGGCGGAACACCGCGCCGACCTGGAGGACGGCTTGCGCGGCGGCTTGATCCTCTATGGAGAATGGTGTCATGCAAAACACACTGTTCCTTATGACGCGTTGCCGGACTGGTTTCTCGGCTTCGACATTTTCGATGTCGCTTCCCGCCGCTTCTGGTCGGCGGACCGGCGGAATGAGTGGCTGCGGCGGAAGGGATTGGTTTCGGTCCCGGAAGCGAAACGAGGCCGTATGTCCATCAAGCTCCTGCTTTCCTTGCCGGGCAACTCCGCAGTCGGGCGCACGCCGATGGAGGGAATTTACTTGCGGCGCGACCAGGATGGGTGGCTCCAGGCGCGGGCCAAGGTGGTCAGCACCGTCTTTCGGCAGCAGATCGAAGAACACTGGACACGCCGTCCGGTGACGCCGAATCAACTGGCGCTGCTCCGCGTTTGAAAAACCGCCAACCCAGGAGCCTCTTCCAACGATGAACTCGGACACCCCCGGTTGGCGCGCGGACTTCGACAGGGAGTTCACCGCCGCGCGCCTGGCGCTGCTGCTGGGCGCGCTCCTGCTCGTCTCCTATCCCGACATCCTCCTCGGCACGCACGCTTTCTTTTACCGCGACGCCGGGCAGTTCGGGTTCCCGGCCGGCTCTTACTTGCGGGATTGCTTTTGGCGCGGCGAGGTTCCGCTGTGGAATCCTTACAACAATTGCGGCCTTCCTTTTCTCGCCCAATGGAACACCTTGGCGCTGTATCCGCCGTCGCTGATCTACGAGTTGCCGCCCATGCCCTGGGGGATGAACTTTTTTATTCTGGGCCATGTTTTTCTGGCGGCGCTGGGGATGTATTTTCTGGCGTGGCGCTGGTTTGGCAATCGTTTCGCCGCCAGCTTCGCCGGCCTGGGGTTCGCGTGGAACGGGCTGGCTCTGAATTGCTGGATGTGGCCCTGCCACATCGCCGCGCTGGGATGGATGCCGTGGGTGGTGTTGCTGGCCGAACGGGCATGGAATGAACGTGAATTATTTCAGCCGCCTCCTCATCTTAATCTAAATCCTCATCTTAATCCTAATCCTAATCTTAATCCTAATCTTAATCCTAATCTTAATCCTAATCTTAATCTTAATCTCAATCCTGCTTCACCGAAGAGATTAAGATTAAGATTAGGATTAAGATTAAGATCAGGAGCGAGCCGGGAAGGCAATCGCCCCCTCCTTTGGGCCGCGCTGGCCGGCGCCTGCCAAATGTTGGCAGGTTCTCCGGAAATAATCCTCTTTACATGGCTGATCGTGCTGGGAGTTTTCGCGGCCGAAAGTTGGCGGCAAAGAAGGGTGCCGTGGGGCGGGTTGGGGCGGCTGGCCGCGGTGGCCCTCCTCGTCACGGCCCTGAGCGCCGCGCAACTGTTGCCCTGGCTCGATTTGCTGGCGCACGGCGACCGCACCACCGCTGCCGGCGACAACACCTGGGCGATGCCGGCGTGGGGCGCGGCCAATTTTCTCGTGCCGCTCTTCCGCATGAGCGGATCGCTCACCGGCGTCTTTATGCAACCCGGCCAGGAATGGACGACTTCCTACTACGCGGGCATCCTCACGGTGCTGCTGGCGCTGCCCGCCCTGGTGAAAGTCCGCAACACCAGGACCATCTTTCTGGGCCTGCTGGCTTTGGGGGGCGTGCTTTGCGCGATGGGCGACTCCGGCCTGATCCTCGTCATTTTGAAAAAGGTGGCGCCCGCCGTGGGTTTCACCCGGTTCCCGATCAAATTTGTCGCGGTCACGATTTTCTCCTTGCCGCTGCTGGCGGCGGCGGGAATCGTCTGGCTGCAAGGGAGCGCGGCTCCGGCGGTTCGGCGCTGTTTGCTGGCCGGGGGCGGGGCGCTGGCCGCCGCGGTGGCGGCTCTGGCGTTTTGCGTTCCGTTTGCCGAGGACTCGCGCGCCGTGGTGGGGACAAACGGCGCCGCGCGCCTGCTCATCCTGGCAGCGGGTTTGGCCGCCATTCTTTATCAGCCGCGCTTTCCGCGAAAGGCGGGACAACTGGTCCTCTCTTTTGCGCTTCTGCTTTTATCCGGCCTGGACATCTGCACCCATGTCCCGCGACAGAACCCAACCGTCCCCGTCCGCGACTACGCGGCCCTGCCGCCGCCGATGACCCCCGTGCCGCGCCTGGGAGAATCGCGGGCCATGCCGGGCCGCAAGGTCCAAATTCTGCTGGACTACTTGGTCAATCCGGACTTGGAGCAGCACTATTTGGGACAGCGTTCCATGCTGGCCGGCGATTGCAACCTGCTGGACAAAATTCCCAAAGTGAACGGCTTCTTTTCGATTCACCCGCGGGAAGAGTCCGCCGCGGCCCGGCTGCTTTATGCCGGACCGCCACTGCCCCGGCTGGAGGAATTCCTCGGCGTCTCGCAATTTTCCCCGGAGTTGTTTGTTTGGGAAGCGCGGACCAATTTCATGCCTTGGGCCACCATGGGCCAGCAGCCGGTTTTTTTGGATGACGGCGCCACGCTCGCCGCCCTGGGCCGGCCCGATTTTGCGCCGCGCGCCGTGGTTTATTTGCCGGCGGACGCGCGCGAAAAGGTCTCCGCCAAAGCCGATCCGCAGGCCCGCATCGTCTCCAGCGCGATCACGGCGGAAAAATGCGCCTTTCAGACCCAGGCGGACACCCGCGCCCTGCTGGTGATGGCGCAGGGCTGGTATCATTGCTGGCGAGCCTCTGTGGATGGAGGCGGCGTTCCGTTATTGCGGGCCAACGGCGGATTTCAGGCCGTGGAAGTCCCCGCCGGCCGCCATGAAGTCCTGCTGGAGTACAAAGACCGCGCCTTCCAGCTCGGCTGCGCCATTTCCGTCGTGGCATTTTTATTCTGCGCGGTCATATTTTTCAGAAAACAAGCAACCCCGCCCGCGCCGGCACAGTCCGATAGCGCGCATCCGTAGCATGAAATTGGCCGGCACGGCAACCTCTCTGGAGCTTGCGGTTTTCATGCGGTGCGGGTATGGTTAAAAGGATGACTGAACGCATTGAAATCAATCCACGGGTTTGTGGCGGCCAGCCGGTCATCACGGGAACACGAATTCCGGTGTCGGCCATCCTGGAACAACTGGCCGGCGGCGAATCGTGGGATTCCCTGCTTGCTGGCTATCCGGAGTTGACGCGGGCCGATATTCAGGCCGCGCTCCGCTACGCCAGGCAGTCCATTCTGCACACAGAAATCACCGCCCTCGGCGCGGCTTAAGCCGTCGTGCGCCTTTACCTCGATCAGATGCTTCGGGTCGAACTCGCGTCCCTCTTGCGTTCTGCGGGCCACGACGTCATGCGCGCGTCCGAAACCGGCCAGGCGCGCGCTGACGATGCGCTGATTCTGGAACGGGCTGTGCAGGAGCAACGAATACTCGTCACACTCGATGAACATTTCGGCGATTGGGTTGTGCTGCCGTTATCCAAACATTTTGGAGTGATCCGGGTAAAGGCATCCCCAACCACCACCGAAAATATAGCCGGCGTTTTGCTTCCGCTGTTGGCCCAACACCTGCAATCCGATTTTCGCAACCGGTTGGTCATCGTATCGTCGAGCCGGGTGCGCTGGATTCAAACAACGGCAGAATAACAATTGGCAGAACTCAACCCGCGGATATGCCCCGGGGGATCTTGAGGTTACTGCGCCATTTCCCTCGTGGCGTTGCTGTTTTGCGCAGTCATAGCTTTCAGAAAACAAGCAACCCAGCCCGTGCCGGCACAGTCCTGCTGGATTGAGGGCGAGGCGGGGAACATCAGGATTCCATTTTCATCACTACCAGATTCATGGTGCCCGAACGAACCCGGCAAAGGAATTGTTACCTCTCAATACCCGGTCGCGGATGGCCTCCATCTCCTTTTTGGTCAAGGGCGTTTCCGGCCCGCTGGCGATAGCCTCATCAATCCACTTCTGATCGCGCTTGGCCGTGAGCGCGGCATCAATTTGAAAGGTCCGTTCCAGCCGGCTCATGGCCTCCTGGGTCAGGCTGCGGAAATTCGCGGCCGCTTCGTTTTTCAACTGCGCGTGCAGTTCCATCGGAATGTCTTTCAAAGTGATGCTCGCCATACACCGCAACCATCATGGCACCACTCTGGTATTGCAAGCCATGGTTTCGCAGTCAGGGAAATGGTCACGGCTCGACAGAGTCTCGCCCTGCCCTTACGCGCAATTCCCGACGCATTGCCGCCGGAGAAATAGTGCGATGGACAAACTGCAATGGATATGCTTTCATGCGGTTATGCGACACCTTTTTATGAAACGCTTTTTGTTGGCGGCCCTCATTTCCTTCACGGCTGGGACAGCCGCTCCGGCGGCGGATATGTTTGTCTATTTCGGAAGCCACCGGTCGGGACCCAATATCGGTTTCTCGCTGGCGCATTTTGACACGGACACGGGGGCGCTGACCAAGCCGGAGTTTTTGCTCGAAGCGCCCGAGCCGGCCTATTTTGTAATTTCCCCGGATGGGCGGCATCTCTATACCTGCAATTCGGGCAACAACGCCACCGTCTCCGCCTACGAAATTGATCCGCACACCGGGCGCCTGACTTTTCTGAACCGGGGCGCCGCGGGCGGCGGGGACACCAGCTACGTGAGCCTGGACCACACCGGGCGTTACGCGCTGGCGGCGAATTATGACGGGGGCAGCATCGCCGTCTTCGCGCTCAAGCCCGACGGCAGCCTGGGGGCGCGAACCGCGTTTGTGCAGCACACCGGCAGCGGAATCAACCCGCAGCGCCAAACCCACGCCTACGCCCATTCCATCCTCACCGACCCGGACAATAAATTCGCGCTGGCCGCCGACCTGGGCCTGGACAAGCTTTTTGTCTATCGCTTCGACGCCCGGGACGGCTCGCTCCAGCCGAACGACCCGCCCTTTGCCACCGTCAAACCCGGCTCCGGCGCGCGTCACGTCAAATTTCATCCGAACGGCAAATGGGTTTATCTCATCACGGAAATGGGCTGCACCATCGTGGCGTTCCACTGGAATCCCGCCAACGGCGCGCTGGCCGAATTCCAGACCGTCTCCACCCTGCCGGATGATTTCAAGGGCGTGAGCACCTGCGCGGAGATGTTGGTGCATCCGGGCGGGAAATTTCTCTACGGCGCCAATCGCGGCCACGACAGCCTGGCGGTGTTTGCCATTGACCCTGCGACGGGCCGGCTCAAGATGGTCGAGTGCAAGCCGTGCGGCGGCAAGACGCCGCGCAACTTCGAGTTTGATCCCACGGGCAAGTGGATTCTCTGCGCCAACCAGGACGGCAACAACGCCGTGATTTTCCGCATTGATGAAACCACAGGGCGGCTGACACAGACGGGCCAGCCCGTTTCCGTGCCGACTCCTTATTGTCCGCGGTTCCTGCCCGTGCGCTGAGATTCCCGTTCTCAACCCACCTGCATGGTGAGGAGGAACTCAATGTTGGTGCGGATTTTCTTCAGCTTGCCCAGGAGCAGTTCCATCGCCTCCACCGGCGGGACGCCGGTCAGGGCGCGGCGCAGGATCACCACTTTGTTGTACTCGTCGGGATGGTAGAGCAGCTCCTCCTTGCGCGTGCCGGACAACTCGATGTTGATGGAGGGGAAAATGCGGCGGTCCACCAGATGGCGGTCCAGGTTGACTTCCATGTTGCCCGTGCCCTTGAATTCCTCGAAAATCACCTCGTCCATGCGCGAGCCGGTGTCCACCAGCGCGGTGGCGATGATGGTCAGCGAGCCGCCTTCCTCAATGTTGCGCGCCGCGCCGAAGAAGCGCTTGGGCTTGTGCAGGGCGTTGGCGTCCACGCCGCCGGAGAGGATTTTGCCCGAGTGCGGCTGGATGGTGTTGTAGGCGCGGGCCAGGCGGGTGATGGAGTCCAGCAGAATGACCGTGTCGCGCTTGTGCTCGATCATGCGCTTGGCCTTTTCGATCACCATCTCCGCCACCTGCACATGGCGCTCGGGCGGCTCGTCGAAGGTGGAGCTGATGACCTCGGCCCCGCGGCAGGTGCGCTCCATGTCGGTGACCTCCTCGGGGCGCTCGTCAATCAAAAGGATGAAGAGGTAGGCTTCCGGGTTGTTTTTCAGGATGGCGTTGGCCAGCTTTTGCATCAAGACCGTTTTGCCCGTGCGCGGCGGCGCGACGATCAGCCCGCGCGTGCCCTTGCCGATGGGGCAGACCAGGTCCAGGACGCGCGTGGAAAGTTCGTCCGGGGCGGTTTCCAGCAGGTAGCGCTTGTTGGGAAACAACGGGGTGAGATTGTCAAAATGGGTTTTGTCCTTGGCCTTGTCCGGGTCTTCCGTGTCCACCGCCTCGACTTTGAGCAGGGCAAAGAACCGTTCCTTGTCCTTGGGCGGCCGGATCTGGCCGGCGATCAGGTTGCCGGTTTGCAGGTCGAACCGCCGGATCTGCGAGGGGGAGACGTAAATGTCCTCCGGGCAGGGGAGATAATTGAAGCTGCGCGAGCGCAAAAATCCGAATCCTTCCGGCAGGATTTCCAGGACGCCTTCGGAGAAGAGGACCCCCGCGCGCTCGGCGTTTTTTTGGAGGATTTGGAAAATGATCTCGTGCTTGCGCATCGTGCCGAAGTTCTCGATCCCCATGTCCCTGGCCATGTGGTTGAGGTCGGCCATGGCCATGGCCTGGAGCTTGGCGATGTTCAACGCGCCCACGCCAGGCCCGCTGGGCGGGCGGGCGGGCGCTTCTTCCGCCCCGCTGGATTCCACCGCGTGGGTGGGCGGCTCCAGCTTCATTTCGGCGGCCGGCGCCGGGGCGGCCTTGCCTTTGTGGTGGACGGGGCGGGCCGCGGAATGCGGGGCGGGCGGCTCCGGCTCCGGTTTGGGGGCGTGCCGCCGGTCTGTTTCCGTTCCTCGCGCAAGGGAAGGCGCGGCGGGCGGGGCCGGCTCCGTTGGGGGAGCTGTCTCCGGTGGCGTTTCGCGCCGCGCGCGGACCCGGTCTCCCGCGGGGTGGTCCGGCTCTGGCGCGGGCGGCGGCGGCGGCGCCGGGGCCGGGGCGGCATCGGAGGGGATGGGTGGCGGGGCGGTCTTCGCGCCTTTCCTTGTCACTTTTTTTGTGGCTGCTTTGGGCATGGTAAAAATGGATTGCTGGATTTCAGGACACGGGCAGGACACCCTCCGCACTGCGGCCCATCAGGATATAACCACAGTTCTGCTAATATGGCAATGGATACTTTGCGGTCAATTCACGCACACGATCCCTCACCTTGTGGGCCGTGTCAAGATTCTTAATATCGAGCAAAACTTCGCTAATCATGTCCGCCACGGCGGCCATCTCCGGCTCTTTCATTCCGCGGGTGGTCACGGCCGGGGTCCCCAGCCGGATGCCGCTGGCCTGGAATGGGGAGCGGGTCTCGAAGGGGATGGTGTTTTTGTTCACGGTGATGCCGGCTTCGTCCAGGGCGATCTGGCATTCCTTGCCGGTCAAGCCGCGCGCCCCCACGTCCACCAGCATGAGATGGTTGTCCGTTCCGCCGCTGACCAGGCGGAAACGGTTGCGGATCATTCCTTCCGCCAGGGCTTGGGCATTCTTGATAATTTGCGCCTGGTATTCCCGAAAGGCCGGCTGCAAAGCCTCCAGGAAACAAACCGCCTTGGCGGCGATGACGTGCATGAGCGGGCCGCCTTGAATGCCCGGAAAGGTCTGCGAGTCAATCTCCCGGGCGTATTTTTCCTTGCATAAGATCAGCCCGCCGCGCGGCCCGCGCAAGGTCTTGTGCGTGGTGGTGGTGACAAAATCGGCGTGTTCGACCGGGCTGGGATGCAGCCCCGCGGCGACCAATCCGGCGATATGGGCGATGTCCGCCAGCAAAAAAGCCCCCACTTCCCGCGCAATCTCGCCCATCCGCTTGAAATCAATGATGCGCGGATAGGCGCTGGCGCCGACGGTGATCATGCGCGGACGGTGCTCCTGCGCCATTTTTTGCAATTGATCGTAATCAATCCATTCATCCTCATGGCGGACGCCGTAGTGGACGATTTGAAAGAAGCGGCCGGAGAAATTGGCCTGGTTGCCGTGGGTCAGGTGCCCGCCGTGGGAAAGGTCCATCGTCAACATTTTGTCGCCCGGCTTGAGGACGGCAAAATAAACGGCCATGTTGGCCTGGCTGCCGGAATGGGGCTGGACGTTGACATGGACGGCGCCGAAGATTTTTTGGGCGCGCTCGATGGCCAGGCGCTCCACCGTGTCAATATGCTCGCAGCCGCCGTACCAGCGTTTGCCGGGGTAGCCCTCGGCATATTTGTTGGTCAGCACCGAACCCTGCGCCTCCAGGATGGCGGGGCTGACAAAATTTTCGCTGGCGATCAGCTCGATGTTTTCCTGCTGGCGCTGGGCTTCCAGGAACAGGGCGCTGGAGATTTCGGGATCCACGCGGCTCAACCGGAGCGGGGCGGGGGTGGAGTTGTGTATTTCCATTTTATTGACACGACGCTCGTGACGCCCGCCCTCGAAGGGGGTGGACAGAAAGATGTCGAGGATTTTGACGGCCAGTTCGGGCGGGGTGGTTCCCGCCCCCAGGCAGAGCACATTGGCGTTGTTGTGCCGGCGGCAGAGCGCGGCGGTGGACTCATCGGACACCAGCGCGGCGCGCACGCCGGGGATTTTGTTGGCCGAAATGCTGATCCCGACCCCCGTCGAGCACACTAACAAGCCAAACTGGCTTTTCCGGGCCGCCACCTGCCCGCCCACGGCGTGGCCGAAATCGGTGTAATCGCAGATTTCCTCGGTATGCGTCCCCAAATCCACCAGCGAAATTCCCGAGGCCTGCAAGTGCGCCTTGAGCTGCTCCTTGAGCGCGAAGCCGGCGTGATCGGACCCGAGGGCGATGCGGCTCTCCGGGGCGGCGCCGGCCGCCTCCGGCGCCTGCGCCGTTTGTTCCATGAAATTGAGCATCGAGAAGATCCCCTGTTCGATCTGGTCGCGGCAATAGGCGTAAGTTTCGTAGGTGCCGCCGATGGGATCGCCGATGTCCTTTTCAAAATCATCCAGCGTGTCGTCGAATTCGCGCAGCAAAAAAGTCTTCTCCACCGCCTGCGGAAAGAGGGCGTTGACCGAATCCACATGGCTGTGGGTCATGCCGAAAATATAATCGGCCTCCTCCACCAATTGCCGGGTGAGCATGCGGCTGCGCGTGTTGGAAATATCAACGCCCAACTCGCGCAGCGCCCGCACGGCATGGACGCTGGGCGGCTGCCCCTCCAGAGCGCCGACGCCGGCCGAGAGGACCCGGAAATCGTTGCGGCCCCGGGTGGCGTGCTGAAAGAGTCCTTCGGCCATCGGGCTGCGGCAAATGTTGCCAGTGCAAACAAATAGAATGGTTTTCATTCCTGCCATTACGCCTTGACACCTTGCGCGGGGCTTGCCAAATCGTCAATCCCGAAAATCGCGCCTTTCGGGGTTGACATCTCCGGCCCGGCGTGGCTCAGTTCCCGTTGTTGGAGACATCAACGCCGATATCTATGAATGAACCTGCTCTCTGCTTTTTCTTGGCCATTCTCGGTTCCGTTGCCGGCGCGTTCTTGCGGCGCGTCCGCGCCTCCGGGGTGGTGGCGCTGCTGTTGCCGGTGGCGCCGGGGGCGGCCCTCTGGATGGCTACCGGGGCAAGCTGAGGGGATCCGACATTGGTGCTCAAGGTGAGCACCCTCTGCTTGATGACGCCGATCGCCGTCCTGTACGGCTTCCATGCGTGGCGCAAGGCGCCGGAGCGGGCGCTGGCGGGGGCCGGTCTGGCGCTCTCGCTGATTGTGCTTGTTCCCTTTGGGATTGTGATGATTGCCGAGGCAATGAGCTTGGGAAACGCGCTGTGCCGTTGAATGGACCGCGGCTGGACGCCGCAGCCACGGCAACGAAATCGCAGTTGACAGCACGGCAGGAGTCCGGCCCGAATGGCGCTTAGATAAGGAATGCCAATTGTAACCCATTTGTTTTAAGGATGTTATGAATGGTGTGTCGGCGCAGCACCCGGAATATGTCGCTCCTCTCGGAGCTACATCATCCTTTTCGCTGTGGTTCTACAAAGAGGCCGCGCCTACGGCGCTGGGCGCCAAAATCGGTGGCAGGCTTGGGGCGGCGGCCCAGCGCCGTAGGCGCGGTATATCTGTAGAACCCAGGACCACAAATCCAAAGCCCCAGCGGGGCGGCATATTCAGAGCGTCAGCATAACGTATTGTTAATCAATGATTAACGCCTTATCTAAGCGCCATTCGAGTCCGGCCCTGCCGTGGGAAAATCATTCCGGATGGGCTTTTTGGACGACGGCCAGGCCCTTGAGCAAATCCAAGGCTCGCGCCAGGGCGGGATCGCGCACGATTTTTAGGTTGGGGTCGGTTTGGAAACGGCCGCCGACGCTGAACTCCGCCTCCAGATCCGCCCCTTCGCGCTGTTCCCGCACCAACTCCGCTTCATTCATGCGCGGGAAAACGCCTTCATTGGTCCGCGATGGGCCGGCGGCCATGCTGGCGCCCGCCGCATTGGTTTGTCCCGCCGGGCCGGGCACCCGGTAAGGGTGCTCCCAATAGGCCCGTTCCTCCTCCGGATTTGTCTTCACCGCAATATCCGGCTTGAGGCCGCCGCGGAAAACCGTGCCGTCGCCCAGCTTGATGTCTCCCACGGCGATGCGCAATATGCCGCCGCCGGTCAGGGGAAATTCCTGGAAAAGGCCGGCCCGGCCCGCCGACTGGCTTCCCAGCAGCAGTCCGGTGCTGGTTTGCCGCAAGACCGCCGCCAGGCCTTCCGCCGCCTCGCTGGTCTGGGAATTGATCAGCGCGGCCAGCGGCACGGTGATGGCATTGTCCTTCCTGGTGGAACGCGCCACCACGCCGCCGCACTCCAGCAACGGCTGGTCGGCGTTGAGAAAACAATCCGCCGCCGCCGCCGCCGCCGCAAAATCAGAGCCGCCGGCAAAACGCAAATCCAGGACGACTCCTTTGATTTTGGACTTGTTGGTTGCGGCCATTTCGCGGTACGACGCCATCAGGCCGGGGGCCAGATTGGCCTCCACTTTGAGCACGCGAAAATAGGCGAAGGAATCGTCATAGACAATGGACTGGCCCAGGGGGGAGGCGGCGGGGGCTTCCCCGCCGGCCGCGGCGCCGCCGGCCAGCATGGCGCTGGACTTGAGTTGGTCCAACAACCCTTCCACCGCGGCGCGGTTCAAGTCCGATTCGCTGGCTCCATTGAGATGGGCGCGCAACAACTGATAGACCTCGTCGAATTTCGGCGGGTCGTTGGTGGAACCGGCCCATCCGGCGCAGGCCGCCAGACAGAACAAAATGGAAACAGAATGTTTTATATGTTTTATCTTCAAGGGAAAAACTGTACTGTTGAATGGCATTTTTTTCAAGTCCCCGCGCGCGACAGTCCTCGCGGGCAACGGCCGTGTTTCAATCTTAATCTTAATCTTGCTCTTAATCTTAATCCTAATCCCCATTTCTCCAGGGCGAACCGTCTATTCAGGCGGATTGAGATTAAGATTAAGATTAAGAGCAAGATGAGGAAGACCCGCGCAGCGCCTTGGCGCCAATGTCGCTTCGAAACTGCGCGCCGTCGAAGGTAATTCTCGACACCGCCTCGTAGGCCCTGGCCCTGGCCCGGCTCAGCCCGGTGTCCCAGGCCGTCACGCCCAGCACCCGTCCGCCGCGGGTGACCATCCCGCCCCCTTGCCGGGCGACGCCGGCATGGAAAATCTTGGTGTTGGGCAGCGCGCCCGCCGCGGCCAGTCCCTGGATGAGCGCGCCTTTGGCCGGAGTTCCGGGATAACCGGCCGCGGCCATCACTACGCAGACCGCGGCTTCCGGCCGCCAGCGCAACGGCGTTTTCTCCAGCGTTCCGTCCAGGCAGGCCTCCAGCAAATCGAGCAGGTCGCCCTCCAGTCGTGTCAAATATACTTGTGTTTCGGGATCGCCGAAACGCGCGTTGAACTCCAGCACTTTCGGGCCGTCCCCGGTCAGCATCACGCCCGGATATAAAAGGCCGCGAAAATCAATCCCCTCCTCCTCGCACCCCCGCAGCCAGGGCGCGAGGATTTTGTTTCCGGCCGCGGCCAGTTCCGCCTCGTTCAAGAATGGCGCGGGCGAATAGGCGCCCATGCCGCCGGTGTTGGGTCCGGCGTCCTGGTCCCCGAGGCGCTTGTGGTCCTGCGAGGCGGGAAAGAGCGCGGCCGTTTTTCCGTCGCACAAGGCGTGGAGGGAAATCTCCATGCCTTCCAGCAATTCCTGGATGACGACCCGGCGGCCGGCTGCGCCGAATTTTTGTCCGAGCATGATTTCCTCAATCGCCAAAGCCGCCTGCGCCGGTGTCGTGCAGAGGAGGACGCCTTTGCCCAGCGCCAGGCCGTCGGCTTTGACGGCGCAGCGGCCGCCCAGCGACGCCGCAAAATCCCGGGCCGGCCCGGCCTGGGAGAAAGTTCCGGCCCGCGCGGTGGGAATCCCGTATTTCTCCATGAATTTTTGCGCGAATACTTTGGAAGACTCGAACCGGGCCGCCTTTTGGTTCGGCCCCCAGATGCGGAGGGAATTGGCCTGGAACAAGTCCACAATGCCGAGCGCCAGCGGATTGTCCGGGCCGACCACCGTGAGCGCCGCCTTTTTTTCCAGGGCGAAGGCGAGGAGGGACGGCAGATCGTCCGTGGCAATGGCGGCGCATTCCACGGCGGAGCCGTCGCGGGCCAGGCATTCCAGGGCGATCCCGGCATTGCCCGGGGCGCACCATAATTTTGTGATGCGGGGCGACTGGGCCAATTTCCAAACCAGCGCGTGCTCGCGCCCGCCCGAACCGATGACCAGAACATTCATGGCGGCGGATTGAATCAGAGAACGGGTTGGTTTGCCAGTTCGTTCCGCCGGTGAATGAAGCTATACACAGCGTATTATATTGCGGATGACGGCGGGCAGAGGACTGCCCGCCCTGCCTCTTTCCAGAACGGGCCGGCCCGGCGGCGGCGGTCAGCGGCTTGCCGGGGAAGCGGGCGCGCCGGTCAGGGGAGCGCCAGGCTCTTTGGGGGCGGCGGCGGCGGTCAGCGGCTTTTTGAGCAGTGAAATGTAGTCGGCCATGATCCGCCGGGTTTCGGTCAGGGCGGGATCGGTCGCCGCCGGGTCTTCCGGAACGGCTGCGGCGGCTTCCAGGGGATCTGCGTCGCCGTCGGGGCTGGCGGCGGGCTTGGGTTTGACTTCCGGCGCGCGCAACCCGGCCAGGTCCACGTTTTTCAACGTGATTTCAAAAACCACTTCCCCGGATTTCGGGCGGGAGGCGCGCTCCTTCTTTCTCGCCTCGAGGCGGGCTTCGGTGGCTTTCTGCTCGGTAAGCCGCTCGGCCTCGTCCAGGGAAATGCTCTTGTCGTCCAGGGTTTTGCGGTACTCGTCAATATCCTCCTGGAGGTAGGCAAAATCCTTGTCTGTTTCGCGGCGGTGGAGAGAGCGTTTTGTCAATTCGGGCAGATAGGGTTTGACCAGATTGAAGTCCGGCAGGCCGCGGGCGCTGCTGATTTCATCCCACGGCAGCGGGTTGGGCAGCGCGCTTTCCCCGACGTCGGCGTAATTGAGTTCGGAGGGCAGCACGATGTCGGAGGCCACCCCGTTGCTTTGGGTGGAGGAACCGCCCGCGCGATAGAATTTCTTGATGGTGATTTTGATGGAACCAGGATCGTAACTGTACAGCATCCGCTGGCGGGCCATGAAGTTGCTCATGGGTTGCACCATTTGGACCGTTCCCTTGCCGAAAGTGGCTTTGTCGCCCACGATCAAGGCGCGGCCGTAATCCTGCAACGCCCCCGCGACAATTTCCGAGGCCGAGGCGCTGAAGCGGCTGGTCAGAAGGATCAGCGGCCCGTCGTAGAGCGCGGGGCCTCTGGGAGTGGATTCGACCTCAATTCCACCCAGCCGGTCGGGGCCTTCATCCGGTTCCCGGGTTTGCACCACCGGACCCCTGGCGAACAAGCCGGTCAGACGGATCGCTTCGTCCAGAAAACCGCCGCCGTTGCGGCGCAAATCCAAAATGATGCCTTCCACATTCTCCTGCTTGAGGCGGGTGATGATGCGGGCCACGTCTTTGGAGGTGGTGGGGTGCTCGCGCGGCGGATCGCCGGGTTTGTCGGTCTCCGTGTCGGCATAAAAGGAAGGCAAATCAATCACGCCGACGCGCCGGGGGGGCGCGTTGCTGTCGGTGGCGGGCGTCTGGTAAATCTTGGCTTTGGCCTCCTGATCCTCGAGTTGGATGACGTCGCGGATGAGGGTGACGGTTTGCTGGCGGACGGACGGATCGGCCGGGTGGGCCTTGAGGATGGTCAGCGCCACGGGCGTGCCTTTGGGGCCGCGGATCATTTCCACCACTTTCTGAAGCGGCATGCCGGTGACGGGCACCGGTTCCTGGTCTTTTTGCGCGACGGCCAGGATGGTGTCCTCGTTGGTCATCTGGCCGGATTTTGCCGCCGGGCCTTCCGGGACCAGGTCTTCAATCTTGCAATCGCCGTCCTCGCTCTTCAACCGCGCGCCGATGCCGACCAGGGAGAGGTGCATTTGAATGTCGAAATTCTCCGCCTCGGCGCGCCGCATGTAATCGGAATGCGGATCGTAGGCGTGCGCCAGCGAGGTGAGGTACTCTTCCAGCACGTAATCATCGTTGGTCAGATCGCTGTAATTCTTGAGCAGGCCGGTGTAGCGTTTGGTCAGCGTCTTGACGATTTCCTCGGGGTCCTTGCGGTTCAACTGCACCACTCCCTTGAGCTCGGGTGCCGGTTCGGCTTTGAGATCGGGTGGTATCAAATTGAGGGGATCAGCCACTCCCTTGGGTTCGGGCGCCGGCCCGGCTTTGGCGGGAGTGGAGCCGAGGAAACGGATGCTGCCGAGACGCTGCCCATCCTCGGAATAAAAATTGTTGGTGGTTTTCCGCAGTGCCACCACCGCCGCAGACTCCGCATGTAATTTCCCATTGTCGAAATAAAAATTGTTGGTGGTTTTCGGCAGGGTCTCTTTGAGCGAAATCTGGAGTCGCACGATCACATTCGACGGGGTGGGGGTGATGGAGCCGAAAGCACGATGCTCCTGATCCAGGAGTTTGCCGGGAAGAAGCGATGCGACCGTCCTGTTCGCCGGCGCGGCCAGGGAGGCGGCGGAAAGGGAATTGGTGTATTGGAGGGGCAGCAAGATGACCACATTGCTCTGCGCGTCGAAACCGGCCGGCCCGGAAATCGCCATGTCGGCCTCCTTGAGCTTTTCATCCAGATACTCGTATCGCAATTCCTCGCGCCAAAGCTGATGGGCGTCGTCCAGGTTGGTGGGATTGGGCAGGGTGTGGCGGTTGGCGATGAAACTCTCCTTGTTGGTGAATTGAAAAGCCACCGTTTGCAACAGATTGGTGACAAAAGCGGTCCGTTCGGACGCGCGCCGGAGGAACCGGGAAAAAATGACCGTGGCAGGCGAGAAATCATGCAGGCGCACGGACAGCGCCGGCAAACTGGCGCGATAGACCTCGAACTGATCCAGATCCGACTTCAAGAAATAAAGGTGCCAGTGGTCCAATGTATCGAGGTAACGGTCCAGGAATTTGCTCGAAATTTCCGCGTCCAGCGGATGATGCGAATAATGATACAACTGGAGCAACCTCGGCACCAGGGAGGTGATGTTGCCTTCCGTTTCGTCGCGGCTGGCGTCGGGAATCTCCTTCAGGCTGGCGGGGGGAGGGACCAGGGTGTTTGTTGATGGCGCATCGGACGCATCGTTTTGGGCGCGGGCCGCGCCTGGAAACACCGCCAGAACCAGCGCCAGCCGGGTGCAACTAAAAAATGAAAATCTCATGCTGTTATTCTCACGCCAACAGCATCGGCCATCGCATCGCGAATATCAAATGCAAAAAGCCGCAAACCCCGTTATTCTAACGAAGGCGGGCGGGAAGACGGCAGGAGCGCGCAGGCGGGCAGGCTTGCAGCGCCAAGGGACGGACGCCGAATCCAAGGGTAAAAACCGCCAGAGCGGCCAGGCTCAGGGCCAGCAGCGCCAGGGTCGCGCCGCCATCCGGAACCAAACCCAATTGGTTTTGGTAGTTGTCGTTTGCGGTGCCTAAATTCAGGATCTCCACGCCGAAATCGGTGGAGAGGGTGGCGGCGGTATCAATGTTGGCACCCAGCGCGGCCACTGCTTCGTTATAATAAAGGTTGCCAGTCCCTCCATTAGGGTAACCTGAAAGCGACTGCCCCCCTTGCAGCTCCCAAATGGCCGACTGCAAATAACCGGCGTCCGTCTGCCGGGTTGCGCTGAGGCCAGCGGCTGCTGTGCCGGTGCCAGAATTGGCGTAATCATAACCGCTCAACGTGCCCCGGGCAAACTGAGAGTAAAGCCAAGCCGTACCCTCCGACAGAGCGTAATTATCTGGTGTGCCTGGTGTGCCCGTGGGAGCCCCCAGCCCGCTGGCGTTGCCCAGGGAGTTCAAGCTCACGGTGTAATTGTAGGCGGTACCCTCATAAAATTCTACATCCGATTGGACGCAGAACGTCTGGAAGGAGGCGCCCGAACCCGTGTACGGGGAGTACTCGCTTAGGTTGACCAGGCTCGGACCAGAAGTCACTGCCGTGAATTCGCCGCCATCACTAAAACTGTACGGCGACGCGTTCAGGGTAACCGTTTGCGCCATCACGGCGGGAGACACGGCCCCGGCGGCCAGAAGGACCCCCGCCAACACAATTTTGTTCAACTTCATCATAGTAATACCTGCATGTTCTCTCGGAGCGTGTTCCATTATCATCCACGCCCTGTCCCATTCCTGAGCATTTTCCGTTCCTCTCAATCTTGAGAAGGCCGGTTGGGGGCGCGGGGAGCATCGCCCGCAGAGACTCCGGCCTCTTGATAAAAATTATGGGCTTGCCAAGGCGCAAAGTCAACTGCAATCTGCCATTTGGACAATTTAAGCTAAGAAAATGACAAGCGATGGTGAGTAGCAATCTCGCCTTCCCATCAGTATTTTCAGAGTCATGCTTGCAATTCAACCAACAAGGAGTTTATGAGAATCAACCCTCTGTCCCCGTCGAGAATCTTTGCAGCCGCCCTTGGCATTGCCTTGAGCCATGCCATTGCGTTTGGGCAATCCTCCCCCATCCCTTCCCAGCCGTACACCTGGAAAAATGTCACGGTCAAGGGCGGCGGTTTCATCTGTTCGGTGGTCTTCAACACCACCCAGAAGGACTTGGCCTACTGCCGCTGCGACATCGGCAGCTCCTACAAATGGGACAGCCGGGCCAAGCTGTGGATTCCTCTGACCGACTGGTGCCCCACCTACAATCTCTTCGGCTCGGAAAGCATCGCCACCGATCCGATTGATCCGCAGCGGGTCTATATCGCCGCGGGGATGGGGGAGGGCCAGCCGGCGGCCATCCTGCGCTCGATGGACCAGGGCAAGACTTTTCAGACGGTGGACGTGCCGTTCCGGATGGGAGGCAACTCCAATGGACGGGGCGTTGGAGAGCGTCTGGCCATTGATCCGAACGACAACAACATTCTTTATTTTGGCTCGCGCGCCGCCGGGCTTTGGATCAGCAAAGACGCGGCGCTGACTTGGAACAAGGTGGGCAACTTCCCGCCGGCCTCCGCGCCCGCTCCCGCCCCTCCTGCCGGCGCGCGCGCCGAAGGAGCCGCGGCTGCGCCAGGCGCGGGCGCTGAGGCCGAAGGCGCGCGGCGCGGCAGAGGCGGAGCCGGCGGGGGAGGCGGCGGCAGAGGAGGAGGGGCGGGGTTGAGCTTCGTGGTCTTCGACCCCAGCACAGGAACGCGGGGCCATGCGACTCAAACCATTTACGTCGGCTCCACGGACCGGGGCGACAGCCACCTGTTCCGCAGCACGGACGCGGGCCAAACCTGGCAGCCGGTTCCCGGCCAGCCGGCCAATTTCCTCGCCATTCATGCCGGCTTCGATACGCAGGGCATTCTTTATGTGGTCTATGGCAATGGCGTCGGTCCCGGCGGCGTGAGCGATGGCGCGATTTGGAAACTCAATCCCAAGGACGGCGCCTGGACGGACATTACGCCGGTCAAGGATGCAAACCGGTTTCCGGGCGGCTACGGTGGAATGGGGATTGACCGCCGGCATCCGGGCACGCTGGTGGTGGCCACCCTGGACCGGGTCAATCCGGATCCCAGTTTAGCCCGGGGCGCGAACGACGATGACCGCATTTACCGCACGACGGACGGGGGCAAGACCTGGACGGACATCAGCCCCAAATCCCACCGCGATTCCTCCGCCTCGCCCTACGTGCCCTGGGCCGGAGTGTATGACGCCACCGTCAAGAAGCCCGAGGCCTCGCTGGGCTGGTGGATTGATACGCTGGCCATTGATCCATTTGATTCCAAGCATGTTTGCTATGCCACCGGCGCAACGATCTGGAACACGGTGGATATGAATAACGCCGATTCCGGCGGCGACACTCATTGGACGATTTGGGCGGACGGAATCGAGGAAACCGCCATTCTTGGCCTCATCAGCCCGACGGGCGGCGCGCACCTGATCAGCGGCTTTGGCGACATCAGCGGCTTCACGCACGACGACCTGGATGTAAGTCCTCCGGATGGGCCGAACAAGCACCCGCTTTTCGCCAACAACTCCGGGCTGGATTTCGCCGAGAAAAATCCCAATGTCGTCGTCCGCATGGGCAGCCAGCCCTTCCACCCTCCCTACGAGGGCACGATGGCGTACTCCTTGGACGGCGGACACAATTGGCAGCCCTTCACCTTTGGCGGACCGGCTGCCGAAGGCGGCAGACGGGGCGGAGGCGGCGGAGGGGGTGGCGCCGGGCGGGTGATCCTGTCGGCGGACGGCTCGGTTTTCATGAGCACGGGCGGGACCCCGCGAATCTCCACGGACCACGGCGCGACTTGGAAGGATGTGACGGGCCTGCCCGCCGGCCTTAGCCCGATTGCCGACCGCTCCAACCCCGCCAAGTTTTACGCGATGGATTCCGCGGCGCATCGAATGTATTTGAGCACCGACGGCGGGGCGACGTTCACCAACGCCTACGAAGTCACCGGCCTGCCTGCAGGCGGAGGCGGCGGGGGCGGCAGGCGCGGCGGAGGCGGAGGCATGGGCATGGGATTGGTCGCCGTTGGAGGCCGGGAGGGAGACCTTTGGGTTGCGGGACAGGCGCTTTGCCATTCGAGCGATGGCGGCCGCACCTTCAAGGAAATCCCCAACCATCCAAACATTGGCCGGTTGAGCTTTGGCAAAGCCGCGCCGGGCAAAGACTATCCGGCCATTTTTGTGTCCAGCGGCGGCGGCGCGGGGGCGGGACTTTATCGTTCCGATGACATGGGCGCCACCTGGGTCAAGATCAACGATGCACAGCATCAATGGGGCAACACCTTTACGTGCATCGCGGGCGACCCGCGCGTTTATGGACGCCTGTATGTCGGCACCAATGGCCGCGGGGTACTCTACGGCGACATCGCCAAGTGAGTGGTAAAACTGGAGGTCAAACCAATAGGAAAAATGAAATTACCCTGTGGCAGAGTCGCAGGGTGGCAAACCAAAGAACCCAAAGTCAAACTATGCGTAATTCTCCCTGTCAAAATTGTTGTTCCCTCGCGTTGCCGGCCGGCATTTTCCGAGCCGGCTTTCTGGCCAAACTGGCCGCCGGCGCCGCCCTGCTGGCCGCCGCGGCTTTTGTTTCGCCGGCGCGCGCGCAGGGCAGTTACTCCAACTTCAGCGTCTGCGTCTATTTCCGGTATCAGGAGGTCAGCTCCATCCCCGGCAATCTGGCGCAGTTTTCCAACCAATGGGTCAATGTGGAAAAGCAGGTCAAGGTCGCCAAGGTCTATTTGGAAACCACCCGCAACAACCAGCTCGCCACCGCCGACCAAGTGGAAACGATGAAGAAGTTCTTCACCGACCGCGGCATCAAAGTTTCCGGCGGGATGGGGCTGACCGCCAATGAAGGCAACGGCTTCCAGTCCTTCGATTACAGCTCGCCAGTGGATCGGGCACGGGTCCGGGACATGGCCGAGTTCACCGCCCGGCATTTCGACGAGATCATTCTCGACGATTTCTATTTCTCCAACAACAAGGGCGATGACGCCATTGCGGACAAGGGCAACCGGAGTTGGACGGAATTCCGCACGGAGTTGATGGACGACGTCTCCAGGGACCTCATCATCGGCGCCGCCAAGGGAGTCAATCCCAAATGCCATCTCATCATCAAGTATCCCAACTGGTACGAGAGCTTCCAGGGCCTGGGATACGACCTGGCCGTCGAGCCGAAACTCTTTGACGCCATTTACACCGGCACCGAGACGCGCAACGCCGAGGGCGGCCAGCGCCTGCAATCCTACCAGAGCTACCTGCAAACCGAGTATTTCTGCCGCGTCAAGCCCGGCGGCAACCAGGGCGGCTGGATTGACGGCGGCGGCGACCCCCGCTACGCCGAACAGTTCTGGGACACCCTTTTTGCCAAGGTGCCGGAGATCATGCTCTTCAACTCGCAGCAAATCATGGGCGGGTCGCGCGGCGGCGGTGGCGGCGGACGCGGCGGACGCGGCGGTGGCGGCGGGGCGGCGGGCGAAGCGGATACCAATGGCGTCCTCGCTCATGTGATGGACCCCATTCCCCAACCGGACGGCTCCACGTTCACTCCCACCATGACGGCCCGCTGGGCGGGCTATTCGGCGGAACTTCTGGATCGCTTCATGGGCAAGATCGGCAAGCCCATCGGCGTTCCCACCTACAAACCCTGCAACTCCTTCGAGGAAATGTATCTGCCCGATTACCTCGGCATGGTCGGCGTCCCGATTGACCTGGTGCCGGACTTTCCAGCCAATGCTTCCACCGTCCTGCTGACGGCGGCATCCAAGCACGACCCCGACCTGGTGGCCAAGACCAAGGAATTTGTGCAGAAGGGCGGCACGGCCATCGCCACGACCGGCCTGATGGAGGCCCTGGGCGAAAAAGGCTTCCAGGACATCGCCGAGATTGAAGTCACCGGCCACCGGGTGCTCGCCACAGGCTTTGGCGGCGGCCGCGGCGGTTTTGGAGGCGGCCGCGGTCGCGGCGGGGAGGAGGCCGGGGCGCCTGCGCCGGCCAGCCTGAATATGCTGCTACCGCAAATGCGGCATTTTGAAAACGACAACCGGACCGGCATGGAGTTCAGCACGGCTGATTCCGGATATCCCATGCTCGTCCAGGCCTCCTATGGCAAGGGGACCTTTTGCGCGCTGGCGCTGCCGGATGATTTTGCGGACCTTTACCGGCTACCGCAGAGCGTGCTGACCCAGATTCGCAACCTCCTCGGCCAGGGTCTGGTCGCCAGCATTGATGCCCCGGATCACGTCAGTCTGTTCGTGTATGACAACCGCACCTTCATCGTTCAGAACTTCCGGGCGCAAGCGATCACGGCCCGCGTCACGGCGCGCGCGACGGCCTTGCGCGATCTTCTCAGCGACCAGACGGTTGCCGCATCGGCCGCCGGCGCCGGCGGCGGCGGTGAGCGCGGTGGTTTTGGCGGCGGCGGCCGCGGCGGTCGTGGCCGCGGAGGAGCCGGCGGCGGCGGCAGTTCATTCGAGATGTCCATTCCGGCGCATTCATTCCGCGTCTTTGCGGCCGAATAGAAAGGCATATATGAAAATTGAAATCGGCAAACGTTCCTGCGGCCGGCTTTGCGCCGCGGCCCTGGCCAGTCTTGGCCTCGCCCTTCTCAGCGATCAGACACCGGTCATGGCCGCAAACCCGATGCCGCAGGTGGTCACCACCAACGGACACCATGCGCTGTTCGTGGACGGCGCGCCCTACCTGATGCTGGGCGCTCAGTCCCACAATTCCAGCGCATGGCCGGGCACGCTCCCCAAGGTCTGGGCGGCCATGGATGATCTCCACGCCAACACGCTGGAAATCCCGGTTTATTGGGAGCAATTTGAGCCGCAACCGGGCCAATTCGACCCTTCGATTGTTGACTTGATGATCCAAGGGGCGCGGGAGCACAACCTGCGCCTGGTTTTCCTCTGGTTCGGCACCTGGAAAAACGGCAGCGGCCACTACATCCCGCTCTGGGCCAAGAGCCACCCGGACATGTTCACCCACATCACGGGCAGCCGGGGCCGCCATGTGGATTCCCCATCGCCTCTGGCGGAGGCGTGCATGAAGGCCGACATGAACGCGTTCAGCGCCCTGATGCGCCACATCAAGTCCGTGGACCCGGTTCACACCGTCATCATGATCCAGGTGGAAAATGAGCCGGGCGCTTGGGGCAGCATCCGCGACTATTCCCCGGAGGCGGAAAAGGTGTTTGCCGCGCCGGTGCCGGCGGAGTTCTTGAAGGCGCTGGCCGGCAGAAACGGGGCCAAAGGCGACAGCGGAAACTGGCGGGAGGTTTTCGGCGACAACGCCGATGAGTATTTCCACGCCTATTGTGTGGCCCATTACATCGGCCAGGTGGCCGCGGCCGGCAAGGCCGAATACCCGCTGCCCATGTACGTCAATGCCGCCTTGCGCGATCCCCTGACCAATCCCCGCGCCGGCAGCTACGAAAGCGGCGGCGCCACCGACAACGTGCTGGACATCTGGAAAGCGGCCGCTCCCGCCATTGATATTCTCTGCCCCGACATTTATCAGAATGACACCGCGAAATATCTGGCGGTGCTGGACCATTATTCGCGGCCCGACAACACGCTGTTTGTCCCGGAAACCGGCGGGACCGGCAACGCTTCCCGGATGTGCTTCGCCGCCCTGGGGCGCGGCGCGGTCGGCTGGTCGCCCTTTGGCCTGGACTACACGCGGGCCACGCCGGAATCACTCACGGCTGTCGGGATGAACTACCGGATGCTGGAGCCGATCATGCGCGAAGTGGCGCAGTTGAACTTCGAGGGCAAAGTCAAAGCCATTGAAGAGGAGGCGGGCCAATCGGGCGCGACGCTCGACTTTGGCGCATGGAGCGCGGTCATCAACTTCACCGGAGCGGGAGGCGGGCGCGGCAGGCGCGGCGGCGGTGCGCCGCCGGACATGGCCGCCCCGGCAGGAGCGCGCGCCGGGCGCGGCGCTCGCGGCGCAACCGCGGAGGGGGGAGAAGCCGCCCCGCCCGCGCCGACGGGGCGCGCGCTGGTGGCGCAGATTTCGGAAAATCAATTCTACCTCACCGGCAGCTCCTGCACCATCGAGTTCAAGGCGGCTAACGGCGGGCAGCGCGACTGGCTGCGGGTCGAGGAAGCCGAGCAACTGGAAAGGAAGCCCAACGCTTCCCACGACGGGCGGGACTATTCGCCGGCTTCCGCCTTCCGTGTGATGCGCATTCTCAACGGGGACGAGACGGACCATGCCCTGCCGTTCAGCACGGCGCCGGAGGCTGTGCGCGTTACCCTGGGCACTTATTAACCCATTGGACCACCCTGCGGCAATGCCGCAGGGTGGTAAATAAAGAAAGCGTGGCTTGTGAGTCGGGGAGGGTAGGGCGGGCAGTCCTCTGCCCGCCGCGGCGCGCACGGAGTGCGCGCCCTACCAGGCAAGTCTCAGGATCTGTGGAAAAATTGGCAAAACGCTTAAAACACAAAATGTGCCCGTTGATAATCAACGACTTGTGCAAGCGATTTCCGACGATTTTCAATTTTTTCACAGCTTCTCACGCACTGCAAAAGACCCCGTGAACCCATCGTCAAACCATGTGTAATTCACCTTGTCCAAATCGTTGTTCCCCGGCGTTGCCGGCCGGCGTTCTCCGAACCGGGTTTCTGGCGAAACTGGCCGCCGCGTCCGTCCTGCTGGCCGCGATGGCTTGCGTTTCGCCGGCCCGCGCCCAGGGCAGTTACACCAACTTCAGTGTCACTGTCTATTTCCTGATGCGGGAGATCAAAGGCCACGTCGCCAACATGGCCGAGTTTTCCAACCAATGGGCCAATGTCGAAAAACAGGTTAGGATTGACAAGGTCTATCTGGAAACCACCCGCGACTCGCAAGTCGCCGAAGCCGGCGAGATGGAAACGATGAAGAAATTCTTCACCAGCCGCGGCATCAAGGCCTCGGCCGCCATGGGCCTGACCGCCAACGAGCGCAACAACTATCAAACCTACGACTACAGCTCGCAGGCGGACCGGGACAAGGTCAAGTCGTGGGCCGAGTTCACGGCCCGGCACTTCGACGAGATCATTCTGGACGACGTCTTTTTCACCAACGACAAGGGCGACGACGCCATTGCGGCCAAGGGCGCCAAGAGCTGGACGCAATTCCGCATGGATTTGCTCAACGAGGTTTCCCGAAACCTCATCATCGCCCCCGCCAAAGCTGTCAATCCAAAAGTCCACATCATCATCAAGTATCCCAACTGGTACGAAAGCTTCCAGGGCCTGGGTTACGACCTGACGGTTCAGCCGAAGATCTTTGACGCCATTTACACCGGCACCGAAACCCGCGACGCCAATAATTTCCAGCGGCTGCAATCCTACCAGAGCTACCTCGAAACCGATTATCTCAACCGCGTCAAGCCCGGCGGCAACCAGGGCGGCTGGATTGACGGCGGCGGCGACGCGCGCTACGCCGAACAGTTCTGGGACACCCTTTTCGCCAAGGTGCCGGAACTGCTGCTGTTCGACTCGCGCCAAATCATGGACAGGCTCGGGCAGCGCGGCGGCGACGTGGGCAATGAGGACACCAATTCCGTCCTCGCCAACATTCGGGCGCCCATTCCCCAGCCGGACGGCTCCTTTTACACGCCCAACATGGTGGCCCGCACCGCGGGCTATTCGGCGGAACTGCTGGATCGGTTTCTGGGCAAGCTGGGCCAGCCCGTCGGCCTTCCCACCTACAAGCCCTGCAACTCCTTCGGCGAGATGTATCTGCCCAATTACCTCGGCATGGTCGGCGTCCCGATTGACCTGGTGCCGGACTTTCCAACCAATGCCTCCACCATCCTGCTGACGGCCGCGTCCAAGAACGACCCCGGCCTGGTTGCCAAGACGAAAGATTTTGTGCGCAAGGGCGGCACGGCCATTGCCACGACCGGCCTGCTCGAGGCCCTCGGCGAAAAAGGTTTTCAGGACATTGCCGAGATTGAAGTTTTAAAGCAACGGGTGCTGGCCACGGGCTTCGGCGGCGGCGTTGGCGGCGGCATCCTGCAAGGCGGAAGAATATTCGTGCCTGGTCGCGGCGGGGACGCTGCCGGGGCGGCGGCGCCGGCCAGCCTGAACATGCTGCTTCCGCGAATGCGGCGTTTTTCAAACGACAACGCCATCAGCATGG
>JBEKIA010000096.1:0-13780 GCA_050011995.1 Verrucomicrobiota bacterium
CATCATCTACCGTTTGAACGGCGATAATGTCGAAATTATTCGGTTTTGGCATGCCGCGCGTGGACTGCCAGAAATCGATTCCTAAGCTTTCGGACGGGGCAACCCGCCAAGTGGAAATTAGCAGGGAGAAGTTAATCCGGAAAATCCGCAATCCGCAATTTTGAATCATGGCATCTAAACGCAAACTACAAGATCAAGCGCAACTGGCCCAGCAGTCTCCGCCCGCGCCGCTTGCCGCGCCGAAGCCTGGCGAAGGGGGGTCCACGCCTCCGCCCCAAGGCACTCAATCCCAGCCCAATGGCAGCTCGCACGTCCAGGCCGAGCAGGTTGACCTCGCGCCGCACCGGCCGTTCGTGCCGGGAAAAATTGATCTCGCGCTGCACAAACGCGTGGACCGCAGTTTCCTGGACTACGCCTCCTACGTCATCCGCGACCGCGCCATTCCCAAGTTGTCCGACGGCCTCAAACCGGTGCAGCGCCGCATCCTTTGGGCCATGCACGAAAGCGATGACGGCCGCTTCACCAAGGTCGCCAACGTGCGGGGCGACGCCACCAAATACCACCCTCATGGCGACGCCTCGATTGACGCCGCCCTGGTGGTGCTGGCCAACAAACGCTACCTCATCGAAGGCCAGGGCAATTTTGGCAACCTCCACACCGGCGATCCCCCCGCCGCGCCCCGTTACATCGAATGCCGCCTCGCCGAACTGGCGCGCACCGAGTTGTTCAACGACGCGCTGACGGATTTTGTCCCCAGCTACGACGGCCGGAAAAAGGAGCCGTCCGCCCTGCCCTGCAAACTTCCCCTGCTGCTCATGCTGGGGACAGAAGGCATTGCGGTCGGCATGTCGTGCTGCATCATGCCGCACAACTTTCCCGAATTGCTCCAGGCGCAAATCGCCATTCTCAAGAAGCAGCCGTTCAAAGTCCTGCCCGACTTCCAAACCGGCGGCCTGATGGACGCGCGCGAATACCGTGACGGCGCCGGCCAGGTCAAGGTCCGCGCCAAGATCAAAATCAAGGACGCCTCCACCGTCGTCATCCAGGAAATCCCGCCCAACACCACCACCGAAACGCTCCTGGCCTCGATCGAAGACGCCTCGCGCAAGGGCAAGATCAAGGTCCGGAGCATCAACGATTTCACGGCGGAAAAGGTGGAAATCGAGGTCAAGGCGCCCGGCGGCGTCACGGCGCAACAATTGGTGGACGCCCTCTACGCCTTCACCGATTGCGAGACCACCATCTCCAGCCGCCTGGTGGTCATCCGTGACAACCGGCCGGTGGAGATGACCGTCTCGGAGGTATTGCGGGAAAACACGGCCCAACTCGCCGCCACCCTCAAGCGCGAGCTGGAGTTGCGGGAAAGCCATCTCCAACAGGACCTTCATTCCAAGACGCTGGTGCGCATTTTCATTGAAAATCGTATTTACAAGACCATCGAAACCTGCCGCACCAACGAGGCCGTCGTCCAGGCCGTGCAGGACGGTTTCAAGCCGTTCCGCCGCCAGATGCTTCGCGAACTGTCCGCCGCGGACATCGAGATGCTCCTGGGCGCGCGCATCCGCCGCATTTCCCTGTTTGACATCAACAAACATCGCGAGGAAATGGACCAGGTGAAGGCCGAATTGGAGCAGACCCGCGGCCATCTCAAAAATGTCACCCGCTACGCCATCGCCCATCTGGAGGCGCTCCTGGAAAAATACGGCCCACTCTATCCGCGCCTGACCAAGTCCAGCCGCTACGACGAGGTGGACGCGCGCGAGGCCGCCTTCAAGGCCTTTAAGGTGTCATACGACCGGGAGTCCGGCTATGTGGGCCACAAGGTTTCCGGGGAGGAATTCAAGCTGGACTGCACCAAGTTCGACAAGCTGCTCATGGTGTTCAAGGACGGCCATTACCGGGTGGTGGAGCTGCCCGAAAAGATGTTCGTCGGGCCGGACATGGTTTATTGCGGGCGGCCCGAGCGCGAACGGGTGATGACCCTGGCCTACACCAACCGGGACGCGAGCTATTTGAAACGGTTCACCTTTGGCGGAACGATTTTGAACAAGGAGTACTTCTGCATCCCGCAAAAGTCAAGAATACTTTTCTTTGAGCCGGAGACGCCGGCGGAGCTGTTCATCCGCTACAAGGCCGCGCCCTATCAAAAGATCAACCAGCAGACCTGCCGGCCGTCGCAGGTGGAAGTCAAAGGCCCCAAAACCCGCGGGCGGCAGATTTCCATCAAGGAAGTCGCCGCCATCAACAGCAAGCCGCCGCGCGGCTGGGACCCGGCGGCGGCGACGGGAAAATTGGAGTTTGTATGAGTTGCCGCCTTTAATCGAGGAGATGCAGAAAAGCCCCGCCCAAACCATGATGTCTGGTGATCTTTCGCCGCACTTCGCGGCTGATTTCCTTTTCGATGCGGGCGCGGCCCTTTTCGGAGGCTGTGGCAAGCTCCCCAGCGCGAGTCTGGCGCAGTTCTTCCGTCAGGCGCTGGATATCTTGTTTTGGGACCGCATAACCCGGCGGCACGATTTGTTTCATAAATTTGTCATTCATTTTAGACAGATTTCCGCGCGAGTTACGTCTTAAATTCTCAGAGATGGCATCACCGCCCAACATCGAACGGCTCTACGACGGCCACGCCCAAGCCCTGTTTGCCTTCCTCCTCAATCTGCTGCGCAACGAGGCGGACACTTACGATGTCATGCAGGAATTGTTCCTCAAGCTGGGCCGCCGTCCGGCTCTGTTGCTCGGGGTGCGCGAGGAACGCGGCTTTCTGTTGCGGCTGGCCCACCACGCCGCCATTGACTTGATTCGCCGGCGCGACGCGCGCGAAAGGCATTACCACCAACTCGCCCGCGAACCGATTCCATTGTTTGCCCAAAGCGCGGACCCTGACGAGCGAGTCTTCCGCGAAAAACTGGCCGAGGCCCTCGGCGAACTTCCCCCCAATCAGCGCGCCGTGGTGCATTTGAAGCTTTGGGAAAAGCTCACCTTCGAGGCCATTGCCGAAACCCTGGAAATCCCCCTCAATACCGCCGCCAGCCGTTACCGCTACGGATTAGACAAATTGCGCGACCGGCTGCGTCCCCTCTATGACGAAATCAAATGAACGCCGATTTTGAAAAACAACTGCAACGCCAGCCCCTGCGCGAACTCCCCCGCGACTGGCGCGCTGAAATCCTGGCCGCCGCCGCTGCTCCCCGGCCCTCCGGCCTCCGAGGACACGGCGAAGGTGCTGCGTCAGTGACGGATGGGGAAAAGGTAGGGCGGGCAGTCCCCTGCCCGCCGCGGCGCGCACGGAGTGCGCGCCCTACCAGCCAAGACGGATGGTTGACTGGCGAAGGAACCTCCACCTGGCCCTCACTGCGGGCCTGGGCGGCTCTGGCTGCGGTGTGGGGTGTTATTTTCCTGCTCCACCTCACCGCGCCGGACGAACCGCGGCTCGCCCGCAACTCCTCGCCAATGACCTTGCAATCTTTCGCCATCTTGCACCAACAAACGCTGATGATGGCGCAGCTTCTTGGCCAAACCGATCAACCCGATGCCGGCGAACCGCCCGCCGCTCTGCCGGCCCCGCCAAAGCCCCGGAGCGAAATAGCGCGCAAACAACTCATGGCCTGACCGCTTGATTTATGGAAAACCCCTCCCCCACCCCGCCCACTCGCCCAGGATTCTTTCGCCGTCTGTTCAACTGGCGCAGGGTGCGAAAGGTTCTTTTCGTTTTGGCGGCATTGATCACGCTGGGCGCACTGCTTTTTACCGAGGAAGATTGGCGCGGCTCGCGGGCTTGGGCGAACTACAAGCGCGACATGGAAGCCAAAGGCGAACGCTTCGATATGGCCCGCCTCATTCCACCCAAAGTCCCCGATGACCAGAATTTTGCCATGACGCCCTATTTCGCCCCGCTTTTTGATCTGCCGCCGGAAGTTCTGCGCCAGCCAATCAAGATGGTGACGAACCTCGACGGCAGCCGCACGGTGGACGCGGCGGCATTACTCCAGCGTGGCAGAAATCTTCTTGCGACCTATGTTCCGGTTCCAGACCCTCTCAACCTCAACCCGCAGGACCACCCCTTCACCTGGCCATACGCGATGGCTGCGGATTTGATCGGATATGCCAACGGCTGCAAGACTACAAATGCGGGCGGGGATAGGGTGAAAATCGCCGACCCCGCCCAGGCTGCTTCCATTATTCTTGACCATTTTAAGCCCTGCGAACCCACTCTGGCCGAATTCCGCCAAGCCGCCGCCCGGCCCTACAGCCAGTTTAATATCCCGTGGGAGGAATGGGAAAATCCGCATGTCGGGATAGCCGTGACGCAACACTTGCTTGTTGTTAAATCCTCGTACCAGTTGTTTTCCCTGCACGCTGAAGCCGAAATGGTTCTGGGCCGGACCGGCCAGGCGCTCGACGACCTCAACGTCATGTTCCGCATTGATGAGGCGCTCGCAGGGGAACCGGTGCTCATATCTCAACTGGTGCGGATGATAGGGCTGGAGATGGTGTTGCATCCCATCGGCGAGGGCCTGCTGGAACAGCGCTGGTCCGAGGCTCAACTTCAAGTTTTACAGAACCGTTTGCAAAAGACCGACCCGCTCGCCTCCACCATCCGGGCGTTGTATGGTGAGCGCGACATTTGCGTCAATCCGGCGTTCGATCGCGGTTACGTGACTCCGCGCGGATGGGATCGTCTCGAACAACTCAATGTCAATCGCGCGTTCCAGGAATTTGTTTTCCCCCGGATTGCTCTGGCGGCGAGAGAAATCAATCCAAGCGTCAATCATTCGATTGATCAGGCTTTCCAAAAATCCTACGCGCGGGATTTCAGCGCCTACTTCCATCACAAAATCATTTCCGCCATGCTCATCCCCGCACTCGTGAAAATTGTCCCCGAAAAAGCCGCCCTTGCGCAAAGCAAGGTGGACCTGGCCATGGTGGCGTGCGCCTTGGAACGCTGCCGGCTGGCGCGCGGCCAATATCCCGAAGAACTCAAGGCGCTTGTGCCGGATTTCGCCGCCGTCCTGCCCCATGACATCATCAACGGCCAGCCGCTAAAATACCGGCGCTCGGAAAAGGGGCGGTTCATCCTCTACTCGGTCGGCTGGAATGAAAAAGATGACGGCGGAGTGATTGCCACCAAAGGCAAGCCTCCCCGCCAGGACACCGAGCAAGGCGACTGGGTGTGGCAGTACCCGGAGATACCTTGAACGGTAGGGCGACTCTGTCGAGCCGTGACTATTTCCCTGGAAATCGAATGTCGGCTCGACAGAGTGTCGCCCTACCGTGTCGGGCAGCACCCGGAAAAGCTTTAAACCGGCTCCGGCCCGTCGTAGGCGCCGAGGAGGATCATTTGGAAAAAGCCGCTCAGTTCCAGGGCCGACATGGCGCGCGCATCTCCCGCCGTCAGGTTCTTCGGGGGCGACGGTTCCAGCTCGGGGCAACCCAGCTTCACCCAGCAGCCCACGCGCACGTCGTCCAAAACTTGCAGCAGCCATTCCATCTGCTCGGGCGCGAGGGAGAAATGAAACTGGTCCGGCCCTTCCAGCCGGAAACGGCCCGGGGTGGCCAGGAATTTTTCGAGTTTGTTTTTGTGCTCGCGCCGCCGCTGCGCCATCGCTTCCTCCAGCAATTGCTGCTCGGCTTTGATTTCCTCGGCGGCGCCCTGGGTGATGCGGTGATACCCGGAATCCAGTTGCGGATAAAACTTCAGCACGCCCAGCAGCCATTCCACCTCATGCTTGCTGATCTGAAAAACGAAGGCGGCGGGGCCGTCGCCGCTTTTTTCGGAACGGATGAATTTCATTCCTCGCGTTCCATGGTGGCGTGCAGGCCGTAGCCCTGCAATTGGTGGACGTAATGCTCGGCTTTTTCAAAAGTCTCGCGCACCAGCAGACTCTTGCCCGCCTGATGGACCTGCATCATGTGCCGCTCGGCCCGCGCCTTGGGCCAGCCGAAGACGACCTGGAAAACGTGCGTGACATAAACCATTAAGTTGACAGGATCATTCCAGCAAATCACCAGGTAACCGCGGTCGCGCTGTTCGCGAGGCTCGGTTTTCTCTGTCGCCTCCGTTTTGGGCGGAGCGATGGGCGCGCCTGTCTGAGACATGCCGGCAATATACCAGCGGCCCGGCTTTCGCGCCAGCCGGGAAATTGGGGGAGATGTCTTAATCTGGCTCCTAATCTTAATCCTGCTCCTGATCTTAATCTTAATCCGGCTGTGCCGGTGATTCGAGCATGAGAAGCGGAGATTATGATTAAGATTAAGATTATGAAACGACCGCGGAAGGCGCGGCGCCGGCGGGTTGGATCTCATTGAGCCATTTCCAAACCCGCAATGCCTCCAGCGCGCTCCAAGCCTGGGCGTCGCAGCCGCGCGGCTGATGAGGAGCGTCCCCGTCCAGAATTTCCGGCAACTGGCCCAGGCAGCCGCTCATCATCAGGCGGTCCATGCCGGCCAGATAAGCCCGGGCGGCGGCGACGGCGGCGGGCGACAATTCCCAGGCCCGCGCCAGCGCTTCACAAGCCGCGGGGAGCGTCCAGACCCAGGCGGTGCCGTTGTGATAGGCCGGTTTGCGCCGGGTGTCTTCGTCTCCTTCGTAACGGCCCTGATACGGCTCGCGCGGCTCGCCCAGAATCTGGCCGTCGGCACGGCGAATTTCCAGAGGCGGCCAGACCGGGAGCGGGGCCAGCGAGCGGAGCGCGCCCGGCACGAACAGATAGCGCAAGGCCGCCGCCACGGCCCGGCGCGCCGGCGCGCCCGTGACAAAACCAAAGGCGATGGCCGGCAAATAATTGCCGCGCAAGGCGTTGTCGGGAACCGCGGCGGCGGCGGATTGGCCGGGTTTGGCGATGAGCAGATCGGCCAGGTAACCCGGCTCCTCCAGCCAGAAAAGCCTTTGCAAGGATTCCTCCGCGCGCTCCGCCAAAACGCGCCACGGTTCGCCGGACGGCCGGGCGCCAAGGCGGTCGAGCTGGCGCAAGAGGCGGATCCACAAGGCTTGGATTTCCACCGGATACCCTTCGCGCGGCGTGGCGGCGGGAAAATTGGTGTCCATCCAGGTGAAATGGGGCGGACTCCAGATCAGGGCCGAGGCCGGGTCCATGCGGATGCCGTTGGCGGTCCCGCGAGCGTAACCGGCGCCGATTTCACAAAGCACGTCCGCGATGCTCCGGCCCGCCGCGCCGGCGGATGTGTCGTATATATTTTTATTCCGTTGCGCCGCCTCCTCGCACACCACGCCGTACCACAACGGCGCGTCGGAAGTGTCGCGGTCGGAGGCGTCCTCCCCGCGGAGGGTGTTGGGCATCAGGCCGCCGGCGGAGAAACGGCCGAAGGTGGCGAGCAATTCCCCGACTTCGGAGACCATCCCCGCCGCCAGCAGGCCGCGCGCGCCGATCAACGAATCCCGGCCCCAATCCAGAAACCACGGGTAGCCGGCGATGAGGGTGCATCCCGCGCCGCGGCGCACGACAAAGGCGCGCGCGGCCAGGGTCAATTGCCGCCCGAAGGCGTCGTTCTCCGGGAATTGAGCCTGGCGCAAGGCCAGGGAGCCGGCGGCCCGGCAGTTGGCGAAGGATGCCTCCACCAATTCCCACGAGGGCGGCGGGAGGTCGGCGGAGAGAACCACCGACACGCTTTTTCCCAGGGTCAAAGGCAGGTCGAACCAGCCGGGGCTGTAGGCGTCGCCGGAAGGGACTTGTCCGCGGCTCTGTTCCACCGGATGCGCGATGCCCTGGCACCATTCGGGCTGGGGATGATAAACGCCGGCGTTGCTGAAGACATGTAATTGCCGGTCCGGCGCGGGCGCAAAAGAAAAACCGGGGCGGTCCGGCAGTTCGAGGCAATACCGGGTGAAATGAAACTCGGCGCCGCCGTTGCGGTGGGTTTCGGTGTGAAAATTTCGGTCCTCAATATCCGCCCGCACGGTCAGGCGCACATCAAACCGCGGCGGCAAATCGGCCGGACTGGTTCCAGGCTTGCGGGCGAAGGTGAAGAGGGTCGTGTTCCAGTTCTCCAGCATTGCCGCAGTGAGCTGGATTTCCACCGTCCGCCCGTCGCCCGCGTCCGCCACAAAATTCCACACCGCCGGCTGGCCGGTCTGGATGGAAGCCAGATTTTGCAAATTCAGCGCGGTGATGAATCCGTCGGCGCAAATCCAGACCCGAATGCGTTTGACCAGGACGTGACGGTCCACGGGAAATTCCGGGTTTAGGTTGGCGCCGAGGGCGCAATCATACTTTGAATTGATGTTTCCCAAATCCACGCAGAGGCGGGCCATGCCGCCCCGGCCATTGGTCAGCAACACCAGCGAGGACGGCGGCGGCTTGGCCAGCACAGTGGCGACGGCGGGCGTGGCCGCCAAGAAGCGGACCGCAGCCTTCACCCGTTCCGTCGTCAGGCCGTGCCGTTGGATGTCCAACTCCGCCTCCACGGCGCTGCCGTCCGGCAACGGCGCAAACCAGGCCGCGAAGCCGTCCCGCACTTCAATCGCCTCGATGTGCCGTTGCCATCCGCCGCAATCCAAAGTGGCGCGGAAACGGCGCGAGTCCTGCACCAGCAGCCAATGGCCGGGCGGCACCGGAGTAACGCGGCGGACATCAATCAAACTCCACTCCACCACTTGCGGGAATTTTCCTTTGGCCTCATCCAGCGCGCCGCACAAATCCGCGCGCGCTTTGACGCGGTCAATATGGGGAAGGGCCGCCAGAAAATCGCGCGGGTTGGAATGGACGCGGGCGGCCAGGGCGCGCCAATCGCACGCCCCGATTTCCTCGGGCAACAACACCTTGCTCAACGCGGCAATGGCCCACGCGGATTGAGCGCGGGCGCGCCGGTATTCGTCGCCGCTCAAACCCTGGGGTTGGGGCGTCGCAGCCAGACAAAAAGCCGCGCCCGGCTCCAGGGTAAAAATAATGGCCGCGCCAACGGTTTTGCATTCGGGCGGTTTTTGGCCGAGCAAATCGCATTGGAGCGATCCGAGGCCGGTGGTTACGGCGCAATCCAGCGTGAGAGTCCGGCTTTGGCTCTCGTCCATGTTCACCAGCACCAGCAGATGATCCAGCCCCTCCGCGGAATCGCGGCGCAGGGCATAGACCGGCGAATCGGCCTGGCTCAACCGGGTAAGGATTGCGCCGTCGAAGAAGCAGGGATGCCCGGCCAGCAGGCGATTGAGCTGCGCCAGCTCGGCCAGCAAGTTGTCCGGGTTGCCCCAGGACATGCCGCGGCTGGAATGCACATTCATTCTTTCCGCCGCCAGCCACTCCACGCCGGCGGTGAAGCCGAAGCCGCCGCTGGCGCTGGTCAGCGCGCACAGGCGGTTGCGCATGAGCGACCAGGCGCACCCGCGGGCGGCCAGGCGCTCGTTGTCGTGCGTTTCGCTGTAGTGGACGTAAAGGCCGAGCCGGGCGCTTTGGCGATGGGCGTAATCCAGGTAGCGGGCCACGTTGGGGCCGCCGTCGTTTTGGAAAAGTTCCGAGTAGGCCCATTGCATGCCGCCTTCGGTGAGAAGCGATTCCGTGGCCTCCCACGGGCCGCCCAAACCTTCCAGGAGAAAGATGGTGTGCGGAAATTCCTGGCGCACGCGGGCTTCGATGTATTGCCAGATGCGCACCGGCACCTTGTAGCCGGCGTCGCAACGAAAACCGTCCACGCCCCGCCGGCACCAGGTCAAAAAGGCGCGGGCCACCTCCTCCCACAAGGCGACGTGGCCGGGGCTTAACTCCACCAGGTCCTCCCACGTCACCCCCCAGGCGCCCGGGCAGACGAAACTTCCATCCGCCCGGCGGACAAACCACTCCGGATGATTTTCAAACAGGGCGGAGCCCCAGCCGGTGTGGTTGATCACCATGTCAAGAAGAACCCGCCCGCCCCGGCGATGCGCCGCGCCGGTCAGTTCGCAAAACTGGTCCACCCCGTTGCTGCGCTGGTCGAACTCCACCAGCGCCGGATCTATGGCCGTCAGGTCCAGGCACGCGTACGGACTGCCAAACCGCCCGAAGCGCGCAAAGGTCGTGGGCGCCGGATTGACCGGCAGCAATTGCAAAACACGGCAGCCCAGGGTGTCGAAGATGTGCGGCAATTCGCCAATCAAGTCCCTTAGTTTCCCGGAAGGCGGAATCACGGTGTAACCGCGCGCGTCCAGTTTTTCCAGCCGCTTTTCCCAGGCCGCGTCCTGGGTGACGCGCGCGCTTTTGGATTCGCCGAACATGCGGGCAAAGGCGCAGTAAATCGTGTTGGCCGTGCGATAATCGCTGGGATGGACGGAAATCCCGGCGTCCGGCCCTTCGGGCCAGACCTGCCGTCCATCCGGCCCGGTCATGTAAGCCTTGGCGCGATAAAAGCCGACATCGGTGAGCGGCATCTCCACGGTCCATTCGCCGTTGGGCTGCGGCTCCAGGGGAACATCGCGCCAGAAGGCAATGGAGAACGGATTTTTCCCGGCATGGGTGGCAATGACTTCCTGGCGGAGGCGCTCCCCCTTGCCGAGGTTGGTGCGAAGGAGGGCGCGCGCGCCTTTGGCCGTCTCCGGGGGCAGGCGCAGACTAAAGCGCACGCGGTCTCCGACGAAGCGGAGCAAGCGTTCGCCCGGCGCGGGATTCATGATCAATCCGTCCATGAAAATGCAAAATGCCGAATGCAGAATGATGAATGCGGGATGAAATAACAAGCGGGTTGATGGGCCTGGTTCTTGGCTTTCCGGCAGGCCCCCTGGGTGGGGCTGGAGGTGGAATTAAGTGGAACCAACTGGAACCAAGTGGAATTAAGTGGAATCGAAGTGGAATTGAACTGGAAATCGCCGGGATCATTCGGCGTCGCTTTCGCGCGTTTCGCGGGCGGCGCGGGGTTCCTTTGGCTTATCACCAGGCGGCACTATTTTGTAAGCTTTCATCAATTGCTCCAGCGGGGTGCCGTAGGCTTGGCGGATGATTTCCGCATCCATGAGGTTCCTGGCCGGGACGGGTTCTTTTCTGGTGGCTTTGTCTTTTTCGGCCACTTCGAGCTGGCAGCGAATGCGGGCGACGTCGGCCTGCTGTTGCCGGGAGCGGGCGGCGATGTGGTCGTTGAGGCAGGCGATGAGCCGGAAAATCTCGGCGGGTTTATCCGCCAGCAGGGCCTGGAGCGCGGCGGGATCGAAATCCTCCAGGGTTTTTTGCACGAGGCTGGACAGGAAGGCGGCCAGGAGGTCGGAAGGGTCGGCGCCGGTTTCCGTTCTGAGGCGGGCCAGCCGGGTGAGAGCGGCGTCGCTTTGGGCGATGGTATTTTCCAGGCGGGTGGTTTGGCGGAGCCACTCCTGGTAGCCGGTTTTGAACCAGCGGGAAAGGATGGAGGGTGTGACGCCATGTTCGGGGCCGGCCAGGGTCCGGAGGTGGAGGACGATTTCGCGGTAATCCATGCCTTGCCGCAAGGCGACGTTGACAAATTCGCGGATTTCGCGGGAAAGGCGGGCGACGTTGGAGCGGGGCCGGTTGGGGTTGCATGGACGGACGGGCCAGCGCGACAGGAAGTCAATCCGCTCCACATCCTCGCGTGTTATGGACCAGCCGTCCGGGTATCGCTTTGGCGCGGCACGTTGCGGACCCCTCTTGGCTTCGCTTTGGCCCGTCGGGTTGGGGCTTGGAGAGGCGGCGGGTGCGGTCACTTCGGCCTCATTTTCAGGATGGGCATTTTCAGCATTGTCTAATGATAGTTCACTATTCATGGGCCAATTCTATCACGGTTCTAAAAAAGCGGCTGTGTACCGTGAGGACGATCTGCATGGCAAATAACGGGGTTTTCGACCTCAAAAAAAGCCTTGTAAAGACTCGGTAAAAGGGGGTGGAGGGGCAAAATGACAGAAATGCAAAAGTGAAAATAGTTTGGCGGGGCGTCCGTCCGTCCTGCGCGAGGCAGGGCGGGCAGTCCCCTGCCCGCCGCGGCGCGCACGGAGTGCGCGCCCTACCAGCCAGGACTGACCCATCGCTTCGGCGGGAAGGCGCGTTTGGCTGCCGGTGGGCAGTGGTATTTTGAAAGAGCGGGGTCAGGGAAAAACCAGGCGGATGGAGGGGGAGGCGGGGACATGGCCGGCGGGCCAGTTGGTGGTTGGAGTGGCGTTGCGCAGCCATTTCTTGTTCAAAGCGGCGGTGGAAACTTGTTGCGCACTGCCGTCGCCGAGCAGACTATTGCCCGCGCCGGCGGGGTTTCCAAACGAGTGCATTTTCAATGACCATGAAACTGGGCCGGTGATTGGGATCGCAACGTCGTTTCCTTTTCCGCTTATGGGTGAGTATCCGTAATCGGGGTCGGGTTTGGGTCCGGGGCCTAAATTGCGATCTCCCCCCGCGATTGACTGGGGATAGGTGTCGTTTGCGCTCACGCCAACAAAGTAGGAGACATGGGTGTTATCGAAGCCGTTGGTGAAACTGAAAGCGGCCTGCCGCTCGTCATCCGGGCAAACGACCAGTCTCGGCGACTGCCCAAGCTCGTTTTGCATGATCGCGTAATTAGTCCAGCACAGGGCGCCTTGATCGTCGTTGGTGAGAATATCCCACCATCCGCCATTGGCCACCGTTTGCTCGGGAGGGGTGCGGTCCCCATAATCCCCGGCCCAGACGCGATAAGCGGTTCCGATTTCTTTGAGGTTGTTGACGCAGGAAATCCGAGCGGACCTCGCCTTGGATCTGGCCAAGAACGGCAGGATGATGGCCGATGCGGCCAGCACGAAGAAAAGAACGATCATAACCACCACGAGCAATTCGACTCGAGTGAACGCCCGCCGCCTGAGCATCGCTTTTTGTTTCATACAGCCTCCAAAGACAAGTCAACCACATTTCGCAGCGGAACGCAAGGCGAAATAACATTGAGGAAAAGAGAATATGGCCGCCAAAAGGCGCAAAAGGCCCAGCGCGGCGAGCCGCAACCAAAGAAATTGAACCACGGATTTCACGGATTCAGAATTCCCCATCCGCGCCGCCCCGCGAACGGAATTGGCACAGAAGCAAACGAAGGCAACGAAGAAGAATTCTTCCTTCGTTTCCTTCGTTCCCTTCTGTTCAAAAGAAATCCGTGTTATCCTGAAATCCGTGGTAAAATCTTAGCAAAAAGGTGCAATTCTGCCTGGTTGCAGCACAAAAGAGAAATTCCGGTTTTGCGCCTTTTGCGCCTTTTCGCGGCTATTAGCTTACCTCCGGTTCCGTCCACTCCCCGGGTCAACCGCTCCGGCTCAAAGATACGTGCAGACGTATTCGCAAAGGGCGGTCTTGACTTCAATGTCGAAACCGGACTTGGCGGGGACTTCAAAGGTCTGGCCGGCGGCGTAAGTCTTGACAGCGGCCTGGCCGTCCAATTTCACGCCGCATTGGCCGGCCACGATTTCCATGCGCTCGGCCTTGTCGGTGCCGAAATGGAATTTGCCGGGAAAAATCAGGCCCAGCGTCTTCCTGACGGCGTCGGGCAATAAAATGGTGTGGCTGACGACTTTGCCGTCGAAATAAACGTTGGCCTTGGCGACAGCGGTGACGTTGCGAAATTCAGCGGGTATGGCTGGCATATTGGCGACAGTGTGGGGGCGGGCGGCTGAAAATTAAAGCGAAAAATTCCGCGCCCGGTTTCTGTGGGTGCAGGACAGAATTCTTCACGTCTTTGGTAGGGCGGCGCTGCTGCGCCGCCCAAGAGTTTAGGGCAGAGCGGCAGCTCACTGGTGTCCAGCTATCCGGAGAGGAACCTCGTAAAAACCCTTGTTTTTCAAGCATTCTGGAGCGAAGGCCTTGCTATCGACATGAACTTCGCTGCCAACAAATCGTTCAAAAACCAA
>JBEKIA010000097.1:0-13656 GCA_050011995.1 Verrucomicrobiota bacterium
AAACGTGAAAAGACAACACCCCAGCCAGGAAAGCGCGGCGGAGCCACTGCCGCTTGCCATCAGGATGGATGTCCGGTGGATTCATTTGGCGTCCAACATCTCGCGCACTTTGTGGACAAGGACGGTCGGCGCGTATGGTTTGGGCAGAAACGCCACGGCCGGTTCCAGCGCACCCTGCTGATTCATGACGTTATCCGGGTAGCCCGAGGTGAAGAGGATTCTGAGATCGGGATAAGTTATTTTCAGCCAATCCGCCATCACTTTGCCGCCCATCAGGGGCATAACGACATCGGTGATCACCAAACGAATGGGCGCTCCCTTGTGATCACTCGCCAGGTGCAACGCTTCCTGGCCGTTGGAGGCGGTCAGCACCTCATAACCCTGGGCTTTCAACACGCGCAGCGCCAGATGCCGGACGGCCGGCTCATCTTCCACCACCAGCAAGGTTTCCTTCCCGCGCGGCAACGGCCCCGCTTGGACCGGTCTGGCCGCGACCTCCAGCGGCTGCTCGACTCGCGGGAAATATACCCGGAAGGTCGTGCCTCTGCCCACCTCGCTCTCCACGCCGATATGGCCGCCGGATTCTTGGACGATGGTCTGGCAAGTGGCCAGGCCCAAACCCGTGCCTTTGCCCTTGGGCTTGGTGGTGAAAAATGCCTCAAACAAATGCGCCTTGACCTCGTCGGTCATGCCGGTTCCCGTGTCGCTGACACTGAGCATCACGAAGTCGCCGGCCATGGCGCCCGCCTGCGCGCGCGCACAGCCTTCGTCCAGCGTGACATTATTGGTGGCGATGGTGAGTTTGCCTCCATTGGGCATGGCGTCGCGGGCGTTGACGACCAGATTCATCAGCACCTGGCCAACGTAGCCGGAGTCGGCCTTGACGCGTCCGATTTTGTTGCCGGGAATCATCGTCATTTCGATATGCTCGTCAATCAGCCGCCGCAGCATTTTGTCCAGGTCTTTCAGCAGGTGATTGAGATCCAGCACGACGGGCTGCACCTTTTGTTTGCGGCTGAAGATGAGCAGTTGCCGCGTCAACCCGGCGGCGCGTTCCGCCGCGTGCTGGACTTCATCGCTGTACACTCGCAGCGGACTGTCCTGGCCGAGGCCCGACGCGATCAAATCATTGTAACTCATGATGATGGACATGATGTTATTAAAGTCATGGGCCACCCCGCCGGCCAGGCTGCCGATCACATGCGCCTTCTGCGCTTCGATCAGCTCCTCCTCCAGCCGCCGGCGCTCGGTAATGTCACTCACAATATGGACTGCGCCGGCAGGCTGGCCCGCGGCATCACGAATGGGATCTACCGTGATTTCAAGCCAGCGTTTGCCTGCCTGGAGTTCCATCGTTTCGCGGCGGCCGCTCTTCTGCGCCCGGGCGAAGGGACAATCCGGAATCGGCTCCGCCGAGCCATGCACGATAGTCCAGCAGCGCTGGCCGAGCATCTGACTGCCCGGGCGGTGAAAGATCTGGTCCGCCGTCTTGTTCGAGCGCAGCACCCGCTGGTCCTTGTCCAGAATCCAGATCGCGTCGTTGGTTGCGTCGAAGGTGGTTTGCCACTCCTGCGCGGTGCGTTCCACCTCCGCCTCGGCCTTTTCCCGCTCGGCCCGATGGCGCAGAGCGCCGATCCCATAGGCCAGGTCGCCGGCCAGTTCCCCCAAAAGGATTACCTCTTGGGGAGTGAAAGCGTCCGGCTCCGCCGCATACAGCATCAATGCGCCGATACAGCGCCCCCCGCCTTGCAGCGGCAGGGCGATGGTGGACACATAGCCGCGCTTTATGGCGGCCTGGCGCCAAAGCCCACTCGCGAAATCGGTGGCGATGTTGCGCGCGATGGCGGTCTGGCCGGTGCGGATGGCCCTGCCGGTGGGGCCGCCCCCCCGCTCGGTCTCGGCCCAGGTGATGTTCCCTGTGTCGAGGTAGCCGTCACTCAGGCCGCTGCTAGCCACAGGGCGCACCGATTTGGCTTCATCTTGTTCCGCGAAGCCGACCCACGCCAGACGGTAGCCGCCCCTTTGCACCGCAAGATCGCACACGGCCTGCAACAACGCCTTCTCGTCCGTGGCGCGCACCAATTCCTCATTGAAGAGGCTGATCAGTTGCAGGGCGCGGTTGGTTTTGAGCAACTCGGCCTCCGCCCGCTTGCGCTCCGTGATGTCGAACTGGACTCCCTGGGTGCCGATGACCTTGCCGTTGGAATCCAAGACCGGCAATTTCATGACATGCATGAAACGCTTCGTGCCGTCGGCGAGCATATACTCTTCGTCCAACTCAATGGACTTGCCGGTTTGCATGATCAGTTTGTGATGATCCTCGCCTTCCGCGGCATACTTGGTTGCCAGCCCGGCGGCGTCCTGTTGGGCCGCTTGGCCGCGGGCAACTTCCAGCGGTGTTTTGCCCAGGAAATCCTCCGCCGACATGCCTTTGAGGCGGCAGAACCCGGGATTGACCAGAGCATAGCGGCCTTGTGCATCCTTCTGGAAAATGCCGATGGGCAACTGCGTCACGAGCGAATGGTAAAGCGCCCTCAGTTCCCGCACCGCCGGCGACGGCTCAGGCAGGCTGGAGATTCGGGAATCTTCCGAATTCATAGTGAGCGATTTCAATGTAGGGCGCAACATCCGCCGGGGCAATGGAAAAATCACTCGCATTAGATTTACTAATCTTTTTCATTTATTCTCGATGCGCTTGCGGCCCCCAGGGCCGGCTCAAGCCCTTTCTTCCCGGATTGCCGCGGCGAGTTGCGCATGTTGCTGCTGATTGAGACCTTGCAAGACATCGAAGAACCTGATTTTTCTCTCGCTTATTGGCCCCGGCAAGGGCAGACAGTGGCTTTTTATTTTTCGGCCATGGAACAAATTGTCATCCTGGACTTTGGCTCGCAGTTCACGCAGGTGATCGCCCGGCGGATTCGCGAGTGCCATGTCTATTCCACCATCCTGCGCTACGACACCCCGGCCGCGACCGTGGCCGGGCTGAACCCCAAGGGGCTGATTCTTTCCGGCGGGCCGTCCAGCGTCTATGCCCGCGAAGCGCCGCTGCCGGATGGCGGCATTTTCCAACTGGGCATTCCGATTCTGGGGATTTGCTACGGGGTGCAATTGCTCACGCATTTTCTGGGCGGGAAAGTCGAATCGGGCCGGAAACGCGAATACGGGAAGGGCGCCTTGTTGGTGAAGGACCGTTCGTCCGCCCTGTTCGCCAAATTGCCGGAGCGGCTGCAAATCTGGAATTCGCACGGGGACAAACTGACCCGGCTCCCCAAAGGCTTCCAGGCGGTGGCCGCGTCGGACAACTCGGAGTTCGCCGCCATCGAAGACGCCGCGCGGAATTTTTACGGGCTGCAATTTCACCCGGAGGTGGCGCACACGCCGCGCGGGCGGGAAATCCTGGCCAATTTCGTGCATGGAATCTGCGGCTGCGGACGGTTGTGGACCATGCGGCGCTTCGCCGAGCAGGCGGTGGAGGAAATCCAGGCGCAAATCGGCGGGGAGCGGGTCATTTTGGGACTGAGCGGCGGAGTGGATTCGAGCGTGGCGGCGGCCTTGCTGCACAAGGCGGTGGGGAGGCAACTGACCTGCATTTTTGTCAACAATGGTTTGTTGCGGGCGGGCGAGGCGGCGGTGGTGCGGGAGGTTTTCGCCCGGCATTTCCAAATCAAGCTGCAATACCGGAACGCGTCGCGGCTCTTTCTCGGCCGCCTCAAAGGGGTGACCGACCCGGAGCGCAAACGCAAAATCATCGGCAAGACCTTCATCGAGGTTTTCGCCGCGGCGGCCCGGCGCGCCGGCCGCGCCCGGTTTCTGGCCCAGGGCACGCTCTATCCCGATGTCATCGAATCGGTCCCCATCGCCGGCAACCCGGCCGCTTTGATCAAGAGCCACCACAACGTGGGCGGCCTGCCCCGGAACTTGAAATTCCAATTGACAGAGCCGCTCAAGCGCCTTTTCAAGGACGAGGTCCGCCAACTGGGCGCGGACCTCGGCCTGCCCCGGGAAATCCTCCTGCGCCAGCCCTTTCCCGGCCCGGGCCTGGCCGTGCGCATCCTGGGCGAAGTGACGCCCAGGCGCTGCGAGATTTTGCGCGCGGCCGACGGCATCGTGGTGGAGGAAATGAAGGCCGGCGGCTGGTACGAAAAAATCTGGCAGAGCTTCGCCGTCCTCCTCCCGGTGCGCAGCGTGGGAGTGATGGGCGACGAGCGAACCTACGAAAACACCGTGGTCATCCGCGCCGTCGAGTCGCAGGACGGCATGACCGCCGACTGGGCCAAGCTGCCTTACGGCCTGCTGGAAAGGCTTTCCAACCGGATCATCAACGAAGTCAAGGGCGTCAACCGCGTCTGCCTGGACATCTCCAGCAAACCGCCCGCAACCATCGAGTGGGAGTGAGGGGAAGCGGGCCTATTTCCCGGTTCCCGGCTGGAACGGGCGGCTCGCCGGCTGGTTTTCAAACAGGCGCCGGCTGGATTCTTTCCAGTTGGACGGAGGCGGAGACGGCGGGAGGGGGCGGTTGGGGCTTTTTCAGGGAACCGCGCCAAAAACCCAGGCCGTAAACAACATGGCTGACAAAGATCAAACCCATGATTTGCGGCAGCCAATGCCATCTGCGCCAGGAGAGGACCGCCATGGATTGAACAAGGAGGGCGGCCAGATAGAGGACGGCCAGCCAGCGCGCCATCGGGGGCAGAAAAAGGAAGGCGGCCAGGTAGAGGCAAAAGAGGGGCGGGATGAAATTGGGGGCGCAACGGAACGTGGGATGCAGGCCAAATTGCTCGGCGCGGCCGCGCCCATAGTTCCAGAGCATTTTGCAGAAGGCGCGGAAGGTCGGACGCGGAAGGCGGCAGGCGAAGAGGCCGGGATCGTAGAGGAGCAGTCCGCCGCGCTTTTGCAGTTCGTCCATGAGGGCGTTCTCTTCGTTCGGGTAAAGGGATTCGTTGAAGCCGCCCAGTTGGAGAAGGTCCTCGCGCCGGGCCAGAAGGTTGCAGAGGATCAGTTCTTTTTCGCTGGAGGGGCGGAGGACGCCGCGGGCGCGGTAACGGGAGCAGCTCGGCCCAAAAGCCAGCCAACTGCCCATCGTCAGCGCGAAGGCCTGTTGCAAGGGCGGCGCCTCGGGCGGGCAGAGGCTGGGGCCGCCCACTATTTTGACGCCGGGGGATTGGAAAAGCTCCAGGGCGCGGCGCAGATTGCCGGGCGGCGGGATGGAATCGTCGTCCAAAAAATAAATGATGTCGCCGCGGGCGGCCCGCAGCGCGGCGTTGCGCTGGACGGAAGGCTGGCGGCCGCGGACGAGGAGGATTTCAAGCTGGCCGGCCGGGTAATCCAGTTTTTGGGCGGCGGCGACGGCGCGGACCACGGCCTGGTCGGGCCGGGCCGAAATAATGACGGTGACGGAAGGTTCGTCCATGAGGCAAAAGCTAAAGGGCGGCGGAAAAAGGTCAAAGCACAAATCGCGGGGAACGCGAACTCAAAACCGGACTTGCGGGGTTGGGTGGCTGGGGTATGATATCCAGTGGGTCTTGTGAATGCTCGAATTGTTTTGCGAAACGCGGGGAATCCGGCGATTGAGCCGGTGGAAGTGGAGGCTATGGCGGATTCAGGCTCGGTGCATTTGTGCATCCCGGAACACATCCGTATTCAATTGAAGCTCGAATCGTTGCACGAAAAGGAAGTGACGCTGGCCGACGGCAGCAACCGCCTCGTGCCCTATGTTGGCCCGTTGGAAATCCGGTTTAAGAACCGGCTCGGATTTGCGGGCGCATTGGTCATGGGCGATCATGTTCTGCTCGGCGCCATTCCAATGGAGGACATGGACCTGGTGATCAAAGAACGGCGTCTGGACGTCAACCCCAACAGTCCGAACATCGCCACCACCATCGCGAAATGACTTGGGACTTGAGGAAGTATGGCCCCCGTTTCAAGAGGCGATAGTCTGCTTCATGTCGTGTTTTCTCTTGTGCAGGACACGACCGGCGGTTAAACTGAGAAAAAGGCTCGCAAGGGGCGAGCTTCGGGAATACAGTTTTTTGTCAGTTCTACTGACATTTTCGCTGGCAATTGCCAGCATGAATTCCGTAACCCGTTGCAAGTCAACGAGTTGTCCGATGGTGTAACGGTAGCACAAGGCCCTTTGGAGGCCTTTGTCATGGTTCGAATCCATGTCGGACAGCCATTTCTCCGGCGGCAAATGAAGTGTCGGAGCCAATTTCAAACTTTCTGCAAACATTTCAGCCATTTCCGGGGATGGCGGCAAGCCCACGAAGTTTCCCGTGAAAGTCAAGTATCGCGGCCAAGTCCGGGCCAAAATCTATCCCACCACGGGCGGCTGCCGGTTTTACTGGCGGGTCACTGTGGCCGGGAAACGCCGAAGCCTTTGCTGGGCGACCGCCCGTTGAGCGAATGCGTTGACGCCTGCCTTCGCCATCTCCTCATAGTGAAGCGCGTGGACCTCGGGCAGGCCGTTGGCCAGTTCATCGAGACCCGGCGCTTCCCCTGGCACAGGGGCTTACGACGCCTGCTTGCGCGCTGGCACGCGAAGAATTGTTTTCAGCCGTTCGGGAGGAACGCGGCGCGGGTCGGAAAGATAAATCTCGTGGTGCGGGCCGTTTAACTTCAATCCGTTGGCTTCGGCGAAGCTCTGCATGAGAGCGACCGTTTCCTTTTCCTTTTCATACGGCCCGACATGCAACATCTGAACACAGGCGCCCTCGTCAATTGTTTCGAGTGTCACTTCCTTGACCTCTTGCGATTTGCCCCGCTTGAGCAGCGTGTCCACGGCCGCCTGCAGGTCCTCCGGCGAAATAAAATCCGGGGTGCGGATCATCAAGTTCCATTTCCACTGGTCTTTGGGAATCCCGGCCGGCTCGCCGTCAAAGAACCACTGGCCTTCGAGCTTGCACACGGCGTAATCCTGCTTTCCGGCGAACTTGTGTGTCATCTTGATGGTGAACGCCGCGCCATAGAGCGCGCCGATGCAGGCGGTGAAGCGCGCCCCGCCGGGCGCGCCCTGGCCGCGAATGGCCAGATACCGCGCGGGTTTTGTTCGCACGAGCACAGGCTCTCTTGGCGCTGCGTATTCGGCCTTGTGAAGTTTGCACAGATCGAGTTTTGCGGACATGGTTATTCTCCTGTTTGGGTTGTTTGTTTGCGGTTTCAATTTGTCTCCAGCGGCGCGTGGATGTCCGTGACCAAATCCTCCGGCTCCGTATTTTCGGGCGAGTTGAGGTAAACCTCCAGGCACGGCGTGGCGCGCAGGCGCCGCCCGCTGCGCGGCAACCATTGGCCGAGCAGTTTCGCATAGCTCTCGCCGAGTTTCTCGTAGGGGCCGAAATGGGTCAGCATGGCGTAATCCCCGCCGGGAATCACCTGCACCCCGATATCTCCGCTGGCCCGGAACTTCTCGTCCACGGGGACGCAGGCGTCGTAACGGGTTTTGTCCGGCGGCGTCACCGCCGGGTCATCGTGAGAGATGCCGATGAATTGCGGACTGGAGCCGAGCAGCCCTTCCTTGCCAAGAAACATGGCAAAGCGCTCCCAAGTCTTCCCGGCTTGGTTGTAAGGTCCGACGTGGCGCATGAAAGCGACGCGCATCGGTTTCAGATTTTTGATGGTTACATTCATTGTTTTGTCCTCCAGTTGCGCGGCCCGAAACCTTCCGGGCCGCTTTTGTTGTTGATAATGCACGCCGGAGGGGATTTGGATCCGCGCACTCACGCCGTTGCGCCTGCGAAACTGCGCGGGCGACAAGCCAAACGCCTTGTGAAAGGCGCGGGTGAACGCTTCGTGGGTTTCATAAGCCGCCTCGAAGGCGACCTGCACGACCGGCGCTTCGGTGAGCTTGAGCCGGGAGGCGGCGCGTTCCAATCGCAACCGCCGCACATGGCTGCCCAGCGATTCCCCCAGCATTCCAGTGAACACATGATGAAAATGATGCGGCGCAAGGCAGGCCAGCCTCGCCAGTTCTTCCAGGGCCAATGGTTCGTCCAGGTGCTGTTGGATATGCACCAGCACGCGCAAGAGGCGCTCCTTGTAGAAACTCAGCGTGGTCTGCTTTGCCGAAATATTCATCTTGCCGATACGTTTATCACCTTTGGCCGCCGATGGCTTGACAGTTTTTGCGATTTTTGAAGCAGGGGGGCCGTGGCAACCGCGCCCGCCCGGTCCAAGGCGCATTCTTCACTCTCAACCCTTCGCCTGAAAGGGCGGGTGTCAAACTGCAGCCTGGCCCGATGTATGTTTGACATCCCGGCGGGCAACCAAAGGCGCGCCGGGCGCGATCTGGCCTTCCATCAAAAACGGTTCGGTGGATGAATTGCGCTCATGCCGCGGCCGGCTTTTCCAATTCCGCGACTTGCTCGCGCAGGCGCGGCGCGTCGGAGGCGGTTTGCCCCGCCATCCGCGCCAGCGTCTCCAATTCATGGTTTGACAATCAAGACGCTGCAATGCGCGTGGTCGCTGATGCGGTCGGCGGTGTCGCCGAGCAGCCGGCCCCACAATTCGGAGTGATCGCTGTGGCCAATGACAATCAGGTCGTAGCCGCCTTCCTTGGCGAAGTTCACCACGACTTTGGCGGCGTGGCCGGAGCGGCTTTCGCAGGCGATGGCAAGGCCCTGCTCTTTCGCCATTGCCGCCACTTCCTGTTTGCGTTCCTCGAAATAATCGGCGGCGGCTTCGGCTTCGCCTTCGGCCTCGCCTGGCAAATCGGCGTGCCGCGGCAACGGTTGCCGCACCCAGAGCGCCGTCAGTTGGGCGTTGTAATGTTTGGCGGCGACCGCGGCGCGCCGCAGGGCGGCTTGGCCGCCTTTGGATCCGTCGTAACCCACCAGGATTTTATGGAACATGATTTAGCCTTTCGTTGCAACAGGTTGAGCGCCGGGCCTGCCTTTGATCTTGCGCTGATAAAGCCGCCCCCAGGCCTGCATCGTGCGCCGGGATGGCTCGAAGAATTTCTGCGCGATGACCGTCGGCACGAACGCGCTCAGGATGACGACCGTGACCAGGATTGAATACTGCTTCTGGTCAATGATTTTATTCTGCAGGCCGAACAAGGCCGAAATCGTGCCGAAGGTCAGCCCGGTGGACATGAGCAGGGTGGTGTAATTGGCCTCGCGCGCCCGCATGAAGAACAGTCGCGAGAGCGGCAACACCCCGGCGATTTTGGCGGTCATCTTGAGCGCCAGCAGCGCCACGATGACGCCCGCCGCCGTCCAGAGCGCCGGCAGTGACACGAACGAGCCGGCGCGAATAAAATAAAACGGCGTGAACACCGCGAAGGCGATGCTCCGCATCCGATGCACCAGCGTCTTGTCGCGCAGGAACACGCCGGCCAGGACCAGGCCGATGAGATAAGCCGGCAGGACGGCCTCGCTTTTGGCGGCGGAGGCCAGTCCCCCCAGGAAGAACAGGACCAGGAAAATGAATTTGATTTCCGGCTCGCTCACCCGCGTCGCTCCCATGCGCGCCACGATGAATTCGGTCCACTTGGGCATCAACCAGAGCATCACCGATGTGACGAGGACGAACACCAGGAGCCAGAGGTTGAAGTTGGCGAAGATCAGGCCCAGCGCCAGCACGGTCCCCAGGTCGTTGATGAAACAGGCCGCCAAAATCATTTTGCCCAGCGCGGTTTCACTTTGCCGCGTCTCGATCATCACGGCATAGACCACCGCCACCGAAGTGGTGGAAAGGGCGATGCCGGCGATCTGGGCCTGATGCAGCGGCCAGCCCAGAACCCCTTGCGCGAAGAGCCACACCCCGGCAAACGGCAGCAAAAACGCCGCGATGCCGATGGCCGCGCTGGCGCGCAAGTTGGCCCGCAGCGATACCGGGTCTATCTCCGCCCCGGCCAGAAACGTCAGCACGCCGCTGCCCAGCATGGCCAGGAAGTTGGTCCAGTCGGTCGAGCGCAGTATTTGCCCCCCATTGCCAAAGTGGATGTTGCCCGCGGCGACGCCGACGGCGATTTCGACCAGCGCCACGGAAATGCCGGCGCGGATGGAAATAAGACTCGCCACCAAGGCCAGTCCCATCCAAATCGCCGCGATGAACCAGATGTTGTCCGGCAAAGTGCCCAACCGGTCGCCGATGAATATCCAAAGTGCATTCAGCATAAGATAACTCCGCCAGCCAAAAATGGCGCTGGTAGGAGTTATCAGCACTGAATCGTGTTCAGGCGCTTTTCTCGCGCCGGCGAGAAGGCAAACCCCATTGCCGGAATTCTTGTCGCACAAAGCCGTTGTCATGGCAAGCCCTTTGTGCGACAGCCCTTTGTGCGATGCCCGCTGTTTTGCAGGTTGAACTTTGCGCCCGCGCGGCGCACACTGGCTTGATGCGCAGGTTTGGATTCATTATAGCACTCTGCATGAGCCTGCTCTGGCAGGGCGCCCACGCCGGCAGCTACGAACTGACCGACGGCACCCGCGTTTCCGGCGATCCCATCCATTACGACGAAACCGGCGTTTCGCTCAAGACAGCCGGCGGCGACTACCCCCCGCGCATTCCCTGGGGCAAGTTCACCGGCGAGGCGTTGCGAAAGCTGCGCGACGATGCCATGAATCCCCAGCAGCGGGCCATCGTCGAACTGATGCTCTTCGACGACATTCCTTCGCGCAAGGCCCCGGTTCCCGAGATCCACGTCCAACCCATCCAGCCGCCGGCCCGGCCCTCCGGACATGTCGGCGTCCTGGCCCTTTTCACCAGTCCCCTCGGTCGGGTGATGCTCCTGATTCTCTATGGAACCAATCTTTTCGCGGCTTATGAAGTGGCCATCTTTCGCAATCAACCCTGGCAAACCGTCTGCGGTCTGGCGGCCATCCCGCTTTTGGGAGCGGCCAGCCCCATTTATTTCCTCGCCTTGCCCTCACGCCCCTTCCCGCAGGACGAATCTGCCCCCTCCGGAGGAGCGGCGGCTCAGGCGCCCTATGCTCCCCGCCCGCTCTCCTCCGCGGCGCCCGTCGCGTCCGAGGGCTTCGCATTGTTCTCCGCGCGGGGGCCTGCCGCCCCAAACCCCGTCGCGGCCGCTCCAGCCCAGGAGGATTTGCCCGCGCCGGTGGTGTATCAACGCGGCGATTTTTTATTCAACCGCCGTTTTTTTGAGACCAAGCTGGCTGGATTCTTCCGGGTGGTGTTGAGCGAGGCGGACAAGGAGCTGCGCATCCACATCAAGGCCGCCCGCGGCGACTTCGTGGGCAAACGCATTTCCCGCATTACCCCCACCGAACTCTACCTCCAGGTGTTCAAGGAGAGCGCCACGGCGGACGAGATGATTCCCTTTGCGGAAATACTGGAAGTGCAAATCCGGCACAAGGACCTGGCCTGAATCAATCCCGGCCGCCGCGCTCCTTGTGCGCGGCAGCCCCAAAAGCATCATGAAACATCCCACCATCCTGCTCCTCGGCCCGCCGGGCGCGGGCAAGGGCACCCAGGGCAAAATCCTCGGCGCCATCCCCAATTTCTTTCACATCGCCTGCGGCGACGTTTTCCGTCATTTGACTCCCGATACGGAACTGGGCCGCATTTTTCTCGACTACTCCAGCCGGGGCGAACTGGTGCCCGACGAGCCGGCCATCCGCTTGTGGCGCGAACACCTCCAGGCCGCCATCCGCGTCCACCGTTTCGACCCCGCCACCGACACCCTCGTCTTGGACGGCATTCCGCGCAACACCAACCAGGCGCGGATGCTCAACGAAAGCCTGGAGATGCGCCTCATTCTCTACTTCAGTTGTTCCGACATGAACCAAATGGTCCTTCGCCTGCAACGCCGCGCCCTGCGGGAAAACCGTCTCGATGACGCCAACATCGCCGTCATCCGCAAGCGCCTCGAAGTCTTCGAATCCGAAAGCAAGCCGGTGCTGGATTTTTACGGGCCGGGTTCCCTGCGCGCCATAGACTCGACGCAATCCCCCCTCCGCGTCTTGCGCGATGTTTTGCAGGCCGTGGAGGAGCGGTTCGGATGAGCCGCAACACTCTCCGGGCGGACCGGGCAAACGCTTCTCAATCCTTTTAGACATTTGAAATCGCGCATCGTCTTCATGGGCACGGCGGACTTGGCATGTGCCAGCCTGGAGGCGCTGGCGGCGGCGCCGGCGTTCGAGGTCGTCGCCGCCGTTACCCAACCCGACCGCCCCAAGGGCCGCGCCTTGAAATTGCAGCCTTCTCCCGTCAAGCAAGCCGCCCTCCGCGCCGGCCTGCCCGTCCTGCAACCGGAGAGCGCGCGCGACGCCGCCTTTTTGGAGGAGCTTCGCCGCCTGGAGCCGCTCCTCATCGTCGTCGCCGCCTACGGACAATTGCTGCCGCCCGCCATCCTGGCCCTTCCCCCGCTAGGCTGCTTCAACGTCCACGCCTCCCTGCTGCCCAAGTATCGCGGCGCCGCCCCCATTCAATGGGCCATTTTGAACGATGACTCCGAAACCGGAGTCACCATCATGAAAATGGCCGAAAAACTCGACACCGGCGACATCCTCGCCCAGCGCGCCACCGCGATCACTGCCGGGGACACCGCCGCCACCTTGCGCGACCGCCTGGCGCGGCTCGGCGCGCAATTGCTGATCGAAACGCTGGAGAATGCTGTCAATAATACCCTCACCGCCCGCCCGCAAATCGAGGCGCAGGCGACATACGCGCGCAAAATTGCCAGGGCCGATGGCCGTCTCGATTGGTCGCAGCCGGCCCGTTCCTTGTGGAATCGCGTCCGCGCCCTGGCTCCGTGGCCGGGGGCGTTCACCGCGTTGCCGGGCCGCGAAAAATTGCGCACCGTCAAAATCTGGCGCGCCTCGGTGGAGGAAAGCCGCGCCGGCGCGCCCGGCGCGCCCGGCGCAGTGGCGCAAGCGGACAAGACGGGAATTGCCGTGGCTTGCGGCGGCGGAGGCGCGTTGCGCATTCACGAATTGCAGCTCGAAGGCGGCCGCCGTTTGTCCGCCGCCGAGTTTCTCGCCGGCCATCCCCTGCAACCCGGTGACCTCTTGGGGTGATATATTAGAACGGCAAATAACTCACGTAAGCCACGTTGCGGCTGTTGGGCGCCCACGAGTTGACATTGACGGTTCCCTGGCCGCCAAACATCTTGCCCAGAATTTGGATCCGCTTGTCCGTCACCGACATCAAGCGCAGCATCACGTCCTTGTTCGCGGGATGATCCGCGGCGCCGGGCGGATAGCTGCAAAACACAATCCAGCGTCCGTCGGGCGAGGGGTGGGGGAAAACGTTGCCGAATTCGTCCGTGGTGATTTGTTCCTGATTGGAGCCGTCCACGCCCATCCGCCAGACCTGCATGTGTCCGGTGCGGTCGGAGTTGAAGTAAATATATTTTCCGTCGGGGGAATAATCGGGGCCGTCGTCCTTGCCCGGATCGGTGGTCAGGCGCACTTCCGGGCCGCCGGCGGCGGGAACGGTGTAAATGTCGAAATTGTTCTGGCGCTGGCCGCAAAAGGCCAGGGTCTTGCCGTCGGGAGACCAGCCGTGAAAATAGGAGGGCGCATTGGAGGTGAGCAGCTTGGGCGCGCCGCCGGTGATGGGCAACACGTAAATGCGCGACTGTCGGCGAAAGTTCAAAATGAGAAAAGATGTCGCAGCAAAATGAGAAAAACTTCATAGGGTATGACTGGCCAAGATAGTGGGCCAGGCGGTGTTGTTGGTGGAAGGTGGATTGGGAATGAC
>JBEKIA010000098.1:0-13656 GCA_050011995.1 Verrucomicrobiota bacterium
CGACTCGGTTTCTGACCCTTCGGCCCGGGTTTCATGGAACTGGAATTCCCGGCCCGGTCCCATCCACGGTCACGGTGGTTATTTCGCCGGGCCGAATATCCACGTTGGTCAGCGGCCGGTTGCCGACCAGCTTGACGGCTGGGCTGTTGGGGAGGCCAGCTTCGAACGCTTGCATCAGTTGGTGTTTGCCGGGCGGCACTTGCGCGAAAACAAAATGGCCTTCGGCGTCGGTTTTCGTTTGGTAGGCTGTGGGTTCGGTCCAAATCCCGCCGGAGTAATCCGTTCCCAATTGGAAGGAAAGAGCGCGATTCGTGCCAGGGCGGCCCTGCGCCAGCAATGTGCCTTCCAAGCGGCCCCAGGGTTGCAGCGCCATTACCGGTTGGTCAGCGAGCGCGGCTGGCGTCGCCCCAGCGTATCCCGCCGCGCCCGCTGCAACGACCCCAGTCACCGAGTCATCTGGCTTTAGCGTGAATCGGCCCTGGCTGTCGGTCAGGAGGACGCTGCCGCCGTTCAGTTGGTCAAAGCGCGAAAAACCGCCGGGCACCAACAGCAGCCGCCCCGAAGCTGGTGAAACGATTCCAACGTCCACTCCGGCGGCCGGACGGCCATCCGGCAGGGTGACGGTCACCGTGGTTGTGCGGGCGGGTTGCATGGCAACGTCGAGTTGAACTTCGCCTTCCTCCAACGCCACTGGGCGCGACACGAATGGAGCGTAACCGTCGGCTTCAAATTTGAAGATGAAACCCGGATTGGGTATGTTCACCACTATAGGTTCTTCAAAGGAATGGTGAAACTTGCCGCCGGTAAAACTCATCAAAAACCGGTCAACAGGCATCCAATGGCCAATGACCAATCCGGTGGTGGGATTGGTTTCCGGAAATCCAGCGGCCAGAGAGAATCTTGGGATGGGCGCTCCCGTCACGGAATCGCGCACCGTGCCGGCGATGGTCAGTGCGGGCGAAAGAGTGACAGTATGTTCCTGGCCGTCCGCGGAAATCATTTGGTGATTCAGCCGCAAGTAGCCGGTAGCGGCGAAGTCGAAGGCAAGTTCACCATCCGGTGCGCTGGACCATTCGACGAGGCCGCCAGAGTCCGTCCTTGCATGGAATTCTGTTCCCACGACTACAAGAGGCTCCCCCGGCATCGTATCGAGCCATACGTCTGCGTTTGTCACGGGCAACCCTTTGGTATCCACCACGCGCAATCGGAGAAGTTCGCCAGGCTGCAAGATAAGCTGGAAAGGACCGGTGTTCGCGCTCAGATCGACGGAGAGGGTGGTTGGCGCAAAGCCTTCGGCTTCGGCGCTCAGGAAAGCCTTGCCTGGCGCACATCCCGCGACGAGGAAGCGGCCTTTGACGCCCGAATTGGTTTCGCGAGGCGGCCTCCCGGGGGACCACACGGTGACCTTTGCGTTGGGAATGGGGTTGCCGTCGTTGTCAGCTACAGTGCCTCGCGCTGGCACAGGACGCCCCATCTTAAACTTAAACTCATAGGTGCCGGCGAGAAGTTGCTTCTGGATCTCCGCATCTCGTCCTGAAAAACCGACCGGCACATGGAGCGGATGGCTTGCCATGCCACTTAGGGTGCGAAGCGTATCGCGGGTGAGGCGGCTCGTCTGCCAATGTCCGCGGGAGTCGGTGACGGCCTCGATGTCGTAAGGCACTGTAAAATCGGAGGATTCAATCGCGAGATCGGCGGCGGGATCAACTTGGTTGCCAAAACTAACGCGGGCGTCGGCGACCGGATTTCCGTCAGCGTCCACGACCGTTCCACCGATGGTCACCGCACGCGCCAGGCGCAGAGTGTACTCCTGGGGAATGATTTCGCCGCGGTCCACGTGCCATTGCAGGCGCGTGTCGGCGAAGCCATCCCGTTGACTGACCAGGGTTAATTGCGTCACTGTGGCGCGCGGCACCGGCACCTCACAAATGCCCAGGACTGAGGCCGTTAATGGCTTCAAGTGTTTGACGTTGTTTCCTATAAACAGCCGGTAATCCAGCGTCACAGAAGGAACAGGCTTGCCGCTATCGGCCGTCACGATGTGAAGCACCAGTTTGTTGGTCGTGTCACTGGATTGCGCGGCGGTCAGAACGGGCGCGCTGGCAGGCGTGCTGGACGGCACGGAAGCGGCGGCGGCAATGGCCGCGGGTTGGACTGCCGCAACAAGTGGCATGGAGGAAGCGGCGGCGGCAGTGGCCGCAGGTTGGGCTGCCGCAACACCTGGCATGGAGGAAGCGGCTTGCCGGTTCTGATGCAACATTCCGGGCAGGACGAGCAAACCGGCTGCCGTGGCCACGGCCCCGGCTCCGGCCAGCAGCTTCCACAGAAGGGCGATGGAACCGCCCCCGGCGGCCGCCTCCGCCACCGCCGCGCGGCTGACTTGCCCCGCCATTCCCGCCGGCGCGGCGCTGACAGTGCGTTCGGCCAGGGCAACGCTGAGAGCCGCAACGGTCGAAGTGATGCCGCGCCGGGCCAGACCGGCGCGCAATTTGTCCAAGGCGCGGGCCACTCGTTTGCGGGCCGTGTCTTCCGTCAAACCCAGCCGCGTTCCGATTTCGGCGAGGGAGCGTTGTTCAAAGAAGCGCAGCAACACCGCTTCCCGGTCATCGGCGCTGAGGTCATGCATCGCCTCGTCCAGCACGGGACGCAATTCCTGCCAGGCCGGATCGGAGCCGGTGGATTGAAGAAGTTGGTTCATGGTGCAAGCCTCCTGTTCGCGCGCGACCCGGCGCTGCTCGCTCCGGCGCGCCTTGGCGGAAAGGTATCGTGTGCTGGTATAGAGCCAGCCGGTCAGTGAAACGTGACGGAGAAGTCGCGGCGCATTGCGCGCCAGGGCGGTGAACACCGCCTGCGTGACGTCCTGCGCGGTTGTCGCGTCGCCGTTGAGCTGGCGCAAGGCGGCCGAATAGACCAGGTCAATGTGCTGTCGGACCAATTCGGCGAAGGCCGGCTCGGACCTTGCAGTCACATATCGCTGGAGCAATGGATTGTTCATCATCTCAACAGCATAATACCCGCCAGGGAACGAAACCGGACAACTTTAATGCATCGGTCTTGAACAGCAATTCAAACGAAGAAGAACCAGAGCAGGGAAGAAGGGAGAAGAATCGCGAGCGAATCTTCGCAGCAAATCCAGCGGAAGAAGATTCCACTCCAGACCGTCAGTTTTGGATTCATTCAATTTCACCCTTGGCAGCGCTTGCGCGCGCGCAACCAAGACACTACTTTGTCCTGCTTATTGACCCATGAAAATTCTGCAAGAAATCTGCCATTCAAACACCGTTTTATCCCCGGCGGCGCGGCAGCGCCGCCCTACCGGCCCATGAGAATTCTGCAATTGAGACACCGTTGTCTCCGGCTGGTTCTGGCGGGCTGGCTGGCGCATGCGGCGCTGGCCGGCGGACAGGTGTTTCGGGTCGCCACTTTTAATGTGGAGAATTATGTGGAGGAGGCCGGCAGCGGGCGTCCTCTCAAGCCGGCGGCGGCGCGGGCCAAGGTGTGCGAAAGCATCGCGGCGCTCAAGCCGGACGTGATCGCGCTGGAGGAAATGGGTTCCACCAACACGCTGATGGAATTGCAGGGGGCGCTGAAGAAGTCGGGGGTGGATTTGCCGTTCTGGGACCATATCACCGGGTACGACACCAATATCCATCTGGCGCTGTTGAGCCGGTTTGCCATCGTGGCGCGCCACCCCCATACCAATGAAACGTATTTGCTGGGCGGACGGCGTTTTTCTGTGAGCCGCGGTTTTATGGAAGAGGAAATCCGAGTCAATGCGAATTATAAGTTCACGTTGATTGCCGGGCATTTGAAATCCAAGGTGCCGTCGGAGGTCGCGGACGAGCAGGAATGGCGGGAGGAGGAGGCGGTGGTCCTGCGGCGGATTATTGACGCGCGGCTGGCGGCCGATCCGGAGGAACGGCTGGTGGTGCTGGGGGATTTCAACGACACGCAGGATTCGCGCACAATGAAGAGCATCCTGGGCCGCGGGAAGACGGGGTTGTTCGACACCCGGCCGGCGGAGCGCGGCGGCGGGAGCAACGGCCCGCGGCAGACGGGGGATCCGGCCCAACCGCGTCGCACGACGTGGACGGACTTCTATGCCAGGGAGGATTCCTACAGCCGGCTGGATTACATTCTGATCAGCCACGGATTGCAACGGGACTGGCGGAGCGAGGAGACTTACGTGTTGAATTTGCCGGATTGGGGAGTGGCGTCGGATCATCGTCCGCTGGTGGCGGGGTTCATGGCGTCCGGCAGGTGACGCGGAAATGCGAAGATGGAGGATGGAGGATGGAGGATGGAAAAGCCGGGCAGGGAGGCGAGCGGTCAGCGGCGTTGGGACGGTGAAGTGGTGACGGGTTGCCAGACTGATGGGCCAGATGCGACGGATGCGACGGATGGGACAGAGGCGACGGATGGGCGTTGGGGAAGGGATGCCAACAAGGGGCGGCTCAGGCAGTCACTTCCCCGTTGTCACGCTCATGGTTGCCGGAATCCTGCTCGGGAGGGGCGGATTCGGGAGGCGCTTCCAGCGGAAGCGAGTTGTTTTCCGGCGGCTCGCCGTTGGCGGCGGCAGCGGCGCGCTCGGCGGCCAGTTCGATGTCGCGCTCGGCTTGGCGCGGGTTCTTGGCGCGTTTGGCCCGGGGCAAAGGGCTGAGCATGACGTTGATGCCTTTGCCGATCAGTTTGGCCGGCGCGTCCGGATGCCCGTAAGGAGTCAGGCTCTGGAGGAACTTTTCGACCTGCTGGAAACCCAATTCCTTGTGAGCCATCTCGCGGCCGCGAAAGCGCAGGGTGATCTTCACCTTCATGTCTTCGCAGAGGAAATCCACGCCGTGCTGCAATTTGACGGCGAAATCATGCGGGTCAATATTCGGGCTGATCTGGATTTCCTTGACTTTGTTGGCGTGCTGATGTTTGCGGGATTCTCTTTCCTGCTTGGCCAGTTCGTAACGGTATTTGCCGAAGGCGATCAAGCGGCAGACGGGCGGGGTGGCGTTGGGGGCGATTTCCACCAAATCCACCGCGTTCTGACGCGCCAAATTGATGGCCTCGCCCAGGGTCATCACGCCCAGCATCTTCTTTTCCGTGTCAATAACCCGGACCTCGCGGGCGCGGATTTTCCCGTTGACGCGCGTGAAGGAGGCGGCGGAGGGAGGAGTACGAGGAGAAAAAGGGCGGCTCAAGAGGCCCTCACCAGTGCTAAGATGTTCATGTATGCTTCAAACGGCTTCTCGGCGGGCGTTGCTGCGAGGCAGCGCGCCGCCTTCACTCATACTGGCTTAATTAAAGCCCAGATCCGGTTTTTGGCAAGCGAAAAAATGCGTCAATTTTATGCCAGGGTTTCCGTGATTCTTACCGCCCATTGCGGGCCGGAGGTTCCGAGTTGGCCGGCGAATTTGGGGGTGGATTCAATGGATATTTCCACCTGGCTGACGGTGCCGGGGCGCAAGGGCAACAGATCGCCGGGTTTCAAGGCGGCCAGTTGGCGGGCGCTGATTTCCAAGCCGCCCCAGCCCGCCCTGACCTGGATGGGAATGTCGTTCAGGGCCGGATTCCAGCGGAGTCCCGCGCCAGGGGAAGCGGCCGGTGGCATCGGACGGTCTTGAAGGCCCGAGTTCAGTTTGGCGATGAGCAGCTCGAGGATGGATTGGGGAAAAGCCAGATGAATGGTTTCCACGGTCTGGGCCAGCCGCGCTTCCAGACCCAGGCGCAGAAACATGGTGTCAGGCGGGGAGAGATTCAGGAAGCGGCCGGAGGATTCATGGCGAAGAAGCAGGGGGCGCATGGGCAGGGTGTCCGCCCAGGTGTTGCACCATTCGGCGAGCATGACGTGGACGACTTTGGCGGCCAGTTTGGCCTCGATTTGTGTCAGGTCGCGGCTCTCGTCCTGGCAAACCGCCGGGCCGCCCAATTCGCGGTCCACGATGGCCAGGGCCAGGCGGGCCGGCATGTCCAGGAGGCTGACGCTTTCCAGCGGTTCGATTTTGAACAAAGTCAGATAAGCCGGCTGGGAGAGCGCGTCCACCAACGGCTGGAAGCGGACGCTCTCGAGCTTGGTCATTTGCAGCGCGCATTCCAGACGGAGGTGAACGGAGAGGCGCGCCGCCAGGGAACTGACAAACGATTCGCAACGCATCCGCAGGTTCCGCATTTCCGCGGCGGAGAAGGAGGTCAACTGCGGAAAATCGGGGTGTAAAACCAACCCCTGCCCCGAGCCGGAATCTTCGCCCAGCCCCGCCCCCAGGTCATGGGTTTGGTCCACCGACGCCAAAAGGTGTTCCACCTCGGATTGGGACATGGCCGGGGCGGCCGTGGTGGCGGGCGGGGTTTGCGGAGGAGAGGCGAACATAAATGCGGCGTGGGCGATCAGTTTCGGGCTTTATGGCGGATGGCCTCCAAATCTATGGTGCCGTCGCTTTCCAGGCGCCGGATGGCTTCGATGATTTCCATTTGCGCCGCCTCAATCTGGCTGACTTTCATCGGGCCGAGGAAGCTGATTTCCTCGCGCACGTTGTCGGCGGCGCGTTTGGAGATGCAGGAGAGCAGCTTGGTGTTGAGGCCGGCCGAGGCGGTCTTCAAAGCAATCGCCAGCGAGCGGAAATCCACCTCCTGCAGAATCTTGTGCAGGGTCTTGGCATCCAGCCGCTCCAGATCCTCGAAGGCGAGCATTTTCTTCAGCACCGCGTCGCTCAGTTCGGCGTTGCGCTCGCGCAGGGAAGTCAGAATGGAATCGCTGACGTTTTTGGGCAGGGCGTTGAGGAGATCGGCGGCGACTTTGACTCCGCCGGTGTGGTTGAGAGCGCGGGCGGGGCTGGCGGCCAGCCGGACCTGAAGCGACTCGGCGACACTTTCGACCACTTCGATGGAAGTCGGGGACAGGGTGGCGAGGCGTTCGACCACTTGCTCGCGCAATTCCGGGCGCATCAGGCCCAGAAGTTGGGAAGCCTTTTCCGGCGGCAGATAGCTGGCCACCAGCACGATGGTTTGCAGTTGCTCGTGGCGGAGCGCGTTGTAAAGGGCGCGGGGGTCCATCTCGATGATTTCCTGCATGGCGGCCACCGATGGCTGCAGCACGGAAACCCGTCCGATAATATCGGAAGCGCGGAACAGCCCGACCGCTTTTTCCAGGATGATTTTGACGCGGTCCACCCCGCCTGGGACGGCGGTGGAGGCCTCCACCGCCACAGGCAGGAACTCATCCATGATCTCATTCTGCAGCTCGTGGGAGATGGCGGAGAATTTGGCCATTTCCGCGGAAACCGCCTCCAATTCCGATCCTTCCAACTGTTCCATGATATGGGCCGCGTTGTCCGGCTCCAGAATCAAAAGAAAGCCGGCCAGCTTCTGCAACTGGGTCAGCTTGGAAAACTCCGTCGCTGCCTGGCTTGGCTCCTGTTCGATGGCATTCATTGCTTCTTTTTGACGCTCGCTTCGGACCGCGCGGGGAGGCGCTTCCGGCGCGGCAACCCCTAAGAGAACCGCCGCCGGAAAACGCCTCCCCGTGACAGGACGGAAGCCCGGTACGGGAAAGCCGCCCGCCGCACCAGCGGCAAGCGCTCATTACAGTATCGGCACGATTCCGCGCTTATTTAGCGGCTTTTTTGCGGGGAGCATGCCGAACTGGCAGGGAAAAACCACGGCGGGACTTGTTCGTTACGCCTCGCAAGATGAAGGTCTGCGCAACGATGCCACAGCCCGGTGAAGTCTGGCGGGTGGATATTCCTTTGCCGGGCGCAACCGGCTCCCAACGTCAGACGACAGCAATTAGTTTCTTGCGGACAGGCGAGTCCGCGCGTAACTTCCCGCCATGAGCTATCTGACACTTGAAGTGGATATTGACCACGGGCGTGTTGCGTCGAAAGGCGCGGATCCCCTGCCGGAGAAGGCGTCCGGCCTGCTGACCATTCTCAATCCGCCCCCGCTTTCCCAGCCGCGTCCGATTGGTTTGGCCAGGGGCGAGTTCACCGTGCCGGATGACTTCAACGCCCCTTTGCCGCCAGACGTATTGCAGGCGTTTGAAGGCAAATGAAGATTCTGCTGGATACGTGCGAATTTCTTTGGCTCGTGGCCGGCGATGCCAAATTGCGCCCGCCAGTCGCATCTGCCGTGCGCGACCCGAAGAACGAGGTCTTTTTGAGTGTGGTCTCCTTCTGGGAAATTTCCCTCAAACACAGCCTCGGCCAACTTCCGTTGCCCCAACCGCCCGCGCAGTTTGTCCCCCTGCAACGTGAAAAGCACCTTATCGCGCCGCTGGTTCTGGATGAAGAGGCGGTGGCGCGGTTGAACGGTTTACCGGGACTGCATCGTGATCCTTTTGACCGCATGTTGGTTTGTCAAGCACAAGCTCATGGCCTGACGCTGGCTTCCTCCGACTCCCTCGTGCGGCAATACGCCGTCGCTCTGCTTTGAACGGCCGAATGCAGGGCAAGTGAGGATAGTGGAGGACACGCCCTTCAGGGAACAATGTGAAAAATCAGGCGTGAAAAAAGGAGTTGACCGGCCGTCGGTCTTGGGGTATATGTTGGGCGTGATTATGAATTTGAACCTTCGACTGTCGCTTAACGCGCTGCTGAATCGCCGCGCGGCGGTTGAGGTTTGAATTGGCCGACTCTTTCTTTTGAACCCCATCGCCACCGTGAGGCGATGGGGTTTTTTGTTGTCGGGCGGGGACGGCGGGAGAATGGGGCGGATGGGACGGATTGAATGAGATGAGGATTAACATTATGATGAAGACCATGAAAAAGAACCGGATTGTTATATTTGATACGACGTTGCGCGACGGAGAGCAGTGCCCCGGCGCTTCCATGAACTTGCGCGAGAAATTGGAGATTGCCAGGCAGTTGGCCCGGCTCAAGGCCGATGTGATCGAAGCGGGGTTCCCGGCGAGCAGCGAGGGGGATTTTTTGTCCGTGCGGACCATTGCGCGCGAGGTCCGGGGTCCGGTGATTTGCGGGCTGGCGCGGTGCGTCGCCAAGGACATTGACGCGGCGGGGGCGGCGGTCAAACCGGCGGGCCGGCGCGGGCGCATTCATGTGTTTTTGGCCACCTCCAAGATTCACCGCGAGTTTAAACTGGGCAAGGCGCAGGACGAGATTTTGCGCCTGGCCGTGGAGGGGGTGAAGCGGGCCAAGTCCCTGGTGGAGGACGTGGAGTTTTCGCCGGAAGACGCCTCGCGGACGGAGCCGGAGTTTTTGGTGGAGGTAAGCAAAGCGGTGGTGGCGGCGGGCGCCAGGACGGTGAACTTTCCCGACACGGTCGGCTGGGCGGTGCCGGAGCAGTACGGGGCGATGATCCGGCATCTTTGCCAGGCGGTGCCGGAATTCCGGTCCGGCGCGGCCATGGTCAGCGTGCATTGTCATAATGATTTGGGTTTGGCGGTGGCCAATTCGCTCGCGGCCGTGGCGCAGGGAGCGCGCCAGGTGGAATGCACCGTCAACGGCATCGGGGAGCGGGCGGGCAACGCGGCGCTGGAGGAGGTGGTGATGGCGCTCCGGACGCGGGCGGATTTCTACGGGGGATTTGAATGCGGGTTGAACGCGAGGGAGATTGTCAAGTCTTCCCGCCTGGTGGCGCGCATGAGCGGGCTGGCCGTGCAACGGAGCAAGGCCATTGTCGGCGCCAACGCCTTCGCCCATTCCAGCGGCATTCATCAGGACGGGATTCTCAAGAAGCGCGAGACTTACGAGATCATGGACCCGGTGGAGGTGGGATGGGGAGGCACGGAGCTGCCGCTGACCAAGCACAGCGGACGGGCGGCGGTTTCGGCGCGGCTGCGGCAGCTTGGCTTCGGCATGAGCGAAGCGGAAGTGGCGGCGATTTTCGCCCGCTTCAAGGAAGTCGGTGACAAGAAGAAATTTGTCTATGACGACGATTTGACCGCCCTGGTGGAAGGGCAGATCAGCGAGGCGCCGGAAACGTGGTCGCTGGACTATTTGAACGTGACCAGCGGCAACCGCACCGTGCCCACCGCCACAGTGCGCCTGCAAAGGCTGGGCGGCAAGAAGGGGACGGTGCAGGACGCGGGCATCGGCGACGGCCCGGTGGACGCGGCCCTCAAGGCGATTGACCGGCTGACCGGCCGGCCGGGGAAGTTGATGGATTATGCGTTGCGGGCGGTTTCGCAAGGCAAGGACGCGCTCGGAGAGGTGACGGTGAAGGTGGATTTTGGAGGCGGGAAAATGGTCGCGGGCAAGGGGGCGAGCACGGATGTGATCGAAGCCAGCGCGCGCGCCTACTTGAACGCGGTCAACCGCTCGCTGGTGGAACAGTGAATTGTGAATTGTGAATCGGGAACAGGGTCTTGAGGTAGGGCCGGCAGTCCACTGCCCGCCGCGGCGCGCACAGAGTGCGCGCCCTACCAACCAAGATGGTAGCACGTTGGTGACGACCGGAATCTTGGTAGGGCGGCGCTGCCGCGCCGCCACTGCTGCCAACCAACAATGAGACATTACGATGACCGAAACGAAAAAAACGCGGGTGATCGTCGGGATGAGCGGGGGGGTGGATTCCTCGGCGGCGGCGGCCCTGCTGCTGGAGCAGGGGTACGATGTGGTCGGCATCACCCTCAAGCTGTGGCCGCAGGATTGTGTCTCGCGCGCGGAGGACAAATGCTGCGGCCCGCAGGCGGTGACGGACGCCCGCGCCGTCTGCCACCAACTCGGGATTCCCTATTACCTGGTGGACGAGGCGGAGACGTTTCAAAAGCAGGTCATCGCCTATTTCGCCGAGGAATACAAGGCGGGCCGGACGCCTAATCCGTGCGTGATGTGCAACGAAAAGCTCAAGTTCGGCGCGCTGCTGGACCGGGCGCGGCGGCTGGGCGGGGATTTTGTCGCAACCGGCCATTTTGCGCGGGTGGAAAAAAGCGCGGACGGGCGGCGGACGCTATTGAAGAAAGGCCGCGACCCGCGCAAGGACCAGAGCTATTTTCTTTTTTCATTGCGACAAAATCAACTGGCGCGCTCGCTTTTTCCGCTGGGCGAAAAAACCAAGCAGGACACGCGGCAGACGGCGCGCGACCGCCGGCTGAAAACGGCGGACAAGGAGGAGAGCATGGAAATCTGTTTCGTGCCGGACAACGATTACGGGAAGTTCCTGGAGGCGGCCAAATTGGCGCAACGGCACCGCGGCGAAATTGTCAGCCTGCAAGGGCAAGTGCTGGGACACCACGAGGGGATTGAGTTTTACACCGTCGGCCAGCGCAAGGGCCTGGGCCTTTCGTCGCCCAAACCGCTGTATGTGATTGAGCTGGACAGTGTCAACAACCGGGTGGTGGTGGGCGACGACCGGGCGCTGGACCGGGAGGAATTCACCGTGGAGCGCTGCAACTGGATTCCCTTCGACGAGCCGCCGTCAGAGATGCAAGTGTCGGCCAAGATTCGCTACAACAATCCGGGAACGCCGGCCATCGTGCGGCCGCAGCCCGGCGGCAGCGCCAAGGTCAAGCTGCTGGCCGCCCAACGCGCCATCACCCCGGGACAGGCCTGCGTGTTCTACGACGGCGATTTGGTGCTGGGCGGCGGCTGGATTGGGCGGTAAGACAATTGCGGATTGCGGATTGCGGATTAGCCGCGAAAAGGCACAAAAGGCTCAAAAAAACATTCCGATTTTGTGTTTTTTGCGCTTCTTGGCGGCTAAAGTTCATTCGGGCAGCTTGACTGAACGTGCCGAGAGAGACCCCTCTGAGGCGGGGCTGTGCTCTTGCGTTACGGAGTGGATGCGCTACTTTCCTCGTATGAGCTTCAGTGAAGTTTTAGCCGAATTGCCCGCGCTCACCGTTTCCGAAAGGCAATTGCTGGTTCGTCGCGCCTTGGACCTCGATGAGCCGGGGCTGTCAGCGAAAGACGAGGCCCTGGTGGAAAAGCGCCTGGAGGATCATCGCCGCAATCCGGATTCTGCCGTGCCGCTCAAGGAAATGAAGGCCCGTCTGCGATCCCGTTTCCGCAAATGAACTGGCGGGTCGAGTTCCGCCCGGAAGTGGAGCAGGACATGGCGGAAGCCGCCGCCTGGTACGAAAGCTGCCAGCCCGGACTCGGGGCGGAGTTCGTCGAGGAAGTCATCCGCATCTGGGATGCGCTCGCTGAAAACCCTTTGCTGAATTGCCGTCGCCATCCGGCCAAGAACATCCGATGGCGTTATCCCGACCGTTTCCCCTACCGCGTGATCTACGAAGTGTTGGAAACCAGGCAAACGGTGGTCGTGGCGGCGGTTCTCCATGCCGCGCGCGATGATCGTCATTGGCGGCGACGGATATGACGATGCAAGGCTTGACTGAATATGCCGGCAGAGGCACTGTTGAGACATGACTGTGCTTTTGCGTTGCCGAGTAGAGAAGGACTTGTTGGCGAAGGCCAACAAGGTGACTGGCCGATTGGGAACTTCCACCCCCGAGATGATCCGAGTTTTCCTGGCGGAGATTGCCAGGACGGGAAAGGTGCCGGTGAATTTGAACACCGAAGCGGACGACAACATCGCCGGCCCGTGGCCGCAACGGGCCGCAACCCTGGAGAGCTTCTATGACCCAACCAAAACCTGGTGAAGTTTATTGGGTGGATCTCGGTATGGCTGGCAAGGTCCGTCCGCTGATGGTGGTTTCACGCGAAGATGAAAATACGCCGCGCGCACTCGCTGTTTGTGTGCCGCTGACCACGGAAATTCGGGCTGGAGATTATGAGGTCAGAATTCCTCGTGTCCCCTGGATGCCTGGCGCCGATCAGGGCGTGGCGAATATCCAGGGAATTACGGGCATTGAATACCGGCGGTTGGATCGCCGATCCGGACGGTTTGAACCTTCGGTGATTGCTGAGGTGAGAAACGCGGTCGCCTGGATGCTTGAGTTGAACACGCCGTAGCAGGCTTGCGGGCCGTGGAGTTGAAGCCAGGGAGGGAAGGCCGCTTTTTCCGCCGTCGCTCCGCATCGGAGCTATGGCGGGACAAGGAGGGTGTCAATGTTGTTTTCCGCTTTCGCGGAGCGGGAAAAATCAGACTGTGCCATCATTCGCTCCCAGCCGCCGCGAGGGGCGGCAATCTTTTTTTACCCGCTGATAGCTGGCAGGCCTCTTTTCCGCCTCACCCCTGATTCAAAAGCTTGGGGACATAGTTCGTGGCAACAATGGAGTTGCCACAAAGACCTTTGCCTTCTTAAAACGAAGCGATGGATGGGCTGGATCACGAAGCCAGAGCTTGAAGTTTTTCCGGGCGAGCCGCTGAATTTCGGGCGGAAGATGCTTGAAGCGATTACGAAAGCTTTTCGTTGTCGAGGAATTCATCGAGCGGGACGCTGGATAAGCCGTGGTTTTCCGATTGAAGCCGCTCGTAAAGTTCGCGCAACTTGCCGCTTTGGGCATCTTCCTCGATCTGCCGGTCCCACTTGCGGTTTCGTTCGGCGTCGAACCAACGCTCCAATTGAACAAACTCCCCCAGGGGGAGCTTGGCGATGGCTTGTTCGATTTCAGCAACGGAACTCATGGGCTATATATAACTCCATCCACCCGGCTAATGCAAGCCGGGAAGAATTCAGGCAGTGTCCTAATTCGGGAGCGCACGCGCCTCCGCGTGCAGTCAGCGACGCCCTCGTCGCTGACATCGTTGGGTGGGTTCAACGAGGGCGTTGAACCCTGCACGCGGGGGCGCGCGCGCTCCCCAAAAAGG
>JBEKIA010000099.1:0-13650 GCA_050011995.1 Verrucomicrobiota bacterium
GGCGGCGGAGGGGACTGCCCGCCCTACCTTTCCAGGCCGTCACGGACGCAGCAGGAAACGGAACAAGATCATGCAAGACAAGAAACGAATCGTGGAAAGGGACGCCCCGCTGAAGAAGGACGATTGGATTGTCATCACCGGCGCGGGCGGCTTCATTGCCGGCAACCTCGCCCTCTTCTTCCAAAAGAAAGGCTTCACCCGCATCCGCGCGGTGGACAAGAAACCGCTTTGCGAATGGTATCTGCATGTTCCCGGCGCGCAAAATCTCTCGCTGGACGTGAGCCGCGAGGACAACTGCCGCCGCGTTTGCGAAGGCGCGGTGGAAGTGTACAACCTGGCCGCCGACATGGGGGGCATGGGTTTTATCGAGCGCTATCGCGTGGAATGCCTGCGCAGCGTGCTCATCAACACGCACATGGCCGAAGCCGCCTGGCAGGCCGGCGCGCGCCGTTACTTTTTCTCCAGTTCCGCCTGCGCCTACAACACGCTCCTGCAACAAGACCCGATGGTTCGCGCCTTGAAAGAGTCCGACGCCTATCCCGCGATGGCCGAGCGCGGTTACGGCTGGGAAAAATTGTTTTCGGAAATGGTCTGCCAGGAATACTGGCACGAACGCGGCCTCAAGACGGCGATTGCCCGTTTCCACAACGTCTATGGGCCGCATGGCACCTGGGACGGCGGCCGGGAGAAGGCGCCCGCCGCGCTCTGCCGCAAGGTCATCGAGGCGATGGACACCGGCCGGAAGGAGATCACCCTCTGGGGCAACGGCGGGCAGACCCGCAGCTTCATGTATATTGACGACTGCGTGGAGGGCATTGACAAAATCATGCACAGCGATGAATTGATCGCCACGCCGGTCAACCTCGGTTCCAGCGAACTGGTTTCCATCAACGGGCTGCTGGACAAGATCGAAAAAATCGCGGGGGTGAAGCTGGACCGCAAGTACGACCTTAACGCGCCGCAGGGCGTGGCGGGCCGCAATTCCGACAACACGTTCATCCGGAAAGTTCTCCAGTGGGAACCGAATACCAGACTGGCCAAAGGCCTGGCGAAAACTTACGCGTGGATCCAGGAGCAGTATGCCCGGCGCAAGGCGGGCAAACGCGTGGGCATCGGCTGATGAAAAACAACGCCACCCCGCCCGTCGCCAAGTTGCTGGGGTCCATTCCCTACCGCCTGCAACTGGCGGGCGGCTGGATTGACCAGCCGTTCGTTTCGCGGCACAACCCCAGGCCGCCCGGCTCGATGGTGGTGGCGCAAATCCAGCCGGATTTTCGCCCGATGGACCGTTCCGGCATCGCCGGCGGCACGCGCGCCATTGCCATGAAAATCTGGAAAGGCAGGCTGCCGAACCGTCCGCCGGAAGCATTGGCGCGCCAGCTTTACGAGGCGGAAAACAAGGGCAAAACCGAGCCGAGCGGTTCGCAGGATATGATCGGCCTGGTTTATCCCGGTGTGAACCGCCTGGATTACGACTTCAGAGTCCACGGCGGCGTTTTTCCCTCGCACATCGAATCGTGCAACAGTCCCCGGGTTGCGCGGTGGCTCGGCCAGGTTTTGCATTTGGTCCCGGTCGAGCCGCGGCCGGCCGGGTACAGTCCGCTGGGCAAAAAGAATCTCGATCCGAAATGGGTTTGGCGTCTTGGCCTTTCGGGGCGGGACTGCTACCATGCCATTGTGAAAATGGATGCCAAAGCGCTCGGCGCGTCGCTGAATTTGACCATGAAATGCTGGGAAACGCTCCTGCCGCGCGTCGTGCGGCACCCGCTGCTGCGGCTGGATTTGATGCCGTTGCTCCGGGCCTATCAGAAGCAGTATTTGGGCGCCATGTATTCCGGCTGCGGCGGCGGTTATTTGATCGTCGTCTCCGAGGAACCGGTGCCCGGCGCCTTGCAAGTCAGCGTCCGCGTTTCCCGCGCATGAGCTGTCTATGAAATCTCACTTCTCCCGCCGTCAATTCGTCAAGAAGTCCGCGCTGGTTGCGGGCGCTGGGATGAGCCTGCCGCTGCTGGGCAAAGGCGCCCAGGAAACCAACGCGCCCGCCGCCCCTCCGGCGCCTGCCTTGCCTCCGGCGCCGGCGCCGATTCCTGCCCCGCCGGGCTTTGGCGTCGCGCCCGGGCCGTTTCAGCCGACGTGGGAATCGCTCGCCAACTATCAGGCGCCCGACTGGTTCCGCGACGCCAAGTTCGGCATCTGGGCGGTCTGGGGACCGCAATGCCAGCCCGAGATGGGCGACTGGTACGCCAAAAGCATGTATCAGTTCAACAGCGCCGACTACAAATTCCATGTCCGGAAATACGGCCATCCCTCCCAGTTTGGCTTCAAGGACGTGATCCACCAATGGAAGGCCGAGGCATGGGATCCCGAGCGCCTCATTTCCCTCTACAAGCGCGCCGGGGCGAAGTACTTTTCGGCCATGGCCAACCACCACGACAACTTCGACATGTATGACTCGAAGTACCAGCCCTGGAACAGTGTGGCCATCGGGCCGAAGAAGGACATCCTCGGCGGCTGGGCCAAGGCGGCCCGCGCCGCCGGACTGCGCTTTGCGGTGACCTGCCACGGGGACCGCGCCTGGAGTTGGTATCAGGAAGCGCAGGGTTCGGACCCGAGCGGCCCTTTGGCCGGCGTTCCCTACGACGGAAGAATGACCAAAGCGGACGGCAAGGGCCTCTGGTGGGAGGGACTGGATCCGCAGGACTATTACGCCCAGTACCATCCCGTGGGCAGTTACGACTGGCCGCAGAGTGGGAATCCCCCATTGGACAAGGCCTTTATCGAGAAGTTCTTCAACCGCACCATTGACCTGATTGACAAGTACCAGCCGGACCTGCTGTATTTCGACGACACGGTTCTGCCCATTTATCCCGCCAGCGACGTTGGCCTGCGCATTGCCGCCTATTTCTACAACACCAACCTGGCGCGCCACGGCAAACTGGAGGCGGTGATAACCGGCAAGGGCCTTAACGCCGAACAACGCCGCGCCTTGCTGCTGGATGTCGAACGCGGCGTCACCAGCGGCGGGGAGACCTTGCCCTGGCAAACAGACACCTGCATTGGCTCCTGGCATTACGAGCGCAGCGTTTTCGACCAGCACAGATACAAGACAGCCCGGCAGGTTTGCCAGATGCTCATTGATATCGTGAGCAAGAACGGCAACTTGCAGTTGAGCATTCCGCTGCCGGGCAGCGGGCTTCCCGACGCGGACGAGCTGAAATTTCTGGAGGAATTGACGGCCTGGATGGACGTCAACAGCGAGGGCATCCACGGGACGCGCCCGTGGAAAGTCTATGGCGAAGGCCCGTCGGTGACCACTCCGGGGCCGCGGGGCGCGTTCGGCGGCGCGCGCGATGTGCGCTCCTACACCTCCGAGGACCTGCGTTTCACGATGAAGGGCGATTCTCTTTACGCCTTCATCATGGCTTGGCCGGAAACGCGCGCCGCCGTGGTCAAAAGCTTTGCCGCCAACTCGCCGCAGATGGAAGGACGCAAAATAGCCGAGGTCTCGCTGCTCGGCTACGGCGGCAAACTCGAATGGTCGCAGGACGAGCAGGGACTCAAGGTCAAGCTGCCCGCCCAGCCGCCCTGCGCCAATGCCGTCACGCTGAAAATCAAAGGAGCCTGAACACTGGCCGGCCCAAGCGGGGCAGCCCCGGCGCATCAACACCACCCCAATATGAATCCAACTCTCTGCCACTCTAAATCCCGCCGGAATGTCCTGGCGGCCTCAGCCTGCCTGGTGCTGTTCACGCTGGCCGCCAGCGGACAAACCCAGCCCGCCGCGGGAACCGCCGAACAAAAAGAGGCCCGCCTTGCCGCCTGGCGGGAAGCGCGATTTGGCCTGTTCCTGCACTGGGGCCTTTACGCCATCCTCGGGCGCGGCGAATGGGTGCAGTGGAATGAGCAGATCCCCGTGGAGGAATACGCCAAACTGGCCGGCCAGTTCCAGCCGGCGAATTTTGACCCGAAGGCGTGGGTGGCCGTGGCCAAATCGGCGGGCATGAAATACATGGTCTTGACGACCCGCCATCACGATGGCTTCGCCCTCTTCGATGACCCCGGCAATGATTTCACCAGCGTCCAGACCGCCGCGCACCGGGATTTCGTGGCCGATTACGTGAAAGCCGCCCGCGAGGGAGGAATGTTGGTGGGGCTTTATTATTCGCCGCTGGACTGGCGTTTCCCCGGTTTCTTTTTCCCCGATTTGCAACTCCAGAGCGCGGCGGCCATGCGCGACCAATACCACCGCCAGATGCAGGAACTCCTGTCCCATTACGGCAAGATAGACATTCTGTTTTTTGACGGCGGAGAACAAAATTGGCTGGGCTTTGGCGGACAATGGGGGCCTGGCGCTCTATGGCAAAAGCGGCCCGCGGGACAGTCCTACAATGGGCGCTTCAACTGGCAGCATGACCAGGTTTATGCCATGCTTCGCAATCTCCAGCCCGGCGCGGTTATCAATGGCCGGGCCGACATGCCGGAGGATTTTCATTCGCGCGAAGGGGACAGCGCCTTGGGCGGCTTCGACGCGGATCATCCCTGGGAATTATGCACGACGCTGGCCGGCGGGGTTTGGGGATGGAAAACCAATGCCTCCATCAAACCGCTGCGCGATTGCATCCTGCTGCTCGTCAAGGCCGCCGGTCGCGATGGCAATTTCATTCTGAATGTTGGCCCGCGGCCGGACGGCCAAATTGATCCGCCCCAGGCCCGGCGGCTCCAGGAAATCGGCGATTGGCTGGGCAAATTCGGGGAAAGCATCTATGGCACGCGGGGCGGGCCGTTCCTGCCGGGCGCTTACGGCGTCTCCACCCATCACGATAAGCGGATTTATGTGCATGTGTTGAACTGGGCGCAAGACGGCAAATTAACTCTGCCGGCGCTTCCTGCTAAAATCCTGCGCGCTTCCCTGCTGGGAGGAGGGGAGGTCATCTTCTCGCAAAGCGAACAACGCGTCGAAGTTTCGGTTCCTGTTGCCGGTCGAAGCGATCCGGACACCATCGTCGTCCTGGAATTGGAGAAGCCTGCCGGCGGCCTCAAACCGATTCCGGTGGGTTCATGACTCCTGCTTGCAAGAAACCAGATTGACTTTTGCGCGGCGGCGATTTGGCTGGCGCCAATCCCGTTGCGTGAACAACCCCTAATAAACAATGAAAACATTCCTAAAGCTGTTTGCGGTGATGTCCTTCGCCGCGGGCGCCTCGTCGCCTGCCGCCGATAAAACCTTGATAGATTATTTCCTGCCGACGCCCATTCATGGCCGTCTGGAGTCGAACGTGTGGGGCGCGGCCACGGTTGGCCCCCGCGATGCGCAGAACGGCCTCGAAGACACAACCATGAAACAGTGGAATTATTGGGATGGGCAGATTATCAAGGGGCCGGATGGCAAGTATCATATCTTTGCCAGCCGCTGGGACCAGGGCAATGGCCATGGCGGATGGGGCCGCTCGGTCGCCGTGCATGCGGTCAGCGACAACCCCGCCGGGCCTTATATTGACAAGGGTATTTGCTGGCCGGACAATCAAGGCGGAAAGGGGCATAATGTGACGGCGGCGGTTCTGCCGGACGGCCGTTACGCCATTCTGGTCAGCGATACAAGACCCGGGGACGTTTTCACCTCCAGTTCCCTGGATGGGCCGTGGGCCTATCAAGGCCCGATCCAGGTGGACGCCAACGGGTTCAACGCCCGGTCCACCACGGCGAACCTGAGCTTTCTCGTTCGTCCGGATGGCAGTTACCTGATCGTGCCGCGGTCCGGGGCCATCATGCTCAGCACCAACGGCATCACGGGGCCTTACAAGATCCAGGGTCCGAGCGTTTTTCAGAATACCCCCGGCCTCCCCAACATCAATCTGGAAGACCCGGTGGTCTGGCGCAGCGGGGGCCTCTATCATATCGTGGTCAATTCCTTCAGCACTCGCAAGGCCTACCACCTGACCTCGCCCGACGGCATCACGAACTGGACGTTCCGGGGATTGGCTTACGATCCGACTTCCAACTTCGTGCGCTATACGGACGGGACCGTCAACCATTGGAATAACATGGAGCGGCCCGGCGTGCTCGTGGAAAACGGCCACGTCGCTTTCTTTACCTTCGCGGTCATAGATGTTCCGAAGGGACAGGACAGGGGGAACGATGGTCATGGGAGCAAAGTGATCGTGGTTCCCTTCGACGGCGCAGCCCTCGACCGCGATATGCAATTACAGAACCTTCTCATCAGGGCGCAGCCCGGCGGTTCACCCGCGCAGAGTCCATAAAAAGGACGGCGTGGCAAAGAGCGACGGTCATAGACCGCCGCTACAGATGCCCCCGCAGAATCCATAAAAGGACGGCGTGGCAAAGCGGAAAGTGACGGCGCGGAAGCGGCTCACCCGTTGGTGGCGGTAACTTTTGCGTTGTCACCGCCCCCGGCCTCTTTAGACTGGGCCCATGAAACATTCTGCGTCACTCGGAAAATTTTCCTTCGGGATGGGCGACCGTTTTGCCCATCAGGCCAAAGCCCAATTACAGGCCGTCATCCTGGCCGCCGGCCACGGGGTCGAAGTCACTCCCGTCTGGAACAAATCCAATCGCGAACACGCCATCATCGGCTCCCGGCCCGCCAGCGTGCGGGCGGCGGCGGAGAAAGCCGTGGCCGAACTGGGCTGGAAAAAACCGTGGCATGTGGACGCCGACCACATCCGGCTGGACACGGTGGACGCCTTTCTCGATTCGTCGGACTTCTTCACCATTGACGTCGCCGACTCCATCGGCCGGCCCGCGCCGGAAGCCGCGCTGCGGGCCTTTGCGGACCGTCACGCCGAACTGTGCGGCCGCCTGGAAATCCCCGGCATCGAGCGCGCCTTTGACCTGGGCCGCGCCGAGGTTTGCCGCCTGGCCGGCAAATACCTTTGCGCCGCGCAAGAGGCCGGGAAGATTTTCCGCCGCGTCGCCCAGGCCAAAGGCGCCGGAAATTTCATCGCCGAAGTTTCCATGGACGAAACCGACAGCGCCCAGACCCCGCCGGAACTGCTCCTCATCCTGGCGGCCATGGCCGATGAAAAAATCGCGCTGCAAACCATCGCGCCCAAATTCACCGGCCGCTTTAACAAAGGGGTGGATTACGCCGGCGATTTGGCCCAGTTCGAGCGGGAATTCAGCGAAGACCTGGCCGTCATCGCCTTTGCCGTGAAAAAATACGGCCTGCCGCAAAACCTGAAATTGAGCGTCCATTCCGGCAGCGACAAATTCTCCATCTACCAGCCGATCCGCCGCTCCCTGGCCAAATTCAACGCCGGCCTCCACCTCAAGACCGCCGGCACAACCTGGCTGGAAGAACTGACCGGCCTGGCCGAAGCCGGCGGCGACGGCCTGGCTCTGGCCCGGGAAATCTACGCTCAGGCCCTGGAGCACCGCGCCGAACTGTGCGCCCCCTACGCCTCCGTCATTGACATTGACCCCGCCAAATTGCCGGCCAAGGAAGAGGTTGCCCGCTGGACTTCCGCCCAATACGCCGCCGCGCTCCGGCACGACCCGCGCTGCCGCGAGTTCAATCCTCATGTCCGCCAGTTATTGCATGTCGGCTACAAAATCGCCGCCCAACAAGGCCCGCGCTACCTGAAAATGCTCGATGCCTGCTCCGCAACCGTGGCCCGCAACGTCACCGAAAATCTTTACCAGCGCCACCTCAAGCCCCTCCTCCTGTAAGGCGTCACGCGCACAAACAAAAAAGGGCTTTCTTTTTGGCCCGATCTGGTGTATAGAAGAGATGTGAGGAGGAAAGATTTCAGTTCGCATGGCCGCCGTGCCGCTCCGGCTCGGCCCGGGCGCATCCGCGTTCCGGCGATGACCGGGAGGCGATGCGCGCTCCGATTCGATCTTTCCCAAAACCTTCGGACAATATAAGGTACGAGCATGAAAAACAAATCTTCAGAACCGCCCCGGAAGGCGGGCGCGTTCACATTGATCGAGTTGCTGGTGGTAATCACCATCATCGGCATTCTGGCGGGGTTGTTGCTGCCGGTCATTATCAAAGCCAAAATCGCCGCCAAAGAAGGAATGGCGCGAACGGAGATGGCTAATTTGACCGGCGCCATAAGCCAGTATTACGTCGAATACAGCACGCTGCCGGCTTCCACCAACGCGGTTGCCGGGGCCGCCAACTTGCCTGCCATGAACCCGGGAGGAGATTTTACCTTTGGCACGGTGGTGCATGGCACCGGCACACCTCTGGACGGCTATAAAGTTGTGAGCGGTTCCGTTATCGGCCAGGATGTCAAAACTCCGGGCAGCCAATATGCAAATGTCAATTCGGAGGTGATCGCGATTCTGACCGACGCCGCGTATTATCCTGAAAACGGGCATACTTACAATCCGCAGAAAACACCCCTCTACAGCGGCCGGGCCGCGGCCGACACCAATTCGCCCGGCATTGGTCCGGACTTCGTCTTGCGCGACCCTTTTGGGACGCCGTACATCATCACCCTGGATTTGAATTATGACAACAAGTGCATTGACCCGATTTGGTCGCAGACCTTGTACCCGAACGCCGGCGTCAACAATTTCAGCGTGTCCGGCTCCTCCATGATTTGGTCCTTTGGCCAGTTAAAAACCATTGCGCTCAACCAACCCCCGAACGGTCCCATCAATAAATATCTGCTCACCAGTTGGAAGTGATCGGGGACGCTTTGAAAAGAGGGGCTGCTCTCAGGTTGCCTCTAAACCACCAGGGGCATGGCAATTCAGCGGCTTTCTGCCGAAAGCCGCTACGGTGCGCAGGTGTAGCGGCGGATGGCAATCCGCCGCCGACCTTTTATGCCGCCGGCGGTGCGACGGTGGCGGCACAGCTTTCCAGACTTTAGCGGCCCTGCCGCTGTTTCGGCCCGCTTAAATTGACTTGTCAATTCTGCCGATGAACAGATACACTGGCAGGGTTAAATGGCCTGAAGTCATTTGTCCAATTGTGTGAGTTCTGTCGAAACAGTCACGGCGCCTGAAAACCCGGCGACCAAGCGCGCGGGGGAGTTTTTTCGTCAGCAGAAACAGGTCAATTTCAAGGCGACGGACCGGATGTTCGCCTGGCTGATCGCCTTTGAATGGCTGGCGGCCATGGCGGCGGCGGCGTTGATCGCCCCCAGCAGCAAGGTCTTGTCGCAGATTCCCCAGTGGCACCTGATGGAGATGGCGGCCGGATTGGCCGGACTGGTTTATCTGCTGCCGCTGACGATGGCGTTGTACCATCCGGGCAAGGCTTACACGCGGCACGTCATTGCCATCGGGCAGATGTTGACGCCGTCGCTGTTTATTTTTCTGACGGAGCGGAGCTTTGAGACGCATTTCTTTGTTTTTGGCGCGCTGGCTTCGCTGGCGGCCTATCGGGACATCAAGATTCTCATGACCGCCACGTTGGTGGTGGCGCTGGATGACCGGCTGGGGCGATGGGTGAGCCAAATTTTTTTGACGGACGCGTATTTGATGCCGTGGACGTGGAAGGAATTCACCGGCTGGGTGCTGTTTGAGGACACGGTGCTGTCGCTGTGGATTTGGGAGAGCCTGCGTCTGATGGCCGGATTGGCGCGCCACCAGGCGGAGGAGGAAATACTCAATGAGATTGTGGCCCGCGAGGTGGCCGAACGGATCGAAGCCCTCAAGCAGGAAAACACCCGATACCGCCTGGTGCAAACCGACTTGGCGCGAAGCGAAGCCAAGTTCCGTTCCTTGAGCGAGTCCTCCCCCTCCGGCATTTTTCTGAGCGATATTTCCGGCCGGCGCGTTTACAGCAATTCCAAGTGGGTGCAAATGACGGGCCTGACTCCGGGCGAAAGCCTGGGGGATGGCTGGATGCGGGCCTTGCATCCGGACGACAAGCCCGAAGTGGTCCAGTTGTGGCAGCAATGCGTGCGGGAGCGCAAGGAATACTCGCAGGAATTCCGCCTGGTGGCCCCGCAGGGCCAGGTCCACTGGGTCTCCTGCCGGGCGGCCCTCATTCCCACCGAAGCGCGGGCCAAGGATGAAGACGGCGAGTTTATTGAAAGCGAGGACACCGGCGGGTATGTCGGCACGATGCGCGACATCACCGAGTCCAAGAAGGTGGAGGAAGAACTGCGGCAGGCCAAGGCGGAAGCCGACGCGGCCGTGAAGGCGAAGAGCGAATTTCTCGCCAAAATGAGCCATGAAATCCGCACCCCCATGAACGGGGTCATCGGCATGGTCAACCTGTTGCGCGACACGCCGCTCGGATCCCAGCAACGGGAATATGCCGAGGCCATCCGGCGGAGCGCCGAGTCGCTGCTCCTGTTGATCAACGACGTGCTGGACTTCTCCAAGTCGGAAGCCAAGAAGCTGATCTTTGAGACGATAGATTTTGATTTGCAGGAAACCATTGAAGGCTCCCTGGAACTGTTGGCGGAAACCGCGCAGGCCAAGAACCTGGAATTGGCCGGGTTCGTCCTGGCGGATGTGCCGACGCAACTGCGCGGCGATCCCGGGCGTTTGCGCCAGATCTTCGTCAATCTGGTCAGCAACGCCGTCAAGTTCACCGAGTTCGGGGAAGTGGTGGTTTCGGTGTCCACCGTGAGCGAAACCGCGACGCATGTCGAATTGCGCTTTGAAGTGCGGGACACCGGGATCGGCATTGACCCGGCCACGCAGCCCAAACTGTTCCAAGTCTTCAGCCAGGCGGACAGTTCGACCACGCGGAAGTACGGGGGCACCGGCCTGGGTCTGGCCATTGCCAAGCAACTGGTGGAATTGATGGGGGGGCAGATCGGTTTCACCAGCGTGCCGGGCCAAGGCTCGACCTTTTGGTTCACCGCCGGCTTCGAGAAGCAGCCGTCCGGCGCCAAAGCCGCCGCCGCCAAACAGGACCAGATCAATCTCCACGTCATGATCGTGGACGATAATCAGACCAACCGTCAGATTCTGGAGGAATTGTTCCACAGTTGGGGAATGCGCTCCTGCGCGGCCACCGGCGCCCAGGAAGCCCTGGAAAAACTGCAGGATTCCGCCCACGATCCCATTGACGCTGTTCTGGTTGACATGCTCATGCCAGGCATGAACGGCATCACCCTGGCCCATGTCATCAAATCCGACCCGGCCATCGCCAAAACGCGCGTCATCCTCCTCACCTCCCTGGGCAAGTTAATTGACGACGACAAACTGGCCGAGGCGGGGGTGGACGCCTGCCTGGTCAAACCGATCAAACGCGCCCGGCTCTTCGAGTGCCTGACGGGCCTTTCCAAGGGGAAGGGCGCTCCCGCCGCCCCGGCCAGCCAGGAGCCGGCGCCCAAGCCGCCCATTGTGCTGGCCAATCATCCCCTCCGCATCCTTCTGGCTGAAGACAATCTCATCAACCAGCGGGTGGCTGTCGCCCAGTTGAAGAAGCTGGGCTACTCGCCCGACGTGGTCAACAATGGCGTGGAGGCGGTGGAAAAGTCCGGCCAAAAAGGATACGATGTGATTTTGATGGACTGCCAGATGCCGCAGATGGACGGCTACGAAGCGACCGAGCAAATCCGGCTGCGCGAACATGCGGAGGGCTTGAATCCCGTTCACATCATCGCCATGACGGCCAACGCCATGCAGGGCGACCGGGAGAAATGTCTGGCCGCGCAGATGAACGATTACCTCTCCAAACCGGTCAAGGACACGGAACTGAAGAAGGCGCTGGAGCGCGCGCCTCTGCCGGCGGCCGCCACCACCGCCGCCACGACCGCCGATTTTGTGCCGCCCGAGGTGACCGGCGACGAGGGGTTGGTGGATCTGGAAAGACTGGAAGCCGCCGCCAACGAAGACCCGGCCATGTTGCAGGAACTGGTGGAGCTTTACTTTGCCCAGGCCAAGGATTTGATGAACGGCCTGCGGGGAGCGATTACGGCCGGCTCGGCCAAAGATGTGGATCATTTTGCGCACAAACTGGTTGGCGCCAGCCTGGCCTGCGGCATGTCGGCCATGGTCCTGCCGTTGCGCGAACTGGAACGGCAAGGCAAGGAAGGCCACCTGACCAACGCCGAGGCGTTGTTTGCCCAGACCAGCCGCCATTTGGAATTGACCCGCAGCAAAGTCGGCACTTACGTCCGCGAATACCAACACCAATGACACCCAACGAAAACAATCCCCAGGCCGCCGGCGGCGAACCGGCCGTGGATTTTGATCAATTGCGCGCCGCCTCGGGCGAGGACCCCGGCTTCCTGCAGGACCTGGCCAAGCTCTATTTCGACCAGGCCGCGGAGATCATGCCCGCCCTCCGCGCGGCCCTGGAAGAGCGTTCCGCGGACGACGTGGAGTATTTGGCCCACAAGCTGGCCGGCGCCAGCCTCTCTTGCGGCATGTCGGCCATGGTGGCTCCCCTCCGGGAATTGGAGGCGCGCGGGCGGAAGCGCGATCTGACCGGCGCCGATGACTTCATGGCCCAGGCGGCGGCCAACCTGGAAATCGTGCGCGCCATTGTGCAGGAATATCTGCGCAACCCCGCGACGCCCTGAGAGTCTGTTCCTGTGGGCCGAATCTTGTTCATCACAGGCACCGGCACCGGGGTTGGAAAAACAGTCCTGACGGCGCTGTTGCTGCGTCATTTGCGCCAGGAAGGGCATGACGCCCTGGCCATGAAACCGTTTTGCTCCGGTTCCCGCCACGACGCGCGCCTGCTGCAACGGCTCCAGCAAGAGGATCTGACGCTGGCCCAAACCAACCCCTTTTTCTTCAAGCGGCCGCTGGCGCCGTGGGTGGCGGCAAGGCTGCATCACGGGCCGCGGATTTCCTTGCCCCATGCCCTGCGGCAGATTCGGCGCCTGGGCAAACGCGGCAAAATCCTGCTGGTGGAAGGTTCCGGCGGGGTGCTGGCGCCGTTGGGGAACCATTACGCGGCGGCGGATTTAATTTCACGACTCCGCTGCGAAACCGTCATCGTGGCGCCGAATTGCCTGGGGACGATCAATCACACGTTGTTGACGGCGAAATATATGCAATCCATTGGAGCAAAGGACATTAAGATTGTGATGATGTCAGCCCGGAAGCAGGATTTTTCGTCTAGAAGCAATATCCATGCCGTTCGTGAGCTGCTTCCGGGAATTCCGGTTTTTTCCATGCCGCACCTGGGCGCGGAAGCCTCGAAATTGGCGGGGGTGAAAAAAAATGAAAAAAAAATGAAAAAAAAACTTGCGCTGCTGTTTGGGGATGGTAAGGTGTGGCCGTTCCTTCCAAGTGGAAGAAGGTGTTGATCAACAAAAACCGTTGACAATCCGGCGTTGAAGGGGTAAAGCGGTTCAACGACAAAAAGAGGCAACTGAGATGCCGAAAAGAGTCAAAAAGTTCGGCACTCGGGGTTTTTTGTCCCCTGGAAGGAGAAGGATTTTGGGTGGAAACACCCGCTGCTCATTGAAAATTGAATTGTGCGAATAGTGAGAGCCCCTTCGAGGTTCGCCTGTTAGTTTGGCGGACCCCGGAGAGTTTTAATTGCAAAATCAGTCCGGCCAACCCCCGGACAAGATTCAAGCTAACGTTTTTAACGGAGAGTTTGATTCTGGCTCAGAACGAACGCTGGCGGCGTGGATAAGACATGCAAGTCGAGCGCTGGTTGGAGGGTAGCAATATTCTTCAGCCGGAGCGGCGCAAGGGTGCGTAACACGTGGGTAATTTGCCATGAAGTTGGGGATAACTTGCTGAAAGGCGAGC
>JBEKIA010000100.1:0-13632 GCA_050011995.1 Verrucomicrobiota bacterium
TGGAAAAGGTCATCAAGATCAAGTTTCATGGCTGAAATGTATCTATAAAGATACAATCTGCAACCACAAAATGACCGTCCTGCTTGCTTTTCGATTGTGGGTTACTCAGCGGTCACACACCCTCTGGCACGCGGCTTTGACCCTCCACTTCGTTTTTTCCAGCGCGGCGCGGGCGGCGGGGCCTCCGGCGCCGGTCAGGGTTTGCACCATCCCAATCGCCCGCCGGCGCAATTTCTCGTTGGAAGGCTGAAGGTCCGTCATCAAGTTGCCCGTCACTTTGCCCAGCCGCGCCATCGCCAGCGTGGTGAGCATGTTCAGAATGATCTTGGTCGCCGTCCCGGCCTTCAGGCGGGTCGAACCGGTCAACACCTCCGGCCCGGTGTCCGGCGCGATCACCAGGTCCGGCCGCCGCGCCGCCGGAATTTCCAGGCGCGGATGGCAGCAGAGCAGAATGGTGCGCGCGCCCCGTTGCCGGGCCGCCCAAAGCGCGCCCCAGACAAACGGCGTCCGCCCGCTGGCGGCGATCCCGACCACCACATCCCGGCGCCGGACTCCCCGGTGCGCGATGGCCGCCGCTCCCGCCGCCGCGTCGTCCTCCGCCCCTTCCACCGATTTCCAGAGGGCCGTCCGCCCGCCGGCGATGATCCCCTGCACCCGGTTCGGCGGCAGCCGGAAAGTCGGCGGGCATTCCGACGCGTCCAAAACTCCCAGCCGCCCGCTCGTGCCCGCTCCCGCGTAAAACAGCCGCCCGCCATGCCCCAGCGAGCGCGCGATCATCTCCACGGCGCGTTGAATATTTCGCCTCTCCTTGAAAATCGCCGCGGCGACCTCCGATTCCTCTCGAATCATCAGCGCAATCGCCCGGGCCAAAGGCATCCGGTCCAAATTCCGCGAACGCGGATTGCGCTCCTCCGTGGCCGGCAACGCCCCGCTCGCGGGCGGAATCTCCGGCGCGTCCGGCCAAGCCGCCTCCGCCCCGGCCGGGTGGATTTTCCCCTGCTTGACACCGCCAAAATGCTCCCGCGCCAGCAAAATGGCCCCCCAGGCGCTCTCCCGCCGCAACCGCCTCACCCGCGCGCCGGGCCGGAGCTGCCGCAGCCGCGCCCCCACTCGCCGGGCGAAGCCCGCCTGCTTCAACAAAATGCCGCCCGCCAGAACAAACTCCACCGGCGCGCCGGGCCGCGCCAACCGCCGCGCGCAATTCGCGCCATCCTCCGCCAGCGCCGCCGCCGTGTCCGCCAGGATTCTCCGCGCCAATCGGTCCCGCTTTGCCGCCGCCGCAAAGACCGTCGGCGCCAGCGCCGCGACCTCGGCTTTCTCCGCGCCCTTCGCCCAGTCAATCAAATCGTCCGCTTCATTCAACTGCAAGGCCTGCAAAATCCTTTCCCCCAAAGCCGGCCATTGGCCCTTGCGATCCATCTCGCCGGCCGCCGCCCGCAGAGCTTGTCGTCCGATGTCATAACCGCTCCCCCTGTCGCCCAGAATATGCCCCCACCCGCCGAGGCGAACCGTCCCGGCATGAGTCCCATTGCGCCGCCCAAAACAACACGACCCGGTGCCGCTGAGAATCAAGACCCTGGCTTGCCGTCCCTCCTGGCCTTCGGCGGCGGCGAGCGCCGTCTCCAAATCATCTGTCGCATACACAGGCGTGTTCCGCCACACCTTCCCCGCCGCCGCGCGAATCCGCCGCCGGTCTTTCTCCGTGCGCGCCCCGGCCATGCCGATGGCGATTCCGGCGCAAGGGGCCGCCGCCGCGCGCCGGACCGCCTTGAAATGTTTGACAAGCCCCGCGTCGTCCAGCAATCGGAGATTGGCCGGGCCAAACTCGGCGCGTTGGAAGTCCCCGTCCTTTCCGGGGCCAAAAAGAGCCACCGTGCGCGTCCCGCCGCATTCGATGCCCAGGCGCGCGTCCATTGCCGCAAAGCGGAACAGAGGGATGGGTCCTCGTTTGGTTGGCACGACAGCGCCCATCCTACGCCGCCGCCAAAAAGATGCAATGCCCGAAACAAGTTCCATCAGAAGAGGTTCAATTTCTTTTCGATCCATGCGATGGTTTCATCGCTGATCCCTGCCGGAATCACACCGCCCCAAAACAATGTTTCACCGCGTCCGGCTTCGTGGCATTCTCGGCCTGGCCACGGGCGCGGCGCGGGGTTGCGCGGGGTAAATGCGTGGTTTCAGCGAAAGGTTGCGATATGAGCACAATCAACTTTATTTGCCTCAAGACGATGCGGTGGAGCGGCTGGCTGTTGCTGCCGCTGGTCATGGCCTTTCTGCTGACCGGTTATATCATGGACGGGCGCCACGGTTTTTCGAAATTGCTGGACGAGAAAACCGCGCTGATGCTGCATCGCATGTTCCATCTGCCGCTGATTATTTTGGTTCTGGCGCATGTCGTGCCGGCGGTGTATCTTGCCTTGCAGCGATGGGGCTGGATCAAGCATCGCGAATAGATATGAACCGCTCCGATTTTTCGAGGGGCATCTCGCGTCGCGCGGCCATCGGCCTTGGCGCGGCGGGGGTGGCCGGCCTGGCGGGCGCGGCTTCGTTTTTCGATTTCTTCACCAAATGGGGCGAGTCGGAGGCCCCGGCCGAAATTTTCAAGGGCGACGCGCCCGCCGGCGTGCTTTGGGAACTGTGGCAGAAACGCGGCTGGGTGAAGGAGGCGCGGCATTACCTCAAGCTGGGCCGCAACGTCCAGTGCAAGGTCTGCCCGAACAATTGCATCCTGGCGCCGGGCGACCGCAGCCATTGCCGGAACAAGATCGCCCGCGACGGCGCGCTTTACACGCTGGTCTATGGGGCGCCCTGCACGTTCCACGTTGACCCGGTGGAGAAGAAGCCGCTGTTCCATTTCATGCCGGGCACGTTGAGCTTTTCCATTGCCACCTCCGGCTGCGTGTTCCGGTGCCTGAATTGCCAGAACTGGGAGATTTCGCAGAAGAAACCGGAGGAAACCAAGGACCCGCACGGGGCGGAACTTCGTTTCCGGCCGCCGTTGCCGGCGAGCCTGACCCTGGAACAAATGTCGCGGTTGAGCTTGTTCCCCGAAGACGTCGTGGCCGTGACCGAGGCGCTGGGTTGCCCGTCCATTTCCTACACCTACTCCGAGCCGACGGCGTTTTACGAATACGCGCAGGACACCTGCCAGGCGGCGCGCGCGCGGAAGCTCAAAAACATCGTCGTCACTTGCGGCTCCATCGAGGAACGGCCCGCGCTGGATTTGTATCAATTCGCCGACGCCGCGCATGTGGACCTGAAAGGCTTCGACGAGGAAACCTATAAGAAACTCAATTCCGGCAAACTCTCTTCCATCCTTGCCACGCTCAAGACGATCAACGGCCTGGGCGTGTGGTTTGAGATCATCAACCTGGTCGTGCCGACTTACACGGACAACCAGGAGGCCATCCGGCGGATGTGCGGCTGGATTGTCAAGGAGTTGGGACCGGACCGGCCTTTGCATTTTTCGCGCTTCCAGCCGCAGCACAAACTCGCGCATCTGACGCCGACGCCCGTCGAAACGCTGGTCAGAGCGCGCGACGCCGCCCGCGCCGAGGGGCTGCGCTACGTCTATATCGGCAACGTGCCCGGCCTGGAAGGGGCGGAGACGACTTGGTGTCCCAACTGCCGGAAGGCCATCGTGGAACGCGACATCTTCGCCGTCACGCGAATGGACATCACCGGCGGCAAATGCCGTTTCTGCGGGACGAGGATCGCGGGGGTGTGGGGATAGAACGAGGGTCTCCGGGGCGCGTGTGGTTTTTTGGGGGCGGCGTTTTCCGGTTCTTAATCTTAATCTTGCTCATAATCTTAATCCCCAATTTCGATGATGGCGGGTTTTACGAAGGATAATTTGGAAAATCGGGTGCATGAAGAAGATCAAGATTAAGATTAGGATTAGGATTGAAATGCGTAACGGGGCTGTCATTCTTGTTCCCGAACAAAGTGTGCCGGCGGCACAGGAGAATTAAACGATGTCATACCGAGCCTGGTTTCAGTGCATCAATTTGGAGTGCGCAGCGACTTATCCGCTGAATTCCATTGTCTATCACTGCAAGCGTTGCGGATCGCTCCTGGAGGTGCAGCACGACCTCAAACAATTGAAGCGGCGCGACGCCAAGGGATGGATGAAGCTCTTTGAGGACCGATACAAGAGCAACCAGTGGCCCTACGGTTCGGGCGTGTGGGCCAAAAAGGAATGGGTCCTTCCCGAAATCAAGGACGACAACATCGTCTCGCTCTACGAAGGCGGCACGAACCTTTTCTGGGCCGAGCGCTTCGGGAAAATCGTGGGCGTGAACGACCTGTGGATCAAACTTTGCGGCAACACCCACAGCGGCTCGTTCAAGGACCTGGGCATGACGGTGCTGGTCTCGCAGGTCAAGCAAATGATCTCCGAGGGCGCGCCCATCAAGGCGGTGGCCTGCGCCTCGACCGGCGACACCTCGGCGGCGCTGGCGACCTATTGCGCGGCGGCGGGCATCCCGTCCATCGTCCTGCTGCCGCGGGGCAAAATCTCCATCGCCCAACTGGTCCAGCCCATTTCCAACGGCGCGCTGGTGCTGTATCTGGACACCGATTTTGACGGCTGCATGAGGCTGGTGCAGGAGATTACCAAGGACGAAACGCTTTACCTGGCCAACTCGATGAATTCCCTGCGCGTGGAAGGCCAGCAGACGGTCGGCATCGAAATCGTCCAGCAGTTCGACTGGGAGGCGCCGGACGTCATTATTATTCCCGGCGGCAACCTGGGCAATGTTTCCGCGCTGGGCAAGGGGCTGATGATGATGCGCAACCTGGGCTTGATTGACAAACTGCCCCGCATCGTCGTGGCCCAGGCGGAAAACGCCAATCCCCTTTACCGCGCGTTTCAAAACAGCTTCAAATCGTTCGAGCCGATGCAGGCCCAAAAGACCCTGGCCAGCGCCATTCAGATCGGGGACCCCGTCAGCATTGAGAAAGCCGTCCGCGTGCTCCAGCAATTCGACGGCATTGTCGAGCAGGCCAGCGAGGAGGAACTGGCCGACGCCGCGGCGCTGGGCGACAAGACGGGCATGTTCAACTGCCCGCACACCGGCGTGGCGCTGGCCGCGCTGATCAAGCTGCTCAAGGCGGGGAAGATAGACAAAGCGGAGCGCGTGGTGGTGATTTCCACCGCGCACGGGTTGAAGTTTATTGAGATGAAAGTCAAGTATCACCAGAAGGAACTGGATTTTCCGTGCCGCCACGCCAACCAGCCGATTGAGCTGCCCGCCCGCCTGGATGCGGTCAAAGACGCCCTCCAGCGCGCGCTCGGAGAAAGGAGCCGGCTCGATGCCTAAGAGTTCCAACGTCCGCAAACGGGGTCCGTCCACCCTGGCGGTTCACGGCCTGCAACGCCGCGCCAAAGCCCATCACGCCGTTTCCACGCCCATCGTTCAGACCTCGAACTTCAGTTTTGAGTCCATGGCGGAGGTGGTGGAGTTCATGACCGCCAAGGGCCAGGGGCGGATCATCCGCGAGCAGGAATACGGCCGCTACGGCAATCCCACGCAACAGGAAGCCGAGCGCAAGCTGGCGGCCATCGAAGGCGCCGAGCGCGCCATCCTGTTTTCCACCGGCATGAGCGCGGTCATTATGACGCTGATGGCCTACATGAAAAAGGACGGCCACATCATTTTCACCAGCGATTGCTACCGGCAGACGCGCGATTTTGCCACCAATTTCCTGGCCAAATTCGGAATTGCCAACACGCTCGTCCCGCCAACGGCCCAGGCCATCGAAAAGGCCATCCGGCCCGGCACCAACATCATCTTTACCGAGTCGCCCACCAATCCCTACCTGCGCGCGCTGGACATCCCGGCCGTCGTCGCGGTCGCCCGGCGTCACCGCGTGTTGACCATGATTGACGCCACCCTCGCCACGCCCTACAACATCCGCCCGCTGGAATTGGGCGTGGACATGGTGATCCATTCGGCCACCAAATATCTGGGCGGCCACAACGACCTGCTGGCGGGCGTCACGCTGGGCGGCCACCAATTGCTGGAAGAACTGAACAAGCTCCAGCGCATGATCGGGTCCATCCCCGGCCCGTTGAGTTGCTTTCTGCTGGAACGCGGTTTGAAGACCTTTCCGTTGCGCATGGAGCATCACAACCGCGCCGGTTTGCTGGTGGCGCAGGCCCTGGAAAAACATCCGCGGGTCGAGAAAGTCTGGTATCCCGGCCTCCCATCGCATCCGGATTATGCCATTGCCAAGGAACAGATGCGCGGCTTCGGCAGCGTCATTACGTTTCTGGTCAAAGGCGACGACAAGGCGACGCGCAAATTCATTGACTCGCTGGAACTGTTTCTCATTACACCCAGCCTGGGCGGTTCCGAAAGCCTGGTGACGCAGATGGCGACGATGTCGTTCTTCGACTACCCGGCGCAATACCGCCAGTCCATCGGGATGGTGGACAACCTGGTGCGCCTGGCGCTGGGCTTGGAAGACCCCGAAGACCTGATCGCCGACCTTTGCCAGGCGCTGGAGAGGATGTAGCTATTTTTTGTTTTTCGTGATTGACTCCAAGCCCGCGCCGGCATAACAGATGAGTCATGATGAAACTCACAGAGTTAACAACCACCCAACTCCAACGCATCATTGCCATCAAGGAAGAAATTGAGGCGCTGGAAAGCCAGATCAATTCCCTTGCGGGTGAAGCCGAAATTCCGGCCCCGCCCGCCGGGAAAGTCCGAAGGAAGCGCCGCCTGTCCAGGGCCGGACGCGCCCGGATTGCCGCTGCCGCCAAGGCGCGCTGGGCCAGGTTTAGAGGCGAACCCTCCAAGCCGGCCCGCAAGCGCAGAAAGGTTAGCGCGGAAGTAAGAGCCAGGCTGGCGGCGAGCGCCCGGGCCAGATGGAAAAAGGCGAAGGCCGAGGGGAAGACACGGCTGTAATGTTGAGAAAAAGGCGGAGCCGTGAGCATACTCCATCGCGAGTCTCCGGCGGCCAACGTCTCACTGGCCGGGATACTGGACCGTCACACGACCGTCGGGACGCTCTGGCGGGCGGAAGACGGGCGTGTGCGATGCGTGGCGTGCGGGCATCGCTGTCTTCTGGCGGCGGGGCGGCGCGGGATATGCAAAGTTCGGTTCAATGACGGAGGCCAACTGCGCGTGCCGTTCGGCTACGTGGCCGGCGGCCTGGCCAGCGACCCGGTCGAGAAGAAACCGTTCTTCCATGTTTATCCCGGCAGCGACGCGCTGACCTTTGGGATGCTCGGCTGCGATTTTCATTGTCCTTATTGCCAGAACTGGGTCAGCAGCCAGGCCCTGCGCGAGCCGGCCTCCACGTCGCCCCTGCTCGAAGCGACTCCGGCACAAATCGTCAAGGCGGCGCAACGCCAGGGCGCCCGGCTCATGGTGTCCAGCTACAATGAACCGCTCATCACCGCGGAATGGGCCGTGGCCATTTTTCGGGAGGCGAAGCACGCCGGTCTGGCCTGCGCGTTCGTCTCCAACGGCAACGCCACACCCGAGGCGCTCGACTTTTTGCGCCCGTGGATCGCCGCTTACAAGATTGATTTGAAAGGTTTCGACGGCCAGCGCTACCGGCAATTGGGCGGAACTCTCCACCGTGTTACCGAGTGCATCCGCTCGGTGCGCGAACGCGGGCTGTGGCTGGAGGTGGTGACACTCCTGGTGCCGGGTTTCAATGACAGCGACGGGGAGGTGCGCGAGCTGGCCCGATTCCTCGCCTCGGTCAGCCGGGATATTCCGTGGCATGTCACCGCATTTCATCCTGACTACAAGATGGCCGATTCCCCGGCCACGGCGGCGCGACAGCTCGTTCATGCGGCGGAAATCGGAGCGGAGGAGGGGTTGAACTATGTCTATGCCGGCAATATGCCCGGCCGGGTGGGGCCCTGGGAGAACACGTTTTGCCCCCGATGCCGCGCGCTCCTTGTTGAGCGCAGCAGCTACCGGGTGCGGGAGTACCGGATTACCGGCGCCGGCCAATGCCCACAGTGCCAAACCGCCATTCCCGGCCTCTGGCCGGCGGGCGGCGCGGCCGAGGTGAGACTGGACGGCCCGGGCGGGGATTTGTCGCTGGGTTGGCCGCGGCCTGTGCCTTTGGACCGCGCCTGAACAGTTATGGCAGGAACCTCATCCATCAAGCTAGCCAAAGTGAGGCCGGCGGCCGTGGCGGGCCGGTTCTATCCCGCGGATGCAATCGAACTGCGCCGCCTGGTCGAAAGTTTCCTCAGCCGGGTTCGGTTGGACGCCGCCGCCGGGCCAAAAGCCATCATCGCGCCGCACGCGGGTTACATCTACTCCGGCCCCATCGCGGCGTCGGCCTACGCGCGGTTTGCGCCGGAGCGCCAAATCATCAAACGGGTAGTCTTGATCGGGCCGTCGCATTATGTGTCCTTTGAAGGCTTGGCGGCGCCCGGCGCGGAAGCGTTCGCAACCCCGCTGGGGCTGGTCCCGGTGGACACCGAGGCGGTTGGGCGGATTTGCGCGCTGCCGCAAGTGATGGTTCTGGACGAAGCGCACGCCCGCGAACACTCCCTGGAAGTGCAGTTGCCGTTCCTGCAAGTGGTGCTGGGGGATTTCCAAATTGTCCCCCTGGTGGTCCACGAGGCCACGGACGAGGCGGTGGCCCGGGTCCTGGACGCGCTTTGGGGCGGCCCGGAAACCCGCTGTGTTATCAGTTCGGATCTGAGCCATTACCACGCCTACTCCAGCGCGCGGGAACTGGACGCCGCCACCAGCCGCGCCATCGAGCAACTGCGTCCTCAGGACATCGAAGAAGATCAGGCCTGCGGACGCATTCCCATCCGCGGCCTGCTCCGCGCGGCCCAGCGGCACGGCTTGAGCGCGCGGGCGGTGGACCTGCGCAATTCCGGCGACACGGCGGGACCGCGCAACCAAGTCGTGGGCTATGGGGCGTTTGTCTTTGAAACAACATGAAATCCAAACACATTTTGATTTTTGCGCTGGCCGGTTTTCTGGCCGCTTGCTCCACGGGCCGGCATAATAACGAGCCGGTCTCCACGGCGGGGAAAACCCTGGCGGATTACCAGCGCGAGGCGGAGAAGTTCAACTCGGTCATCAGCCTGCCCGAGTTTGAAATGACCTCCAATGCCATCGCGCAATCTGTCAAAGAAACCATCGCGGCGGGGGATCAGGCCCTGGATCGCATCGGCAAATTGGCGCCGGCGCAGGCGGCCTTCACCAACACGGTGCGCGCGCTCGACGACGCCACCTATCAGGCCGGCCTGACCGAGAACCGGCTCGAAATCATCCGGCAGACCAGCACCGACACCGCTCTGCGCGACGCCGCCGAAGACCAAAAGAAGACCTTGGACCAATGGTTCGTGAGCGTGGATTATCGCCTGGATGTCTTCCAGGCCATCCAGGCATACGCGGGCACCAATCCAAACCTGGCCGGCGAGGACGCCAAATTGCTCCAGGAAACCCTGCGGGACTACCGCCGCGCCGGCCTGGCCCTTCCCCAGGCCCAGCGGGATGAGGTGGAAAGCCTGCGCAAAAAGCTTTCAACCCTGGAAACGGATTTCGAGGCCAACATCAACAAGGCGGAGCGCAAGCTCCTCTTCACCCGGGCGGAACTGGAGGGCGTGCCGGAGGATTTTCTGGACCAGAAAGATGTCAAGACTAGCGACGGCGCTTATGCCGTCATGGCCAATATCACCTGGCACTATCTGGCCGTGATGGAGAACGCGAAATCCGAGGCCACGCGCCTCAAGCTGGAAACCGCGCGGGACAGCCTGGCGCGCGCGGAGAACATTCCCATCCTCCAGCAGGTGCTGGTGCTGCGCGACACCATCGCCCGCAAACTCGGTTACACCAACTGGGCCGATTACCAGACGGAGATCAAGATGGCCAAAACCGGGGCGCGCGCGGAGGACTTCCTGGAGCAGTTGAAGACCGGACTCCAGCCGAAATTTGACGCGGAGACGGCCGAATTCCGCGCCATGAAGGCAAAGGAAACCGGCGACGCCAACGCGCAAATTCATTTGTGGGACTGGCGCTATTACGCCAATCAACTCAAGAAACAGAAATACACAGTGGACGAGGAAGCGCTGCGCGTTTATTTCCCCTACCAATCCGTCTTGGAGGGAATGTTCCGGATTTACCAGCGCATTTTCGGCCTGAAATTCCAGCAAATCCAGGCCCCCTACAAATGGGTGCCGGATTTGCAGCTCTACGCCGTCTCCGACGCCGCCACGGGCGAACCGCTGGGGCTGTTCTATCTGGACATGTTCCCGCGCGAAGGCAAATACAATCACTTCGCCGAATTCAGCATTATTGACGGAAAATTGCTGCCCGACGGCAAATATCAGCGGCCCACCGCGGCCTTGATCTGCAATTTCCCGTCGCCGGAAAACGGCAAGCCCTCGCTCATGGCGCATGAGGATGTGGTGACGATTTTCCACGAATTCGGCCATGCCATGCACAGCATTTTGACGCGCGCCAAATACGGGCGCTTTGCCGGCACGAGCGTGCCGGGGGATTTTGTGGAGGCGCCCTCGCAAATGCTGGAAAACTGGGCTTGGGACAAAAAAGTCCTGGACAGTTTCGCGGCGGATTACCGCGACCCGTCCAAAAAAATTCCCGCCGAAATCCTGGGCAAGTTGAAGGAGGCCAAATTGGCGACGGAGGGGAACACGTACCGCCGGCAACTTTCCTTCGGCCTGGCGGACTTGGCCTTGCACACGCAAATCCACGCCGGCAACGAGGAGCAAACCGTCCCGCTCTCTAACAAGATTGCCGGCGAAACGTTCCATCCCGAACCGCCCGACACGGCCTTTGTCGCTTATTTTGGGCATCTCATGGGATACGACGCCGGCTACTACGGCTACGCCTGGGCGGACGCCATCGCCGCGGACATGGCGACGGTGTTTCAAAACGCGCCCGATGGATTTTTTGATCGCGACGCCGGCCGGCGGCTGCGCCGGGAGATTTACGAGCAGGGCGGTTCGCGCGAGGTGCAAATCTCCATCGAAAAATTCCTGGGCCGCAAGCAATCCATTGATCCGTTCCTGAAGAAGATCGGCATTACCAACGGGCTGCCGGCCAAACCGTAAAGCCGGTTTGGATGTTCAACGTGAAGCGCATGACGCCGCGGAGCCTGGCATGGGCCGGGGTTTTGAATGGAATTAGGTGTCACATTTTTCGCGGGGCTGCTGTTTATTAGCAGAAAGATGCGACTATGGACGACTGGCAACTCCTCAAGAATTACGCGGCCCAACACTCCGAAGAGGCGTTCCGCGCGCTGGTGGAGCGATACTCCGGCATGGTTTATCACGCCGCCCTGCGGCAGACCGGCAATCCCGACTCGGCGGAAGAGGCGGCGCAAGTCGTCTTCATCGCCCTGGCGCGGAAGGCGGATTGTATTCCCCGGCAGGCCACCCTCTACGGCTGGCTCTTTCGCGCGACGCGCTTTGCCGTTTTGAACCAGGTCCGCACGAACGCCAATCGCCAGCGCCGCGAACAGGAAGCCCTCGCCATGCAGCCGACTACTGAACCCAACGAAGCCGATTCCACCTGGGAACGCCTCACTCCACAGCTTAACGACGCCCTGGACAGTCTTTCCTCCGAGGACCGGGAACTGGTGATGATTCGCTACTTCGGCAACAAGAGCCATAAAGAGGTTGCCGAAGCGCTGGGCTTGAGCGAAGAGACGGCGCGGAAGCGCCTCTCGCGCGCGATGGAGAGGTTGCGGGAGATTCTGGCCCGGCGGGGCGTCGCGGTCTCCTCGCTGGCGCTGGCGGCGGCGTTTGCCGTTCACGGCGCGCAGGCTGCGCCGGTTGAGGCGGCCTCATCCTGGGCCGAAGTGGCGATGGCAAAAGCGGCTGTAGGAACCGCCGCAAGTTCCGCCGGTGGGATTCTGGTGTTCGTGACTTCCGCAAAGGTCGCCGGCCTCATCGCCGCGCTGGTTCTCGGCGGCGCAACTTTCGCCATTGTCAAGTCCATCTCCCACGCATCCCCGGCGCCCATGGCCACGAATCTAGCCATGTCCGGGGACGCACCCGCCACGAATGGTTCTTTGACGGGGCAGGCCGCGCCGTCTAAACCCGCCGGCGACGCGGTCGTATTGGCAGCGGCGCTGGACAAGGTGAGGGCGGCTTTGCACGATTCGAATCCGACAACCGTCTATCCGAATGCCGTCATGCAGGAGGCCATTGCGGGATTGGGCGACAAGAAGAAAGCGGCTCTTCCGATACTGGAGGCGGCGCTGAACGATGCGGATGCTTACGTCCGGCTGTGCGCCGTGGATGGTCTTGGCATCGTTGGCCCGGAGGCCAAAGAGGCGGCGCCGCTTCTCCTGGCGCTGCTGCGCGACGGCGGTTTGGGTAAATCCATTCGGCAGGCCAGGTACAAGAAAGCGGCCTTGTTCGGGGACAGCCCCGCATTCGGAGGGATCGGGTACATCGGTATTTACACCGACAACATTATACTTTACGTATTGGGGCAGATTGGCCCCCCGCCCGAAATCCTGCCCGAATTCGCCCGCCTGATGAAAGAGAACCGGTCCGTCAGTGAGATCGTTTACAACGCAACCACGCAGTTTTATAGCACTCGCAGGACTACGGCGTCTGAAGACTGGCTTTGGGCCATCGCCCATGAAGATTCCAAAGCCCTTAACAACGCCTTCCGGCCGCTGTTGCAAGATCCGGACCGGCTGGTGCGGGAAGCAGCGGCTCTCTCGCTGGTGTCCGCGCTCGGAGACCAAGCTGATACCGGGGTGTTTCCGGTGGCTGTCGAACTGGTAAAGAGTGGCAACCTAATAGGGGAGCAGGAAGTAATACGGGAGCAGGAAGGGCTGTGGTTATTGCAACAGGCGGCCCGCGATCTCAACCCCGATGGCGAAGACGGCAAATCCACTTTATACGCCGCCCGCGTGGGTCCGTATTTGAACGAAACGGTGTCCGCCCTGGCTGACGCAGCCTATCAAGGCGCCACGGAGAATGTGCGATTGGGGGCGTCGAAAATGCTGGACGTGTTGGTGCCGGATTTGCGCAAATTCAATCCCTTGCTGGCTGCGGAGTTGGAGCAACAAAGCCAGTTGGAGGCTTTCACTGCCAAGGTGACATCCGGTAAGGCGGCCACGCCCGAGATCGTGGAAGGTCTGAAGAAATTTCCCAAGGCGGCCCCGGACATCGCGTTTTTTTTCGCCCTGAACGGTTCCCACCCCGTTGAATTGTTGCCCGCGTTCACAGAGGCGCTGTCCGCGCTCGCGCCTGCGCCCGACGCAGGCAGGTTGGATCAGTCCGACGCAAGCAGGGTGGAACGGTCGAGAGCCATTAACGCGCGAATGCGACTTGCCAACGCCATGCAGAAGATCGCTCCCGATTTGCCCAAGCCCATCTTCACCATCAATGATCTTATGACTCTCCGGCAGATCATGCAGGACCCGGCGTTGCAAGCCGATCCAGATCGCTTTCAAAAAGTCTCGGACGCTCGCAAATTGGCCGGATGGCCCGACCGGGAATCTGTTGGAATTTTCTTCGATGTTTCTCCAGATCAGATGCGCCGTCTGCTGGCGGCGATGAAGGAGGCCGACGCCCCAACCTATGACGCCCTGGTTGCCAAAGTGAAAGAAATTGACCCTCACTTTTCCGAAAGCGCCGTTGGAAGCGGCAAGGAC
>JBEKIA010000101.1:0-13507 GCA_050011995.1 Verrucomicrobiota bacterium
AGGCGGAAGAATATTCGTGCCTGGTCGCGGCGGGGACGCTGCCGGGGCGGCGGCGCCGGCCAGCCTGAACATGCTGCTTCCGCGAATGCGGCGTTTTTCAAACGACAACGCCATCAGCATGGAGTTCCTCACGGCCAATTCCGGCTATCCCATGCTCGTCCAGGCCCCCTACGGCAAGGGAACCTTGTGCGTGCTGGCGCTGCCGGATGATTTTGCGGACATTTACCGGCTTCCGCAGAGCGTGCTGACCCAGATTCGCAGCCTCCTGGGCCGGGATTTGTTCGTGAGCCTGGATGCCCCGGATCATGTCAGCTTGTTCGTCTATGACAACCGCGCTTTCATCGTTCAGAACTTCCAGTCGCAAGCGGTGAGCACGCGTGTCACGGCGCGCGCGACGGCCTTGCGCGACCTTCTCAGCAACAAGACGGTTGCCGCTTCGGCCGGCGGTGGCGGCGGCGAGGCCCGCGGCGGTCGTGGAGGCGGGGGATTGACGCCGGACTTTGCGGAGGCGGAAGCTTACTTCCAGGAAGTCACCCGCGGCGGTCGTGGAGGCGGGGGGCGTGGCGGCGTTGCCGGCAACGGCAGGAGTTCATTCGAGGTGCCCGTTGCGGCGCATTCGTTCCGCGTCTTTGCGGCCGAATAGCGTTCCGCTTCACGGCCATCCGGGAGAAGATAGTTCTGTCAATAACAAGGGCCGGTGCGCGCGGCTAGGGGCCGGCCAAATTCAACAAATGCTCCAAAGACCAGGCCGCGCCGCCGTTTTCCGGGTCCGGCACGATGTGCTCCGCGCGATCCTTGTAAATAACGCGCATGTAGAAATTGGTGCGGTCGGCCTCGAACAAACCGAAGTGCAATAAGGCCCCGTAAGGGGGCGCGTTGGTGCCGGTCAACGGCGCCCGGAGCGCGCTCATCTCGCTCAACAAAGTGGAGTCGTGGGCGGAGAACAGCACATATTTCAAGGCCGTCTCCTTCCGGGAAACCTCCTCGCGCCGCGCCTTCTCCATATACTCCGATATTTTCTTCAGAAGCGCCTTTCCGCTGACCCGTCCTATGTTCGGATTGTATTGATACACAAACGCCCAGCGCCCGGCGGCGATGATGGCCTCAATGTCATCCGGGCTGAGCCGGTTCGTCCACGGGACCTGATGGATTTGATGTATATACAATGTGTCACTCAGCCCCGATAAATCCTGGATGCTGTTGATCCGGAGGCCCAGGGCCTGGCCCCACCGGGCAAATTGCGGTTGCAGCGCCGCATTGGTGGCTATCCACTCCGGCGACTGCAAGACGTATTGGGACCGAAGGGCTTGCATATTGGCGATTCCGTCGGGGTTTAGGATTTCCCCCGTGCTGACCTGGTTGCTGTCGGAGAGGCCGGCGGTGATGTCCCTGGGAACGTTCAAAGAAACGGGAATGGACCGGGCGGCGGCGTCGCCCACCAAACCCCCTAAAAACAAACGCGCGCTCATCCGGGTGCGATCCGTATCGGTCGAGAACGCGCAGATGGAGTTGGATGCCGTATTGGAATCCAGAAGTTCGCGGTAATAAAGCTTCTTCATTTCCGCGCCAAGCGCATATTCCTGGTTCGTCCCCAGCGCCGTCAGTCTGCCAACTCCCTCCGGCCAAACAGCCGGATCTTCCTGAAAGGGGTTGCTCAGGGGCGTTCTATCGCCGTGGCGAATGATGTCCACCGCGAACACCAATTTGTCCTGGGCCGCGACCGTGACAGCGAAATAGACACACCCCAACCCGACCAAAGCCATTGACTTTGTCGCGGCGCGCTTCAAGGCAGACTGAATCGCCAGCAGGCTCATTCTCAGCACTGGAGCCAAGGCTATTCGGACACAGCGCCGTTGTCCAGCCCATTGCGCGAACTGGCGCGCCGTTGTTTTGCGTGTAAATTGCCCCGCAATGACTGCGCCTTTCCTGATTCTCTGCGCGGCGCTGATCGGGGCGAAATGGATGGCCCAAATCTGGCTGGAATGCCTGAACCAGCGCCATGTCCGCCGCCACGCCGGGGAGGTCCCGCCGGCTTTCGCCGGCGCCATCACTCCCGAAACTTACGCCAAATCGGTGGATTACACCCTGGCGAAAAGCCAGTTCGACATGGCCGAGTTGACCTGGGGCGCGGTCCTTCTGGCGGCCGTGCTGTTCAGCGGGTTTCTGCCGTGGTTCCACCAGGCTTTTCAGCGCGCCGCCGGCGCCTCCATCCGGGCGGAGGCCGGTTTTCTGATCGCGGTGGGGGTGCTGTTGTCGGCCGGGGATTTGCCCTTCGAGTGGCACGCGCAATTTCACCTGGAAGAACGGTTCGGCTTCAACACCACCACCGCCGCCACCTGGTGGATGGACCGGGTGAAGGGATTGCTGCTGGCGCTGGCGCTGGGGTATCCGTTGCTGGTCTTGATCTTGCAACTGGCGGGGTGGCTGGGGGCGGGCTGGTGGTTTTGGGCGTGGGTTTGCCTGGCGGTGTTTCAACTGGTGTTCATGCTGGCCGCGCCGGTTTTGATCCTGCCGCTGTTCAATAAATTCACGCCGCTGCCGCCGGGCGAATTGCGCGACGGCCTGCTCGCCCTGGGCCGGCGCGCCGGCTTTCGCGCCCGCGACATCCAGGTGATGGACGGGAGCAAACGGTCCCGCCACTCCAACGCTTTTTTCACCGGACTGGGCCGGTTCCGCAAAATAGTTTTATTTGACACGTTGGCGCGGCAACTGGACCGGGGCGAATTGGAGGCCGTCCTGGCCCATGAGATCGGCCACTACAAGAAGGGGCATATCCCCAAATCCATCGCCCTGTCCCTGGGCGGCGGGCTGCTGGCGTTTTACCTGATTTCCCTGCTGGCGCGGCAGGCCTGGTTTTTGGGCGGCTTTGGTTTCGCCCCCGGCCAGATGGCGCCGGCCCTGCTGCTCTTCGCATTGCTCTCCGGGGTGGCCACCTTTTGGCTGTCGCCGCTGTTCCACTGGCTTTCCCGCCGTCATGAATACGAGGCCGACGCCTTTGCCGCCGGGCTGATCCAACAACGCCAGCCCTTGATCGCGGCCCTGCGCAAATTGAACGAACAAAACCTGGGCAATCTCACCCCCCACCCCATTTACAGCGGCTTTTACTATTCGCATCCCACGTTGCTGGAGCGCGAAGCCGCGCTGGCGCGAACCGCCGGGTCTTGATCTTTCACATTCGCCTTACTCCCCCGTCGCCCCGCCAGCGTACATGGATGATTTTATGTTTGATGGTTGTGAAACTCGTTCACCATTTTGACCTCATCAAAGCGCTGAGAAATCCCGCCGCCGCCGAGATGCCGGTCCCCCACAGTTCGTGTCTCGACCCCGGCGAAAAGGTGGACCCAAAATCCAGATTCCCCGCCGCCGCGCGCCACTCGGCCGCCCGCTTTTCCCGCTCCAGCTCGGCTATCTCCTGGGCCCGGGCGTTCTCCAAACCGCCCGCCCGGATAAATTCCACAATGTGCCGCAATTCGTCGCGGTCGAACCACGTCCCGTGCTGGCCGCAGACGTTGACGACGACGTGCGAGCAATGCGCGAATTGCACCCGGTTCATCAACTTTCCGCACACCGGACACGGGATGTAGTGGACATGAGTCTCCAGTTCCACCGTCTCCGGCGCCGCCGCCGGCGAAGCCACTCCCAGCACCGCCGACTGCTTTTCCTTGTCTTCGCAGATTTGGCGCAGCGTGTCCGCGTCCGCCCAAATTCCCTCGCAACGCGGGCATTCGCGCAAATGGCTGCCGCCAATGACCACCGCGTTCATCTCCACGCGGCAGCGCGGGCAAGGCTCCGGCCTGGCGTCGGCGGTTTCGACCCGGTCGGCCTTGGCTCCGCAATGGGAACAAAACTTTTCCCCCGCGAACATCATGCCAAAGCACGACGGACAGGCCACCGTGGCCAGCCGCGCGCCGCAATGTTCGCACCGCGCGGCCTCCGTCGAGACCGCCGCCCCGCACATCGGGCAATTCAGGGTTTCAGCCGGCATCAGGATAGCCTTTCACAATCCATGATTTAACATGCGCCATTCTCCCCTGGCCATTACATTTTGCGTCCGAATTTGTACTTTCCAGAATTGCCCCGGGCAAGGAATATAGTCAAAACAGAAAGGCGCACTATGAGTTTGATAAATTATCTGAAAACGCAGTTCCTGGAAATCATCCAGTGGCAGGACGACTCCCGCGACACCATCTCCTTCCGCTACCCGGACATGCAAAAGGAGATCAAGCGCGGCGCCCAGCTCATCGTGCGCGAATCCCAGGTGGCGCAGTTCGTCTATGAGGGACAGTTCGGCGACACCTTCGGCCCCGGCACCCACTCGCTGGTCACCGCCAACATTCCCATCCTCTCCGACCTCAAAGGCTGGAAATACGGTTTCGAGTCCCCCTTCAAGGCCGACGTTTATTTCGTCAACACCCGCCTCTTCACCGGCAACAAATGGGGCACCGCCAACCCCATCATGATGCGCGACCCGGATTTCGGCATGGTCCGCGTCCGCGCCTACGGCATTTATGATTTCCACGTCGTGGATGTCAAACTATTCCTGAAGGAAGTCGCCGGCACCGACGCCCATTTCCGCCTCGACGAATTCGGCGACACCATGCGCTCCCGCATCGTCAGCGTGTTCAGCGAAGCCGTCGCCCTGGCCAAAGTGCCCGTCCTGGACGTGGCCGCGCGCTACGAAGAACTCGGCGCGGCCCTCCTGCCGGTCATCAACCCCGCCGTCACCGGCAAATACGGCATCGAAATCTCCAGTTTCATCGTGGAAAACGTCTCCCTCCCGCCGGAAGTCGAGCAATCCATTGACAAGCGTTCCAGCATGGCCGCCGTGGGAAATCTTAATGACTACATCAAGTTCCAGATGGCCGAATCCCTGGCCAAAGGGGAAGGCGGCGGTCTGGCGGGCGCGGCCACCCAACTGGGCGCGGGTTTGGCCATGGGCCAGCAAATCGCCCAAGCCCTGGGAAACGCGGCCCAGACCACCCCGCCCGCCGTTCCGCCGGTTATTCCAGCCGCCGGCGCGGGAGCGGGACCGGCCTCCTCCGCCACCGCCGGCGCGCCGGAATTGCTCACCCCCGCCAACGCCGCCCTGATCCTCAACGTCAGCGAGAACGATGTCCTCAGCGCCCTGGCCGACGGCTCCCTCAAGGGCAAGAAGATCGGCGCCACCTGGCGCATCACCCGCGCCGCCCTGGATGAATTCCTGAAAAGCTGACCCATTCGTGATCTTAATCATAATCATAATCTTAATCCCAATCGGTAAGAGTTCTTCACTCCATCCTCCATCCTCCATCCTCCATCCTCGCCCCGACCAACCCAAAAGCCCGTGAGCGACGCCACCGCCCAGAAAAAATTCAGTTGCCCCGCCTGCGGCGGCGAAGCGCAATGGAACCCCGCCAAGAAAGCGATCCTCTGCCCTTTCTGCGGCACCGTCTCGCCCGCCCAGGCCGAACTCAACGCCGCCGGCGCCGAGGTCATCGTCGAGCATGATTTAGTCGCCGCCTTGCGCGGCATCCCCGACGGCCAGCGCGGCTGGCAGGCGGAAAAGATTTCCGTCAAGTGCCAGAGTTGCCAGGCCATCTCCGTCTTCGACCCCGCGCACATCAGCCAGCGCTGCGATTTTTGCGGCTCCTCCGCCCTCGTTCCCTACGAGGAAATCAAAGCCGCCTTCCGTCCGGAGAGCCTCCTGCCCATGAAGCTCCCCGAGAGCCGGGTGCGCGACTCCATTCGTTCCTGGTATGCCAGCCGCTGGTTCGCTCCCAACCGCCTCAAAGACGCCGCCCTGACCGACACCGCCAAGGGCCTCTACATTCCCTACTGGACCTTCGACGCCCAGGTCCACGCCGACTGGACCGCCCAAAGCGGCTATTACTACTACGAGACCGAGACCTATCGCGACGCCAACGGCCGCCTCCAAACACGTCAAGTACAGAAAGTCCGCTGGGTGCCCAGCTCCGGTTCCGTGGACCATTTCTTCAAGGACGAACTGGAGCCGGCCTCCCGCGGCGTCCATCCCGAAATGCTGCGCCGCATCGAGCCGTTTCCGACCAAGGAGTTGGCCCCTTACAACGCCGCCTTCCTTTCCGGCTGGGTGGTGGAACGCTATCAAATTGACCTCGTCACCGCCGCCCAGGCCGCCCGCGAGGAAATGGACGCCGAAACCGAGCGCCTTTGCGCCGCCCGAGTTCCCGGCGACACCCATCGCGACCTGCGAATCCAGAGCGACTATAGCGGCCAGACCTTCAAGCACATCCTGGTGCCCATCTGGCTGCTCAGTTACGATTACGGCGCGGACCATTTCCAAGTGGTGGTCAACGGCTACACCGGGACCATCGCCGGCAAGTATCCCAAGAGCTGGATCAAGATCACCCTGGCCGTCCTGGGCGGCCTGGCCGCCGCCGCCGGCATCCTTTACCTCTACACCCAGTTCCAGCACTGACGGATGCCAGGCAACAATTCTTCCGAGTACACGCGTGCGTGTTGCAGTCGGGGCCCCCGCCGGCTGGTTTCCACCGTTTTGTCCTGAAGGCAGTCGCTGGCCTCATCGAGGAACGGTCTCCCTTCGGTATTGTCTTGCAACATGGGCCCGGAAGGTTAATCTGCGCCTGAAGTCCAACAATCCCTGCCAATTGTGGCGCTATCGAAAAATTGCGGATGATATTTGCGAATTTTTTTGCTAAGCCTGCCGGTGTCAGCTCTCACTCATCCCAGAACCTCGTCGCGCACCAAATGCAGGCGCACATGCGCGGGCGCTGGACGGTCAAAGTAGAACGCTCTCACGGCTTCCCGAACATTGGCGCGGAGCGAGTCCCAGGTATCCCCCTCCGTAAAAATGCTTTCGCCCAGCGCCTCGGCGAGGAAACCGCCGTCAGCCTCCTGAGTGACTTCAAAAACCAGTTCGTTCATACGGCACAGATTACCTGGTCGTCTCCTGGTCTGCAAGCTCCTCGTCATCCGAATCCTCCGTCTTTCATCACCCGCGCCGGCGGAATTGGGGCGTCCCATCTTCCTGCTATGGGGCAAGCGAGCGTCCCAAGTGGCTAATGCTCAAGCCATTCGCAGTCCAGGAGGGAACCAATCCTCTTTTGACTTTGCGGGGCGCATTCTGCATTCTGTAACGCAACTTGAGAACCGATTACAAAGACACGCTCAACCTGCCGCAAACCGGCTTTCCCATGAAAGCCGATTTGATCGCCCGCGAGCCGCAGCGGCTGCAAAAATGGCAGGCCGCCGGCCTCTATCACGCAATCCAGGCCGCCCGCGCCGGCGCGCCCAAATTCGTCCTGCACGACGGCCCCCCCTTCGCCAACGGCGACGTCCACATCGGCACCGCCCTGAACAAAATCCTCAAGGACATCATCGTCAAATACAAAACCCTGCGCGGCTTCAACGCTCCTTACGTGCCGGGCTGGGATTGCCACGGCCTGCCCATCGAATTCAAGGTGACGCAGGAAATGCGCAAAGGGAGCGCGGGCGTCGCGCCCGCCGCCGGCGGCGTCCCGGCGGCGAACTTCAACCCCGCCGCCATCCGCCAGGCCTGCGAGGCCTATGCGCGCAAATTCATCGGCCTCCAGCGCGCCCAATTCCAGCGCCTGGGCGTGCTGGGCGATTGGGACAATCCTTACCTCACGTTGAACAAGGAATACGAAGCGGACGAACTGCGCCTCTTCTCCGATATTGTTGACAAAGGCTTCGTTTATCGCGGCAAAAAACCCGTTTATTGGAGCATCCCCGCCCGCACCGCCCTGGCCGAGGCCGAGGTGGAGTATCACGATCACACCAGCCAGAGCATCTTTGTCAAGTTTCCCGTCCTGGGCCAGCCGGGGACATTTATCCTGATTTGGACGACCACGCCCTGGACCCTGCCGGCCAACCTGGCCGTGGCTTACAATTCCGCCTTGAACTACTCGCTCGTGCGCGCCGGCGAGGAACAGTATTGGATTTTGTCGCCCCTGGTTCCGGCCATCGCCGGCAAATGCCAATGGCAGACCTGCCAAACCGTCCGCAGCGTTTTGGGCGGCGAACTGGCCGGCCTCGAGTACCGGCATCCCTTCTGCGCCCGCACCGGACGCCTTTGCGCCGGCGACACCTTTGTGGAAAGCTCCACCGGCACCGGATTCGTTCACATCGCCCCCGGCCATGGCCTCGACGACTACAATCTCGGACGCCAGCATGGCCTGCCGATTTATTCGCCCATTGATGACGACGGCTGCTTCGCCTACACCTCCGATTTGCCCATCGCGCAGCAAATGCCGCCGGAAATGATCGGCAAAACTACCCTGGAAAAGCACGGCAGGAGCGACGCCAACATGGCCGTCCTCCACGAACTGCGCGCCCGCCACGCCCTCCTGCACGAGGAAAATTACCAGCACAGCTACCCCTTTTGCTGGCGCAGCAAAACCCCCGTCATCTACCGCGCCATGGACCAGTGGTTTATTCGTATTGACCATGCCATTTCCAGCGTGGCGGAGGACGGAAGTCCGCCGCAAATTTCCTTGGCCTTCCGCGCCTCCGCCCTCGCCGAAATTGACCGTCTTCAATGGATTCCCGCCTGGGGCGTCAACCGCATCAAGAGCGCCGTGGAGAGCCGCCCCGACTGGTGCATCTCGCGCCAGCGATCCTGGGGCGTGCCGATTCCCGCCTTTTACGACGCCAAAGGCGAACCGATTCTTGACGCTCGCATCGTCCGCAACACGGCGGACTTGGTTGAAAAGCGCGGCTCGAACGTCTGGTTCGAAAAATCCGCGGCGGAACTGTGGTCACTTGTCAAGCCGGTGGATTGGCCGGGTCCCGAAGCCGCCTCCAAATCCAGCGACACGCTCGATGTCTGGATTGATTCCGGCTCCTCCTCCCGCGCCGTCCTGATGCGGCGCCCGGAATTGCGCCATTCCGCCGCCGCCAATCTGCCCTCCTTCGCCGGGCCTGCGGAGCGCAGGCAATCCGCCTTGTCCGCCATAGCTCCGCCCGGCGGAGCGACGGCGGAAATCCGCAATCCGCAATCCCCGGCGGACTGGCAGGCCGATGTCTATCTGGAAGGCAGCGACCAGCATCGCGGCTGGTTTCAATCCTCGCTGCTGCTTTCCCTCGCCGGCAATGGCGCGGCCCCGTTCAAAACAGTATTGACTCACGGATTCATGGTGGACGCCGACCGCGAAAAGATTTCCAAAAGCAAACAGGGCGCCTACGAAAAGCCGCAAACCGCCGAAGCCTACGTCAAGAAGTACGGCGCGGACGTCCTGCGCTTGTGGGTGGCCTCCCAGGATTTCCGCAACGACATCGTGGTGAGCGAGGAGCGCGTGAACAAGGTCGGCGAAACTTATCGCGCCATCCGCAACGCCTTGCGCTACCAGCTTTCCAACCTCTACGATTTCGATCCAGTCAAACATACTGTAGCCGACGACAAGCTCACCGGCCTGGACCGCTGGATTCTCGGCGAATTTTCCAAACTCGAAGCCGAGGTCATCGCCGCTTACGACCAATACGAATTCCACGTCGTCTATCAAAAAGTCAGCCAGTTCATCGCCGTCGAACTGTCCTCCATTTACCACGACGTCATCAAAGACCGCCTCTACACCGACCCGGCCAATTCGCCCCGCCGCCGCTCCACCCAAACGGCGCTCCACCGCCTGGTGACCGGCCTGTGCAAAATGCTTTCGCCTATCCTTGTGTTCACCTCGGACGAAGCGTGGGAATACGTGCTGCAAACTCAGGAAACTGCAGTTCATTCCTCGTATTGGGAACAAACACTACTTAAGCCTCTTGCCGGACAACGAGAAGCTTGGTCGCTGCTTTTTCATTGGCGAGACCGTATTCTGCCAGAGTTAGAAAAGAAACGGCAAGCCAAACTGATTGGAAAGTCCTTGGAAGCAAAGGTGGCTATTCCATATACAGGCAGATCAGCAATGTTCGACTCTTTGAGCTTTGTCGGTGGCAATGAACTATTCTTAAAAGAACTTTTGAATATTTCGCAACTAGAAATTTGGCAAGCTGATATTTCACCACCTCCCGTGGAGGCAAAGGGAATGTTCAGCGATGAAGAATTACAAGCTCTGTATTCAAGCCAAGAAGGATATGCGATTAAAGTTCTCCACGCCGACGGGCAGAAATGCGAGCGTTGCTGGCATTGGGAAACAGACGTCGGCTCCAACCCGGATTACCCCACAATCTGCCGCCGCTGCATCGAGGCGGTCAAGCAAAACAGAGGGTGAATGGCAATGGGTCAGTTATGGCGGATAAAGGCAGGGCGAGACTCTGTCGAGCCGTGACTTCTTCCCGGGAAATCGAGTTTCGGCTCGACAGAGTCTCGCCCTACCGTCGGAGACTGACGCAGTATGGCGAATGCGAGTTACTTTTTGCGAAGAAGGATCGTTTCGGAAACGGTGATCTTGCTTGTGATCTTGTGCGGGTATTTGGCGCGCAGATAGGTTTCCAATTCGGAAAAGAATTCCTCTTCCTTATTCTTGATATTGAAACCTGTTACGAGCAACCTTCGATTTTCGAAAAAACCTTCAATTTCGACCTGCCCGGAATAGAAGCGCTTTTCCTCCTTCTCCCACGCCGTGATATGCGGATGAATGGTGAGGTTTTCAGATTGCAGCTTTAACGCGCCGAAATCGCAAAGTTCCTTGAGGCCTTCAAACGTCAACACGAGATCCGGCGCCGGCGGCTCTAATTTGTCTTTGTAAATGTCCTGATCCAACTGCGAAAGTGCGGGCCGCATCATGGGAAAGAAAATCACGTCATCAATATTTTCCTGCTCCGTGAAAATCATCGCCATTCGTTCCACCCCCGGCCCGATGCCCGTCGTCGGCGGCATGCCGTACTCCAGCGCCGCAATGAAATCGTAGTCCATGGTCTGAAACTTGCCCGTGTCCCGCTCCTCGGCGCGATAGGCCCGGCGAAGCGTCTCCAGCAAATGCGCCGGATCGTTTTGTTCGGACCAATTGTCCCCGCATTCCATGCCGGCGATGAAAATTTCAAAACGCTCCGCGAAGCGCTGGTCCTCCGCCATCGGCTTGGCCAGCGGCGAAATCTCCACCGGATGCCCGAAGACCAGCGTCGGCTGGATCAAGGTTTGTTCCACGGTCAGCTCGAAAGCCTTCACCATCGCTTCTCCCGCGCTGGGTTGCGGCTCGTGGATTCCCAGCCCGCCCAGTTTGGCGTTGGCCTCTTCGGCGCTGCGGCAGCCGCGGAAATCCACGCCCGTTTTTTCCTGCACCGCCTCGGCCATGCTGACGCGCCGCCACGGCTGGCTGAAATCAATCCTGTGCCCGCGCACCTGGAATTCCGTCCGCCCAAACGCGCTCACCGCCACCTGGCGGAACATCTCCTCGACCAGGTTCATGTTGTATTGGTAGTTCTCGTAGGCCGCCATCGTTTCCACCATGGAAAACTCCGGGTGATGGCTGCGGTCAATGCCTTCGTTGCGGAAGTAGCGCCCGATGGTATAGACCTTGTCGAAGCCCGCCACGATCAGCCGCTTCAAATAAAGCTCGTGCGAAATGGCCAGATACATGTCGCAGCCCAGCGCGTTGACATGGGTTTTGAACGGCTTGGCCGTCCCCCCGCCGTATTGCGGCTGGATGACCGGCGTTTGAAATTCCAGGAACCCGCGCCCGTTCAAGAACGTGCGCACCGCCGCCACCATCCGGCTGATCGCGCCGAAGCGGTCAAAAGTTGCCGGCTCCAAAATGGCGTCCAGGTAACGCTTGCGCAGCACCTGTTCGCGGTCCTTCAGTCCCGACCATTGATCCGGCAGCGGCCGGATGGCCTTGGCCAGCAGGCGCAGCGAATGCGCCAGGACGGAAATCTCCCCGCGCTCGGTTTTCACCACCTGGCCCGCCGCTTCCACGATGTCTCCCAGGTCCAGCAAATTCGCCTCGCTGTAGCCAAGAATTCCAACCGCCGGGTCCGTCGGCTGCACCACCTGGCGGCGGCAGAACAACTGGATGCGCCCGCTTTGGTCCTGCAGATGGCCAAAGGCCAGCGCCCCTTGCTTGCGCCACGACACGAGCCGTCCCGCCACCGTGACGGCAGCGCCTTGGAGCGTTTGAAAATCGTCCAGAATCGTTTTGGCGTAATGAGTTCTCCGGGCGCGCGACGGGTAGGGGTTGAGGCCCAGGGCGCGGGCCGACGCGGCTTTCTGGAGCCGCAACTTGCGAATTTCGATCAGCGGATTGGTTGACACCCCGACTTTGTATTGGTTTTTTGTCCCGCGCGCAAGAAGGGGCTGCGGCCGGCCGTTTTCACCCCGGTGGCCGTTCCCAGGAAAACCTCCGGCTTTGTTGGCGCCAGGGAGGCAGGGTCCCGGCAGGCCGGGACGGCCCGCCCTGCCACCCAAAGCTGACGCATTGGAAAAACTGCAAATTGGGAGTTGAATCTTTCGCCATCGAACCCTAATGTTCGGATGTCCTGGATGAGATGGGGTCGTAGCTCAGTTGGTAGAGCACCACAATGGCATTGTGGGGGTCAGGGGTTCGAATCCCCTCGGCTCCACCATCTCTTTCTCCCCGGAAAACAACCGTGACGCTTTCGCGTTCGGGAAAACCCCTGGCGGCGGGCATGTCCGCTGTCTTCGACACGCCGGTGGCGATTTGACTTTTGGCGAAGGCAAAGCCGTGGTAGTTTTATGACGATGTATGTGGAGACCGACGAATCGAAAAATGAGCCGGGGAACCAGTTCATAAGCGCCGGACGGACGGGAAGGAGCGCGAGCCGGTTGTTGGCGCGGTTGTGGATGCCGTGGTGCCTGGGCGCGCTGGCGTGGATCGCCGGCGGCGGCTGCTCCATTCACGGTTTCGCAGTCAATCAATTTTCCAATGCCGTGAGCCGGAGCGGGGCTGTTTTCGCCAGTGACGACGATCCGGACTTGATCAAGGCGGCGTCCCCATTCAGTCTCAAGCTGATCGAGAGTCTGTTGAGCGAGAATCCGCGGCACCGCGGGCTGCTCCTGGCGGCCACGAGCGGCTTCACGCAGTACGCGTTCGCGTTTGTGCAGGAGGACGCGGACGAAACGGAGGCGCGCGACCTGGCGGAGGCGGAGGCGCTGCGCGCGCGGGCGAGGCGGCTGTATCTGCGGGCGCAAGGTTATGGCATGCGCGGGTTGGAAGCGGGCCACCCGGGATTTTCCAACGCCTTGCTGGCCCATCCCAAGGCGGCCGCGCAAGGCGCCACCAAAAAAGACGTGCCGCTGCTGTATTGGACGGCGAGCGCGTGGGCGGGGGCGATTTCGCTTTCCAAAGACAACCCGGACTTGGTGGCGCAAGTCCCCGCGATGGAGGCGCTGATTGACCGGGCGCTGGAATTGGACGAGAGTTTCGATCACGGCGCGATTCACGGCTTTTTGATCTCCTACGAAATGAGCCGGCAAGGGGCGGCGGGCGATCCCGCGGCGCGGGCGCGGCAACACTTTGATCGGGCCATGGCCCTTTCGGGCGGGCAGGAGGCGGCGCCGCTGCTGGCCATGGCGGAATCGGTGGCGGTGCAAAAACAGGACGTCAAGGAATTCGAT
>JBEKIA010000102.1:0-13507 GCA_050011995.1 Verrucomicrobiota bacterium
TGGAAAAGGTCATCAAGATCAAGTTTCATGGCTGAAATGTATCTATAAAGATACAATCTGCAACCACAAAATGACCGTCCTGCTTGCTTTTCGATTGTGGGTTACTCAGCGGTCACACACCCCTCTGTTTGCCTTGTCAGGCGCCGCGCCGGGGGCTACTTTGCCGCGCAAATGAAGCAGAAAGCTTATGCCGCCGCCGGCGTGGACATTGACCTCGGCAACCAGGTCAAAGCCACCCTGCCCCGGCTGCTGGCCTCCACGCGCCGCCGCGAGGTGCTCGGCCAGGTGGGCGGCTTCGGCGGCCTGTTTGCCCTCGACACCAAGAAGTTCCGCCAGCCGGTCCTGGTTGCCAGCGCCGACGGCGTGGGCACCAAGCTGAAAATCGCCTTCGCCATGGACCGCCACGACACCGTCGGCCAGGACCTTGTCAATCATTGCGTCAACGACATCGCCGTTCTGGGCGCGGAACCGCTTTTCTTTTTGGATTACATCGGCGCCGGGACGCTGCGGCCCCGGGTCTTCACCCAGTTGATGGCCGGCTTTGCCTGCGCCTGCGCCGCCAACCATTGCGCCCTGATCGGCGGCGAAACCGCCCAAATGCCCGGCTTTTACCGCCCCGGCGAATACGATCTCAGCGGCACGATTGTCGGCGTGGTGGAAAAGGCGCGCATCCTCGACGGCAAAAGCATCCGGCCCGGCGACGCGCTCCTTGGCCTGGCCTCCAGCGGCCTGCACACCAACGGCTTTTCCCTGGCGCGAAAGATTCTTTTCGGGCGGCTCAAACTCAAGCCGGCCAGCTTCGTCCGCGAACTGGACAACACGCTGGGCGACGAGTTGCTCAAGGTGCATCGGAGCTACGGCCCCCTCCTGCGCCAACTCCTGCAAAAATTCAATCCGCCCGCGCCGGACGCCCCCCCCGCCCTCAAGGGCATGGCCCACATCACCGGCGGTGGTTTTATTGACAACATTCCCCGCGTCCTCCCCGCCGGATGCGACGCCCTGGTGCGCAAAGGCTCGTGGGAGACGCCGCCGATCTTTCAACTCCTCCGCGCCAAAGGCGGGGTGGACGACGCGGAGCTGTATCAGGTGTTCAACATGGGCATCGGCATGGTCCTCATTGTCGCCGCGGACAAGGCCGACGCGGCGCTCCGGTTCATCCGCGCCCAACAACCAAAGGCCTGGCTGATTGGCGAGGTGGTTCCGGGCACGGGCATCGCCCGCGTTATCTGAAGAAAGGGGGCGCATCTTGACACTGCCACCACGCGAGTTGCCAATTCCCTCGCCCCACGCAGTGGGGAGAGGGTCAGGGAGAGGGGTTCGTTCCCTCGATTGCTGTCTTGCCAAGATGCGCCCGAAGAAATGACCTCCGCATGAATATATTTGACGAACTGGAATGGCGCGGGCTGGCGGCCGATTGCACCGACCGCGCGGAATTGCAAAAACGCCTGGAGACGCCCATCACCCTCTACTGCGGCTTTGACCCCACGGCGGACAGCTTGCACGTTGGCAATCTGGTGCCGCTGCTGGCGCTGCGCCGCTTCCAATTGCTGGGGCATCATCCCATCGCCGTGGCCGGCGGCGCGACCGGCGCCATCGGCGACCCCAGCGGCAAGACCGCCGAGCGCCAGCTCCTGGGCGCGGAAACGCTCGACGCCAACATCGCCCGCATCAAAAGCCAGATGCGCCGCCTCCTGGATTTCGACGCCGCCGCCAACCCCGCCCGCCTGCTGGACAACGCCGACTGGACCCGCCCGGTCAGTTGCCTGGATTTCCTGCGCGACATCGGCAAGCATTTCACTGTCAATCAAATGGTGGCCAAGGAGAGCGTCCGCGCCCGCATGGAAGACCGCGAAGCCGGCATCAGCTACACCGAGTTCAGCTACATGCTCCTGCAGGCCTTTGATTTTTATCACCTGCGCCGGGAACTCCAGTGCGAACTGCAAATCGGCGGCTCCGATCAATGGGGCAACATCACCGCCGGCATTGATCTCATCCGCAAAAAACTCGGCGCGGGCGCCTGGGGCCTCACCACCCCGCTCATTACCAACGCCGACGGCACCAAATTCGGCAAAACCGCCGCCGGGGCCGTCTGGGTGGACGCCGCCAAGACCAGCGTCTATCGCTTCTACCAGTTTTGGGTCCGCGCCGACGACCGCGACGCGGTGCGTTACCTGAAACTTTTCACCTTCCTTGGTCAAGACGAAATTTCCGCGCTGGCCGCGGAGCACGCCGCCCGGCCCGAAGCCCGCGCCGCGCACAAGGCGCTGGCCCGGGCCATGACCGATCTGATTCACGGCCCGTCCGCCGCGGCCGAGGCCGTGCGCGCCAGCGAAATTCTTTTTGGCGGCGGCCTGGAAGGCATTTCCGAAAAGACCTTCGATGAGATCGTTGGCGAAGTCCCCGGCAAGGAAATCGAAAAAGCCCTCTTTGACGGCGCGGGAACCCCCTTGGTCGAACTTCTCGTTCTCAGCGGCCTCTGCCCCTCGAAGGGCCAGGCGCGCAAAGACATCGAGGGCGGCGGCGTCTATGTCAACAACATCCGCGAGTCCGATCCGTTGCGCCGCGTCACCGCCGCCGACCTGCATTTTGGCAAACACCTCCTGTTGCGCAAAGGCAAGCGCAACTACGTCGTCCTCACCACGAAGAACCCCTGATACAGAACTCTTGCAGTGCTATTCCTGAGAATTGCGCATTTTTGGAAAAATCTTCCGAACCGCCTTTCCGAATGACAAATGAGAAATCTCCAATGACAAATTTTCAATTCAGACCCAAGGCATTGGTTCCGGCTTGCCGCGCTGGGCTTCTTGCGCGTTTTCGCGGCTATTTCATCGTATTCTATCCTGCGGACTCCCCTGTATTCATGGTTGCTGTGGGACAGGGTCAAGAGAACACTTTCTTAACCTTGGACAGACCAGGCAAGGGCTTCTACGGATAAATCATGCGGAAAAACACCTCGTGATTCGTGAGCGCGATGGGAATAATTTCCATGTTGGTGGCAGAGGAACCGGGAAAAGTCACCCAGTCGGCGCCCAGGGTGTTGGTCTGGATTTCCAGCCGCCAGCCGGCGTGATCCGCCGGCCAACTCAATGTCAGGCTGTTTCCCGCCGAATGCAGCGCGACGATGTTGGTCGCAACGGGGTTGGGCGCCACCACGACGGTGAGGGTGTTGGTCGAACTCAAGTGGGGATTGACCAGATCAAACGGATCGCTGTTCGACACGACCGTCGTGAGGGTGTTGGTGGCAAGGGATTGGCTCTGGGCGGGGGTCCAAGTGACGAGGCCGCTGCTGCTGATGGCGGCTCCCGCCGGCGGGGCCAGCAGCAGATAACCCGCGGTGACAGAGTGTATGTTCGGCTCCGTCGCGCTGTTGGTGATGGAGAACGGCTCCTGCACGGTGATGGTTTTGACTGAAGACGCCGGCAAGACGGGCGCGACGTTCACCTCCTCGACAATAATAGTATAGGTGTTGGTGGCGCTCAGGGCCGGCACACCGTTGTTCATCACGCCCACCATGACCGTATTGGTGGACGGGCTGTTGGTCTGTTGCGGCGTCCAAGTGAGAAGGCCCGTGGCTGGATTGACCGCGATGCCTTTGGGTCCGGCGATCAGGCTGTAAGCCAGGGTTTGCGGCGGCGATTCCAGATCGGTGGCGGTGTTGGTCACGGTGAGCGTGGCCAGTTCATCCACCACATACAGGTTGGTCGCCGACGCGACAAAGGCGGGCTGGGCATTCAAGACGTTCAGCACAAAATAAGCAGGATTGTAATTGGTGCTCCAGGCGTCGGCGGAGGGCAGGACGGCATCGGTAAAAGCTCCCGTGAACGAGCCATAGTAAAGGTTGGTGAACGAGTTGCCGCCGACGGGCTGGTATCCGTTGTTCAGGTTGGCGCTGACAGTGCCGGTCAAAGTCGCTGCGCCGGCGAGGGTGATGGCGCCGTAATTGGCCGGACTGCTGATGCCGAAATTCAGCGTGCCATTGGCAAGGTTGTAACCGCCTGCCAAACTGATGTTGCCAAGTTGGGAGTCCAAAGTGCCGGTATTGTTGAACACGACGCCGGCATCCAGGGTGGTGACACCCGTGTTGCCCGACTTGCGAAATATCCCGAAGTTGTCAAAGAGTGTCGTGCCGCCGCCGTAACCTCCGGTAAACGTGTTGTCACTTTGCGCGTTCCACAAACCGTAGTTGTAAATCTGGGCGTTGTTGGGGCCAAAGCCATAGATGGCGGTATTGGTCCAGTTGACCGTGCCATGGTTGGTTAAAGCGAGGCCGGCAAAGCCAACGCTGCCCCCGCCCAAAATGCTCAAGGTGCCATTACTGGCGACCGTCATGACGCCGGACAAAGTTCCGCCAGTCCAGTTCAGCGTCCCCACAATCGTTCCGCCAAAAGTCGCGCCGATCGTCAAAATATTGCCGAGGCCTGCGAACGTATTGATGTTGGTAAAGACATAGCTGGAATAATTGATGGTCCCGCCGCCGGAGGTTGTCCAATCGCCGCCGCTGCTTGTGCCCCCGCCACCAATGAGCAGCGTTCCGCTCTCACCATTGACCGTGCCCGTATTGTTGAACACGACATTGGCATCAAGCGTGGTGGCGCCGCTGTTGCCCGATTTGGTGAATGTTCCGAAGTTGTCAAAGAGGGTTGTGCCGCCCCCGTAGCCTCCCGTCAAGGTGTCGTCGCTTTGCTCGTTCCATGAACCGTAGTTGTAAATCTGCGCGTTGTTGGGGCCAAAGCCATAGATGGCGGTATTGGTCCAGTTGACCGTGCCATGGTTGGTTAAAACGAGGCCGGTAAAGCCAACGCTGCCCCCGCCCACAATGTTCAAGACGCTGTTGCTGGCAATAGTCATGTTGCCGGACATGTTCCCGCCGCTCCAAGTCAGCGTCCCCATCAGCACATTGGTGCCGCTGAGCGTGCCGCCCACCAGTCGCAGGTTGGGAGCTGTCAATATGCCGTTAATCGTCGTGTTGCCTCCCAGCCCTACCGCGTCGCCGCCGCTGATCGTGGCGCTGTTGGCAAAGGTCATGTTATCCAGATCCAGCAACCCGCCGTTGGCGGTGGTAAAAGTTCCGCTGCCGCTGTTCACGCCTCCGTTCATGGCCAGCGTTCCGCTCTCACCATTGACCGTGCCTGTATTGTTGAATACGACACTGGCATCAAGGGTGGTGACGCCGCTGTTGCCCGATTTGGTGAACGTTCCGAAGTTGTCAAAGAGGGTTGTGCCTCCCCCGTAGCCTCCCGTAAAGGCGTCGTCGCTTTGCTCGTTCCATACACCGTAGTTGTAAATCTGCGCATTGTTTGGACCATAGCTATAGATGGCGGTATTGGTCCAGTTGACCGTACCATCGTTGGTTAAAACGAGGCCAGTAAAGCCAACGCTGCTCCCGCCCACAATGTTCAAGACGCTGCTGCTGGCAACAGTCATGACGCCGGCCAACGATCCGCCAGTCCAGTTCAGCGTCCCCACAATCGTTCCGCCAAAAGTCGCGCCGGTCGTCAAAAAACTGCCGAGGCCGGTGAACGTTGTTTTATTGGTAAAGACATAGGCTGAGGTGGTAAAATTGACGATCGCGCCGGAAATGGTCGTAAAGTTGCCGCCACTGCTCGTGCCCCCGGCAATGTCCAGCGTCCCGTTTTGGATGACCATCAAGCCAGTATTGTTGAATACGACACTGGCATCAAGCGTGGTGACGCCGCTGTTGCCCGATTTGGTGAACGTCCCGAAGTTCTCAAAGAGGGTTGTGCCGCCACCGTAGCCTCCCGTAAAGGTGTCGTCACCTTGCTCGATCCACGAGCCGATGTTGTAAATTTGCGCATTGTTGGGGCCAAAGCCATAGATGGCGGTATTGGTCCAGTTGACCGTGCCATTGTTGGTTAAAACGAGGCCGGTAAAACCAACGCTGCCTCCGCCCTGAATGTTCAAGACGCTGTTTTCGTCAATAAGCAAGCGGCCCGACATCAGTCCCCCGCTCCAATTCAGCGGACCTGACCCGGACGCGCCGCCCGACAATTCATTGGTCCCGGCAAGCCCGCCGCCATTGAGGTTGAATTGGCCGTGGGCGTTAACCAGAATCAGTCCATTGACGGTCAGGGTTTGGCCGCCCGTGTAAAAGCTTTGTGTGGTGGTGCCGTTCTGCGCGCCCACCACCAGACTGGCCACGCTGGCGTTGACGTCCAGATAAACAGGATATTGGCCGACGTTGGTGATGACAGCCGTGTCATTCGGGCCGGGAACAAGCTCAGGACTCCAGTTGGTGACGCTGCTCCAGTTTCCGCCGCCAGTATTGGTCCAGGTAATCACAGTGGCGCGGCTTGGAATGGCGGCAAATGCCAGCAGAACTGTGGTTGAAAAACAGAGAAGGGTGGTTTTAATAGTATTTGGGTTGGGGGTTTGTATGCAAAAAGTCAGAGTCCCGTTTTCAGGCGATAGAGGTGAAAAGCACTCTCAGTCGTCATTCGTACAGACATCAATGGTTTTTGCTTTCAATTATGTTTTTGCACTGAACCCTGCGATGGTTCACTAACGCGCCATGAACATACGCCAATACAGGACTCCGGCGCTATGGGGTGTTTTCCCTAGTAGTTTCCCTCACAGGACTCGGGACATATCCTGATCTCTGGCCAACTCAAAAGGAGAAAGGCGGAATCTCCCCATCAACCAAACAAATCCATCTGCGGGGGCGGGCCGAGTTTTTTGAGCTTTTCCAGTTCGGGACGGCGGGTGTGCTGGCGGACTTTGCCCTCGGGGGTCAGTTCGGATTGCTCCAGATTGGCCAGGATTTCCTTGGCGCGCTCCAGGACAGCCTTGGGCACGCCGGCCAGGCGCGCCACCTGGATGCCATAGCTCTTATCCGTGGCGCCCTCCACGATCTTGCGCAGGAAAACGATCTGGTCGTTCCATTCGCGCACGGCCACGTTGAAATTCTTGACACGCGGAAGGCGCGCGGCCAGCTCGGTCAACTCGTGGTAGTGCGTGGCGAAGAGCGTCCTGGCCCCGACCACGTTGTGCAGGTGCTCGACGATGGACCAGGCCAGGCTCAGTCCATCGAACGTGCTGGTGCCGCGGCCCACTTCGTCGAGTATAATCAGGCTGCGCGGGGTGGCGTGGTTCAGGATGTTGGCCGTCTCGCTCATTTCCACCATGAAGGTGGATTGGCCGCGCGCCAGGTCGTCGCTCGCGCCGATGCGCGTGAAAATGCGGTCCACCAGGTCAATCCGCGCCGCCGCCGCCGGGACAAACGAGCCGGCGTGGGCCAGCAGCACCATCAGCGCGGCCTGGCGGATGAAGGTGCTCTTGCCCGCCATGTTCGGCCCGGTGATGAGCATCAATTGCTGCGTGGTCCGGTCCAGCATAATGTCGTTGGGCACAAAGCGCTCCCCGGACTGGCTTTGCTCCAGCACCGGATGGCGGCCCTGGCGGATTTGCAGGATGCCCTCCCCGCCGATTTCCGGGCGGCAGTAGTTGTAAAGGCGCGCCGTCTGGGCGAAGGCGGCCAGCGCGTCCAATTGCGCCAGCGCGGCGGCGGCAAGCTGCAAGGCGGGCAATTGTTCCAGCACCTGCTCGCGCACCCGCTGGAACAATTCGTATTCCAATTTCATGGCGCGCTCCTCCGCGCCGAGGATTTTTCCCTCCATTTCCTTCAACTCCGGCGTGATGAACCGCTCGCCCCCGGCCACGGTTTGCTTGCGGGTGTATTGGGGCGGGACTTTGTCCAGGTTGGACTTGGTCACCTCGATGTAATAGCCGAAAACCGAATTGAACCGCACTTTGAGCGAGGCGATGCCGGTGCGCCCGATTTCGTCCTGCTGCAATTGGGCGATCCACTCCTTGCCCCCGCGCGTGGCCTGGCGCAATTCGTCCAGGCCGGCGTCGAACCCGTCGCGAATCAGGCCGCCCTCCTTCAGCGCCGGCGGCGGTTCGTCCACTATGGCGCGCGAAATCAATTCCAGCAAATCCGGCGTCTCGGCCAGTTGTGCGCCCAATTCTTCGGTCAACGCCGGCGGGCTGGCGCCGGCGGGGCTGGCGGCGCGTTCCATCGGCAACTCGCGCAATGTGTCCGGCGGCGCGGCGGGCGGTCCGGCGGCCATCTGGTGGAGAATTTGTTTGAGGGCGGGGATCTTTCCCAGCGCCTGGCGCAAGGAAACCAGATCGCGCCCATTGCCGGAGCCGGCGGCCAGGCGGCCCAGCGTCCGTTCCAGGTCGCGCGCCTCGGCCAGCTCGCGCCGGAACTCGTCCAGCGCCGCGCTGTTGTCCAGCCACAGTTGCACTGCGTCGCGCCGGCGCAGAATCGGCCCCGCCGCCGCCAGGGGCGAACTGAGCCAGTCGCGCAGCCGCCGCGCGCCCATCGGAGTGACGGCGCGGTTGACCGCGCCATAAAGCGAGGCGGCGCGCGGGGCGTCCCGGCGCATCGGCTCGAGGATTTCCAGGTTGCGCAGCGTGGCCGGGTCCAGCGCCATGAAATCGGCGCTCTGATAAAACGAAAGCCGGGTCAGGGCCGAGACATCGCGCCGCAACTGTTCTGTCAAATAATGCAACACCGCCCCGGCCGCCCCGATGGCCGCTGTTCGGTCCCTCAAGCCAAACCCGTCCAGCGAGGCCACTTTGAAATGGTCCCGCACCGTGAAGAGGGCCGTTTCCGGCGCGAACACCCAATCCTCGCACGGGTTGAGGACCGCGGCGCTGTTTTGCGCCAGGGCGGGCGCCTGCGCCGCGCCGGCCGGGTAAATGATCTCCGCGGGCCGCAATCGCTCCAATTCGGCGAGCAGGGCGGTTTCCCCCTCCACTTCGGTGGCCTTGAAATCACTGGTGGTCAAATCCACCGCGACCAGTCCGAAAACCTTTCCGCGCGGACAAATGGCCGCCAGGAAATTATTGCGATCCGACACCAGCAACCGCTCGTCGAAATGGGTTCCGGGACTGAGAATCTGCGTGACCTCGCGCTTGACGATCTGGCCGGGGCGGGCCTCCTCCAGTTGCTCGCAAATCGCCACCTTGCGTCCGGCCCTGAGCAGGCGGGCGATGTAGGCGCCGGCGGCGTGGAAGGGGATGCCGCACATGGGCGTGTGGCCGCGTTTGGTCAGGGCGACGTTGAGCAATTGCGCGCCGGTCCGGGCGTCCTCGAAGAACATCTCGTAAAAATCGCCCAGGCGGAACAGCAGCAGGGCTTCGGGCGGCAGTTCGCCTTTGATGCGGCGGTACTGCGCCATCATGGGAGACAGTTGTGTCGTCGGGTCGCTTTGCACGGTCAGCGCAAAAGGTTCAGATTCCAAACCCCCCGCGCAAGTTTAAAGTGCAAAATTAAGTGTTGCGTCCGTCTTTGGTGGTAGGGCGCGCACTCCGTGCGCGCCGCGGCGGGCAGAGGACTGCCCGCCCTACCGTTCCCCCCGCGACGAGCAGTGAGGGTCGCATCTTAACATTTAACATTTGACACCGAGTGTGGGGGGTCAAACCATACTTTTGCCCTGTGGGTGGTCAAACCATACTTTTGCCCAATTTGCGGTTAATGCGATGACCGGGTTCCGCATCACCACCGTGAGGTCGTCGGCGGGGTCAAAGCGTGCTGTTGGAATGGGGATTCAAAAAATCGCATGCCAGGAGGCCGGAGCCGGCGGAGCCGGCCGGCTCAGGCCCCGCGTGGGCCGTGAAGCGACATTTCCGGCAGGCAGCCCCAAGCGCAGGCGGCGCCCGCTGAAGGGCCGCCGGCACAATGGCCGGGGATGGCGATGGGGTTGTTGCCCAGTCCGATCCCGTCCGAGGGAGCCCATTCGCACATTCGGGTGGCCGGTTCCGGCGGCGTTGGCGGCGTCCAGCGACGGTCACAGACCGCCGCTAAAGGCGTCCGCATCTTGGGCGCGGTTTAATTCCTTGACTGCGCCGGGAGGCGGCGGGCGTCTGGCCCTTCACTTGGTTCCCAGTGGAGGGCGGGCCTCATCAGGTTTCTTCTCCGGATGTTTCTGCCTTCTTCCTCGAGAAAATCCTGCCTCCGCGTGGAAATTGCCGGCGCTTTTTTTTCTGGCGCGGAGGGGGGCGCTTTATATAATGCGGGCATGACACCGAATACCTGTTTTCAATTTATTTGCCGCAACAAAATCAGCCTCATCCCGCCGGGAGCGGTTCTTGGGGCGGTTCTCCTCCTGGCGATCCCCAATGGTCGCGCCGCCGCCCAGGCGTCCGTGGAGGCTTCGCCGAGGGAACGCCTCTCGCTGGATATGGACTGGCGGTTCACCAAGGGCGACCCCGCCGGCGCGGAAGGAAAACTCAGCTATACCGCCATCAAATCATGGGTCAACAGCACGGGCGCCGCTTTTACCACCAACGCCGCGCTGGCCGCCAAGCCGCAGGGCGCCGAGCCGGGCGGCGACGTGGCCTACACCCAGCCGGGCTTTGATGACAACGGCTGGCGGCGCCTGGATTTGCCTCACGACTGGGGGATCGAAGGGCCTTTCGAGGCGCAAAACCCCGGCGCCACGGGCCGGCTTCCGTGGTTTGGCATCGGTTGGTACCGGAAACATTTCACCGTGCCCGCGACCGACGCGGGCCGGCAGGTGGCGCTGGAGGTGGACGGAGCGATGGCTTATGCCACGGTTTGGTGCAACGGTCATTTCGCCGGAGGCTGGCCTTATGGGTATTCGTCGTTCTATCTGGATCTCACCCCTTTTCTCAAGCCCGGCGCGGAGAACGTCCTGGCCATCCGCCTGGACAACCCGCGCAACTCCTCGCGCTGGTATCCGGGCGGCGGCATTTACCGCAACGTCTGGCTGGTGAAAACCGGGCCGGTCCACGTCGGCCAATGGGGCACGTATGTCACCACTCCGGAGGTGTCAACCAATTCGGCCAAGGTGAACATCAAAGTGACTGTGGACAACAATTCCCCGGCGCAAACGATGGTGACCATTGGGACGCAGATCTTTGCGCTCGATGCGGCGGGCCGGATAACGGGTCCGTCCGTCGCGGCGGAATGGTCGGACGCTTTGAATGTGCCGGCGGCTTCCAGCGCCGCCGCCGCCCTGGACCTGCAAGTCAGCCATCCCCTGCTGTGGAGCTTGAAACAGCCCTCGCGCTATGTGGCCGTGACGACGGTCGAACAGATGCGCACGAGCGCCTCGGTGGTGGTGGACGAATATGAAACCCCGTTCGGAATCCGCACCATCAAGTTCACCACGGACAACGGTTTCCTGTTGAATGGCGAGCGGGTGCCGCTCAACGGGGTCTGCAACCACGCCGACCTGGGCGCGCTGGGTTCGGTCGTCAACATGCGCGGACTGGAGCGCCAGATCGAGCTGTTGAAGGAGATGGGCTGCAACGCCATTCGCACCAGCCACAACATGCCCGCGCCGGAGTTGCTCGATCTGTGCGACCGGATGGGCATGCTGGAGATGGACGAGTCGTTCGATTGCTGGATGTCCGGCAAGGGGGCCAACGACTACCACCTCCTGTTCGCCGACTGGCACGAGAAAGACCTGCGCGCCGAAGTGCGCCGCGACCGCAACCATCCTTCTGTCATCCTTTGGAGTGTCGGCAATGAAGTCGGCGAACAGGGTCCCGCCGCCGGCCATCTGATTGCCGCGGACCTCCAGCAAATTGTCCACTCGGAAGACCTGACCCGGCCCGTGACCTCCGCCGCCAGCGACGTGAACGCCGCCTTCAACGGCTACCAAAAGTTCATGGACGTATTCGGCTACAACTACAAGCCCAATGGATACGCCCGCGCCCGCGCCAGCAATCCGGACCTGCCGATCTTCGGCAGCGAAACCGCCTCGACCATCAGTTCCCGCAGCGTGTACACTTTCCCGGTCGCCGCGCAACCCGGCGCGGTCGCCGGCGGCGGCGGCGGTCGCCGGAGGGGCGGCGGCGACGGCGGCGGCGGCGGCGCGCCGTCCGGAGAAGATGCGACCAACCACCAGGTCAGCTCCTACGACCTTTATTATCCCGGCTGGGCGACCTCGCCGGACACGGAATTCTCCGCGCAGGAACACAACCCGTTCGTGGCCGGGGAGTTTGTCTGGACCGGTTTTGACTATCTTGGCGAGCCGACTCCGTGGGGCGGGGGCAACGACCCTTCGCGCAGTTCCTATTTCGGGATCATTGATTTGGCCGGGTTCAAGAAGGACCGCTTCTATTTGTACCAGGCCCACTGGCGGCCGGATTTTCCCATGGCCCACCTCCTGCCGCATTGGACCTGGCCCGATCGCGCGGGACAGGTGACGCCGGTGCATGTCTATACGTCGGGCGACGAGGCGGAATTGTTCCTCAACGGCCAATCGCTCGGGCGCAAGAAGAAGGCCCAATACGAATACCGCCTGCGATGGGACGATGTGGTTTATCAGCCGGGCACATTGAGGGTTGTCGCGTACAAGAATGGAAAAGAGTGGGCCACGGACGAAGTCCAGACCGCCGGAGCTCCCGCAGCGCTGGCGGCCAAGCCGGACCGGAGCACCATTCGCGCGGACGGGCAGGACCTTTCCTTTGTCACGATAACGGTGGCCGACGCCAAGGGCGTGATGGCGCCGCGGGCGGACAACTCGATCCATTTCGACATCCGCGGCCCCGGCGAGATTGCGGCGACGGACAACGGGGACGCCACGAGCTTCGAGTCGTTCCAGTCGCACGACCACAAGGCGTTCAACGGGCTGTGCCTGGTCATTGTCCGTTCCACCCGGGGCGCAGGCCCGATAGTGCTCCAAGCCAGTTCGCCGGGATTGCAGGCGGCCCAAGTGACCATCCAGGCCAGCGCGCCATAACTTGGACGGATGGCGGGGCGGACCCGCGCCAAAATCCAGGCCCCGCGAGGGGGCCGTTGCGCTTTGACTTCACGGTTCACCGGGTGCATTGTGTTGGCGGATATCCGCATGAAATACAAAGTTCTGTTGATAAAATCGGATGAAGGTTTTGCGGTCGGTTGCCCTGCCCTCCCCGGCTGCTGGAGCCAGGGCAAGACCCGCGAAGAAGCATTGAGCAACATTCGGGAAGCCATCCGACTGTGGCTGGAGGTTGCGGAAGAAGACATGCGGCGCGAAGCCGCACGAGAAGGCGAGGAAGTCGCATCGGAACTGGTCACCGTTTGACGTGCTGGGCCCAAGATTCCGGGAATCCGCCAACAGGACGCCGTGCGCGTTTTTGAAAACCAGATCCATACAAGGCGCGAGCCTCCGCGAACGTGCCGACAACTGGCGGCGGCTTTCGGAATTGTTTGGGATTGTTGGCCAGCCGGAATCTGACGGTCGTAAAAACGTCCGTCTCAAAACTTTGTCGAATGGTCTTGCCTTGGACGCTGGCTCGTGCGAAATAAGAGGCCGCTGGTTGCCTCGGTAGCTCAGTTGGTCAGAGCAGTTGACTCTTAATCAATTGGTCGTGGGTTCGACTCCCTCCCGGGGCACCACTTTTCTCCTCGGAAAAGTGAAAAGAGCAGCCAAACACCTCGTAAGCGGAAAAGCCATTTTATACGTTGTTTTATACGTTGTTTTTCCGACGGTGACGATCGCCCAAGTGCGTGGGTTTAAAAGCCCTA
>JBEKIA010000103.1:0-13476 GCA_050011995.1 Verrucomicrobiota bacterium
GGATTTCACGGATTTCACGGATTCCAGGCAGGGACGCCTCGCCGAGGCGTCCGGTCGTCTCGGCGAGACGACCCTGCCATCCGTGTTATCCGTGAAATCCGTGGTAAAATCTTCGCGAAAATAAGCGACTTTGCCGGATTGCAGCACAAAAAAAGAGTTCCGGTTTTGCGCATTTTGCGCAATTTGGCGGCTAAAATTCATTGTGGTTTGTGGATGGCACTAAAACAGGTTCAATTCCCTCTCGATTTTGGCAATGGTTTCTTCGCTGATTCCGCCATCGGGGTTGGGGAAGCGGGGGAACTGCCCGGTTTTGGCTTTTTTTGCCGCGAGGCGGTCCTGATGGATTTGGCTGACCAGACGGAGCCAGTCGCGCCGGATTTCCAGCCGTTCGGCGGCTTGATCGCCGCGGCGCAGGACGGCCACCAGGGGGGACAATTCCTTGACGCGCTTGAGGGGATCAGCGGGAGCAGCGGGATTGGGGTTCGGACGCATCCATGCCTCGGCCAGATCGCCGGCCAGGCAGGCGGCTAATTGATCGCCGAGTGGAGCCGGGACGGCTTGCTTGAGTTCGCCAACATGGGCGGCCAGGGATTGGAAGGTTTGGATGGCGGCGGCGCGGCTCCGGTCACTGCGGCAACCGCCTTGTTTCCAGGCGGTTAGGTCGTCCTGGCTGACGGTTTGATCGTCCGGCGCGGAGTCGGCGCGGGGCGGCGCTGCCGCGCCGCCATCGAGGTTCACGGGATGACCGGAAAATCCGGCGGCTGCGGCCGGGACCTTCGTCTGGGACTGCAACCAGGCGAGAATGGAGGCGTCGGCTTCGCCGTTTTCGAGGCGGCGGTTGATTTGAGCGCGAAGGGCAGGGGGGAGAAGGGAGATATTCATGAGAGTGTGGAACGCAGAGTGCGGAGCGCGGAATGCCTGCCGCAGAATGCAAAACGACGAATCGGCGGAAAATGGCTGGACGGGCTGTATTACGTGTCTATAGTTGCAGGGCGGCTCTTTACCCAAGAGCGCCCTCCCGGCGGGGCCGGTGTTGACATTTCTGTCCTCACTGAGACATAAAGTATCAATAAGTCACAGAGTTGTCAATGGAAATGTGCGAAAAATGTTTGTAATGGGTCTGTCCGGTGGGGTAGGGCGGCGCTGCTGCGCCGCCCAAATTCTCCTTTCGCCAGACCCGTCACCAACGGCTGCGATCCAACCGGTCGAAATACAACCCCATCGAACGCCCTCTCGCGAGTTTTCGCGGCGCTTTGTCACGACGGGAAGAATGGGCGGCGCGGCAGCGCCGCCCTACCAGCCGAGACGGAAGCATTGATTCCCGAATGCGATTCGGCTTGCTTTCCGGCGCGGAATGTGGTTGACTTGTCGCTGGAGGCTGTATGAAACAAAGAATGAGGCGCGGGCGGGAGGCGTTCACCCGAATCGAATTGATCGTGGTCATCGCCATTATTGCGGTGCTGGTTTCAGTTTTTTTGCCGGGCTTACGCCAGGCCAAGCAAGATCACCACATATTTTGCATTAGCGTCCTTGGAGAAATCGGCACAGCTTATCGCGTCTGGGCTGGGGACAATGGGGATTTGATGCCTTTCCAGCAGTCGGTATCCAAGGGCGGTTGGAAGGAACTCCTGACCAACGCCAATCAGGGCGCAATCTGCTGGACCAATTACGCGATCATGCAAAACGAACTTGGGCAATCGCCAAAGCTGGTTGTGTGCCCGAATGACGAACGGCTGCCCGCTCAGTCGTTCACCAACAATTTCGATAACACCCACGTTTCTTATTTTGTCGGCGTGGGCGCAAGCGACGCTTATCCGCAATCCATCCTGGGCGGTGATCGCAATTTGGGCCTCGGGACCACACCTGACCGCGAATACGGTTTCTCGCCTAAAAGCGGAAAAGGGAACGACGTGGCCATCCCGCTCTCCGGCCCCGTTTCATGGTCATCGAAGATGCATTCTGCCGGAAAGCCTGCGGGGGCTGGCAACATCTTGCTCGGTGACGGCAGTGTGCAGTTTTTGGTCTCCACCGCCGCCCTCAACCAAGATTGGCTGCGCAACGCCGCCCCAACCACCAATTGGCCCGCCGGCCATGTCCCCGCCACCCCCTCCATCCGCCTGGTTTTTCCCTGATGGGTGTGAGACAACATTCTTCAAATTGGTCGAAAACGCCGGTTTGACGGCCAAAGCGGAACTGGCGTTCCGCACTCCACGACGCTTCGCGTTCACACGGCGCGTCCGAGGTGCCGACAGGTCTTGGAGTGCAGGCGCGCCAGCGCCGCTTTCCCACTGCCCCCGCGGTGTTGACTAGGAACCTATACACCATCCTCACTCGCTTCCGAGCAGAGGCAAAAGGCTCGAAGATTTTGTCTCACACCCTCCCTGATCCCCATTCAGGTTGCCATTTTCCAGCGGGATATGGTATAGTTGATTCCGCGAGAGAAGACGCAGTTCAAATCGCAGGTTAAATTGAAAATCCGTCCGCCACATTTCATGCAACATATCAAATCCATCTCTTTGCCGGCCTGGGTTCTCCTGGCCTGCCTTGTTTGCGCAACACCGCGCGCGCGCGCCGCCGGCCCGCCGGATGCCAGCCATCCTTACATCCCTCCCGCGCCCGTCCTGCTTTGGCCCAATGGCGCGCCGGGCGCCACCGGTGATTCCGACGAGGACAAACCGGCCCTCCACCCATTTCTGCCCGAGGCGGACAACAATACGGGCTGCGCCATCGTGGTTTGTCCCGGGGGCGCCTTCACGCATCGCGCGGTGGATTACGAGGGGATCATCGTCGCCCAATGGTTCAAGGCGCGCGGGATCGCGGCCTTCGTCTTGCGCTACCGCATCACTCCGCTTTACACCCGCAACGATGCCGTGGCCGACGGGCAGCGCGCCTTGCAATACCTGCGCGCCCACGCGGCCGAATACAAGATTTCTCCCGCCCGCATCGGCATGATCGGCTTCTCGGCCGGTTCGGAGTTGGCGGCGATGATCGCCTTTCATCCCCTGGCAGCCAAGCCCGGCGCGGAGGATATTGTGGACCGCCAGCGCGGCAATCTCGACTTCATGGTGCTCGGTTACGGGTCTTCCTCCGGCACGGTGAACCGTTCCAACTTTCCGCCCACCTTCCTATATTGCACTGCCGAGGACAAAGGCCACGCCACCGGCATGATCAACCTTTACTGGGACCTGTATAATGCCGGCGTCCCCGCCGAAATCCACATCTTCCCCAACGGCGAGCACGGCACCGGTCTGGCCAACGGGGACGCCGTCCTGGGCCAATGGCCCGAGTTGATGTACAATTGGATTCGCGCCCGCAATCTCCTTACGGGGGATGAACCGGCCTCGGTGCGCGGGCACGTCAAACTGGATGGCCGGCCTTTGCCACACGGCTCGATCAGTTTCATTCCCCTCAATCATCCCGGGGCCGCTCCCCTCACTGCCTACGTCATGAACACCGACACGGCCACCGGCGATTACAAGCTGACGGGCGAGGCGCGCCCGGTTCCGGGCCAGTACAGAGTGGAAGTCCGCCAAGACGCGGTGCAGTGGTTGAGCAACAACCGCGATCCGTTCAACAGCCGCGCCATCGCCTTGGACGACCGCAAGGCGCACATCCGCGCCCCTGGCTGGGGCGCTCCCACCATTGATAATGTCTATCTCTACCGCAAAACGCGCCCCGGGGATTCCCAGGACCTGACCGTCGAAATCAAGCCTGGCGACAATCAACTCGACGTGGAGGTGTTCAGCAAATAGGGCTTCTTGGGCCGCGTGCAAGGGAAATGCCGGCCGGACAGCAATGCGTCGGTGACGGCGGGTTGCGGTAGGGCGCGACTCGAGCCGTGACTTCTTCCGAGGAAATCGAGTTTCGGCTCGACAGAGTCTCGCCCTACCCACCATGACGGACGCATTACGCCGGACAGTGTTTGGCGGGGCGCCAAACACCGCGCGCGAAACGCGCCCGCTCCCCGAAATCGCCGGCGCCCGGTCGGAATTAAATATCCTGCAAGGTTTTGGCGTCTAATCCGTATAAGGCAGTGAGGGCGCGAAGGGGCGCGCCCGGCCAATCGTTTTTGGCTGGAAAAGAAACGAATTGAGGTACATGTTGATTTGGATATGAAAACAAGAATTCAGACGTTTATGAATACAAGAATCTCGACATTGGCGGCGGCCATCACGGCTTTGGCGGTGACGGGTTGTTACAATCCCAACGGCACGCCGGACAACACGGGCACCGGCGTTCTGGCCGGGGGCGCGACGGGCGCGGCCCTCGGCGCGATTATCGGCAGCGCCAGCCACAGCGCGGGGGAAGGGGCGGCGATTGGCGCGTTGTCCGGCGCGGCGCTGGGCGGATTGATCGGGCATTCCGCCGATCAACAGCAGGAGATGCGCCTGCGCCAGCAATATCCGGATGTGTACTCCCGCGCTCAGGCGGGCACGCCGTTGAGCCTGGCGGACGTGAAGGCGATGACCAGGGCGCAGGTCAGCGACGACACCATCATCGCCCAGATTATCAATTCGCATACGGTGTATCATGTGACCGCCACGGACATCATTGATTTGCATAACGCGGGCGTGTCGCAGAAGGTGATAGATTTCATCGTCAACACGCCCAGCGCCAACACCTCGGCGGTGGTGGCTGTCGCGCCGCCGCCTCCTCAGTTTGAAACGACGATGGTTGCGCCCGGGCCGGGTTATGCCTGGGTTGGCGGCGAGTGGGTGTGGAATGGCGGATGGGTTTGGCGGGCCGGTTACTGGGATGTGGCTCCTTTTCCCGGGGCCATTTGGATCGGCGGCTATTGGGGCCGCGGCCCGCGCGGCTGGGTGCGGTATGAGGGCCATTGGCGTTAGGGCGGCGGCGGGCAGGGGGCAAGGGCCGACCTTTTTTGCAGCATTCTCAGAACCCAATACACGGCCAGAGCCGCAACCAAGTGCTTGATGGTGTGGCCGCTGATAAAGCCGGTGTGGGTGAAAATGGGCCTGTCCAGCGCTTCCGCCACCTTGGCCAGGATGTAGAACCCGGTGATCCACAGCAGATCAAAGCTGCGCGTGTAACGCGGTGGAAAAAGAAGCAGCAGCAGGACGATTAGGACAATGGAAAAGTATTGCGCGCCGAAATAAGGCCAAAGATTTCCGGTCCATCGCCACCACCAGACCGTGGCCGCGCCGGCGCTGACCAGCGGCCAGAGCAGCCACAATCCCGCCCGCGCGTCAATCCTTTCGCCGGCCACGGCGGCCAGAAGCCCCATAAAAGCCAGCGTCATCGGCAGGCGGTCCCAGGCCAGCGTGGCGTCGTCCGGCGCCCAGTGATAGTAACCGGATCCAAAACACGTCAGGAAGGCGCCCAGAAAAAAAACGGCGTAAGGGAGGCGCTCGCTCCGCTCCAGGAAGCCGCCGGCGGCCTGGGGCGCGCTCTTTGTCCCAAGAAAGCGGAGCCCCATCACACCCACGAGGGCGAACGGGGCGTTGGACAATACATTCAGGCAATTGGGGATTCCCCAGATTGTCCTGTCATCAATAAAATGGTGATAGCTCTCCGGCTGTTGCAGCGGCGGCAGCAGCAAAAAGACCACCGCCCCCGCCAGCGCGATGCCGGCGAGGAGAGCGATCCGGCGGCGGCGGGAAAGGGCGCGGTTCATGGGGCGATACTACTTCTTGTTTCACCCTACTTTAAACTTTAAACTACAGCCCTTGAAACCGGACCTGCCACAACAAGTCGAAGGGGTGATTCGCGCGAAAAAACTGTTCCGCGACGGCCAGAAGATTCTGGTCGCCGTTTCCGGCGGGCTGGATTCGATGGCGTTGCTGGCGTTGCTGCATCACCTGGCCCCCGCCCATCGCTGGCGGCTCACGGTGGCGCACTTTAACCATCAGTTGCGCGGCGCGGCCGGCGATGCCGACGAACAGCTTGTCCGCCAACAGGCCCGCGCGCTCGGCTGGCCGGTGGCGGTGGGCAGGGGGGCCGTCCGGGAGTTGGCCCGCCGGCGGGGATGGTCCGTGGAAATGGCCGCGCGGCAATTGCGCCATGCCTTTCTGGCCCGCGCCGCGCGGCAACGCGGCATTGCCACCGTGGCCACCGCTCACCACGCCGACGACCAGGTGGAATTGTTTTTTCTGCGCGTCCTGCGCGGAGCGGGGAGCGCGGGGCTGGCCGGAATGAAGTGGGTCCGTCCGCCGGGGGCGCGCGGCATCACCCTGGTCCGGCCCTTGCTTGGCCACTGGAAATCGGACCTGGCGGAGTTTGCGCGCGCGCGCGGCGTGGCGTTTTCCGAAGACGCGAGCAATGCCCGGCTGGACATCCTGCGCAATCGCGTGCGCCATGAATTGCTGCCCTTGTTGCGGGCCGGGTATCAGCCCGCTCTGGGGCGATGCGTCCTGCGCGAGATGGAACTGGCGCGGGCGGAGGGGGACCTCATAACGGAACTGGCTTCCCGATGGCTGGCCCGCGCGCGGCGCAGGCCGCTGGCGCGCCTGCCGGTCGCGGTGCAACGGCAGGTCATCCAGCAACAACTCCATCAACTGGAGCAACCGGTGGATTTTGAGCTGGTGGAGAGCTTGCGGACCAGGCCAAATCATCCGGTGCCCGCCCGCCCCGGCCGCTGCCTCATCCTGGCGGCGAACGGATTGGTGCGGCTCCAGAAAGAGGAGAAAATGGGTTTCGACAGCGGCTGTTTGCGCCTCAATTTGAACCGGCGCCGCCGCGCGGTCGAGTTCCGCCAGGTAAAGGTTTCCTGGAAACTGGCCGATATTTCCGGGATGAACCGCGCCCGCCGGCCCAACGTGGAGTATTTCGACGCCGACAAGGTGGGCGGGCAGATTTGCCTGCGCCACTGGCAACCGGGCGACCGTTTTCACCTCATCGGCGCCGCGGCGGCGGCGAAGCTCCAGGACATTTTCACCAATCTGAAAGTGCCGCGCGCCGAACGGCGCCGCCGCGTGGTGGCGGCCACCCGCCGGGGCCAAATCTTCTGGGTGGAGGGATTGCGCATCGGGGAAGGATTCAAGCTGGACAATACAACGGCGCGGCGGTTGAGTTGGAGGTGGCGGCGCGCCGGAGGCATGGATAAGGCGGGCTTGCGGCGCGGCCCGGCCTATGATACTCTTAACCAGTAAACATAATTATCATGTCTGATCTCAACCGCCCAACCGAGCCGGACCGGAACGGCAAACGCAACGGGGACCTCGGCATCCCGCAACGCACCGTTCTTCTCTGGATCGGCATTATTTCGATGGCCCTCCTCTTCGTCGTGCTTAACAAATCCGCGCAGCAGCCGGAGAAGGAATTCACCTATTGGACCCAACTCAAGGAGCAACTGGACAAGGAGAACATTGTGCCCGGCTCCGGGAAGATTTATTACGGAGTGGATTCCTTCGACCTGAAAAAAATCACCGGCAGTTATTACGATCCGCCCGGCCAGACCAAGACCTCCACCAAGTTCAGTTTGGAGACTGACTTTACCGACGCGATCAAGAGCCGGTTGTTGGAGTCGGGAGAATTCCAGGCCGTCCCCCACAATACTTTGTGGATGGGGCTGCTCTACCAGTTGCTGCCCATCGCCCTCATTCTGGGCGTGATTTACTTCTTCATCATCCGCCAGATCAAGATGGCCGGCAAGGGCGCCCTGAGTTTCGGCAAGAGCCGCGCCCGCATGTTGAACAAGGAGCGCAACAAGCTCACTTTCAAGGACGTCGCCGGCGTCGAGGAAGCCAAGGAGGAGGTCTCCGAATTGGTCGAATTCCTCAAGGACCCGAAAAAATTTCAAAAGCTCGGCGGGCGCATTCCCAAGGGAATTCTCATGGTGGGCGCTCCCGGCACGGGCAAAACGCTGCTGGCCAAGGCCATTGCGGGGGAAGCGGACGCTTCGTTTTTCAGCATCAGCGGCTCGGATTTTGTCGAAATGTTCGTCGGCGTCGGCGCCAGCCGGGTGCGCGACATGTTCGAGCAGGCGCGCAAGAACGTGCCGTGTTTGATTTTTATTGATGAAATTGACGCGGTGGGCCGCAGCCGCGGACACGGCTGGGGCGGAGGCAACGACGAACGGGAACAGACCCTCAACGCTCTCCTGGTGGAAATGGATGGTTTTGACACCCAGGACGGCATCATCATCATCGCCGCCACCAACCGCCCCGACGTGCTGGACCCGGCCTTGTTGCGGCCCGGCCGTTTTGACCGGCAAATCATCGTCAACCTTCCCGATGTGCGCGGGCGCGAAGCGATTCTCAAAGTCCATGCCCGCAACGTCAAACTGGATGCCTCGGCCGATCTGTCCGTCATCGCCCGCGGCACCCCCGGCTATTCCGGGGCCGACCTGGCCAACCTCCTCAATGAAGCCGCCTTGCTGGCGGCCCGCCTGAACAAAAAAACCATCGGCACACCCGAACTGGAGGAAGCCCGCGTCAAAGTCCGCATGGGCCGCGAGCGCCGCAGCATGGCCATGACCGAAGAGGACAAGAAATGCACCGCCTGGCACGAGGCCGGCCACGCGCTGGTCAGCGTCCTGCTCGAGCACACTTACCCGCTTCATAAAGTGACCATCATCCCGCGCGGCCAGAGCCTCGGCTCCACCATGTCGCTGCCCGAAGACGACGTGCTGGCGCATCGCCGCAAGCAAATGCTCGATCTCATTGCCGTCATGATGGCCGGGCGCATTGCCGAGGAGTTGACCTCGGGCGACATTTCCAGCGGCGCGGCGGGCGACATCCAGCAGGCGACCTCCGTGGCCCACTCCATGGTTTGCCAATGGGGCATGAGCGACAAACTGGGCATGGTGCAATACGGCCACGACAGCGACCATGTCTATATGGGCCGCGACATGGTGCAGCGCCAGGATTACAGCGAATTTACCGCGCAGGAAATTGACACCGAGGTCAAGCGCATCATCAACGAAGCCTATCAAAGGGCCAAGAGCCTGATTGAGGCCCATCGCGACAAATTGGAAATCATCGCCAACGCCCTTTTGGAATTCGAGTCGCTGGACGGCGAACAAGTCAAGCAGATCGTGGCCACCGGCACGTTCACCCCTCCGCCGCCGGCGCCCAAGGTGGACCCGCCATCCGGCGCCCTGGCCGCCACGCCCTTGAGCGACGCGCCCAAGCCCCTGCCGCCCAAGCTTCCCGGCTACGGCACCCCCGCGCCCGCCCCGGTGTGAGTTGATCGGATATGAAGAAGCCCGGGTTCTTCAGCAAATTGTTTTCAAAGGAGGCCGGCATGTCCGGCGAACCGGAGAACCTGGGCAGTTTCACGCCCCGTGCCCAGCAAGCGCTGGCGCTGGCCCTGGAGGAGGCGGCTCGACTCAACCACAATTTTGTCGGCACCGAGCATGTTTTGCTCGGGATCATCGCCCTGGGCCAGGGAGTCGCCGTCAACGTGCTGGCAAAACTCGGATTGGATTTGGCGAAGGTGCGAGCCGCGGTCGAGAAAACCGTCGGCCCCGGCCCGGACCCAAAAGCAACCGGCGCCGTTCCTAACACCCCGCGTGTCAAGAAAGTCCTGGCCCTGGCTGTCGAGGAAGCCAGGAAATTGCACCATGCCTACGTTGGCACCGAAGACATTCTCCTGGGTTTGTTGAAAGAGGGGGGCGGTGTAGCCGCTCGAGTTTTGGAACATTTCGGCGTCGAAATCGAAAAGACCCGCCTCGAAATTCTGAAGGAACTGGAGCCCAATTTCGGTTCTCCCGGAAACCAGAGCCAAGCAGATTGAACATAAAGGGTCAACCCTTGCTCCGAAGGTAGTTTTGCACCTCGTCGTGATTGCCTGCAAAATCAAAAACCAATCTGCCCTTCTCCGCCGCAAAAACCAGCCGCCACGCCAACCCCGTGCGGCACTCGTAAAGATGTTTTCCCAGTTTCCTGATGGCCAGCCCGCTGTGCGCGTGCGGTTTGCCGAAACCATCCGCCAGGAGTCTTAAAGTGGCCGAAACCTCCGCTTCGCGCCTGGAATCCCGCACCCTCTTCTTGAACCGCTTGGACAGTTCAATGGAAATCATTCTTGCTCCCGGTGAACGGGGTCAACCCGCCGCGCGCCCGTTGGGTTTTGAGCTCCGCCGTGATGCGCTGTTCCGCCGCAGCCATCTCCTCCGGCGTCAGGCCGTATTCCTGAAGGGCGTAATCGGTGGAAACCACTTCCACCGGACGCAAGGCCACAATTTTCCCCTCAAACACAAATCCAATGTCTTCCCCCTGCGCCGCTTTTTTAAGCCAGTGGCCGAGCCTTCCGCGCCCCTCGGTGATGGTAAGAGTTTTCATGCGCTCATTATAGCGTACACTCGAAGCTCGACAAGCACGTTTGAAAGGAGTTCCTCGACATTTTCACTGGATTCACGCAAAAGACTGCAAAGTTCGGGGAGCGCGACCGTCCCCGGTCGCTGTGGGGCGCGTCTCGCGCCCCACTCTTTCGCCTGTTCCCTCCCATGGCTCGCTCTCCGGTTTGGCCTCGTTCAAAGAGGAGACGGCGCGGAAAGTGTTTGGCGGGACGCCAAACACAGCGCGCGGGACGCACGCGCTCCCTAAAATCGCCGTTTTCCAATCAAGATCCACTGGGATCATCAAGGGACCAAGCGCCAGCCGCCCCTGTCTTAATATGTTTTTAACGCAAATCGCGGTCATTTTGATTCACCCGTCCGGCTCCGCCGAATTAGGTTGGCTGCCATGAGAATGAATGAAGTCATTCAAGTTGCCGTGTTCTTCGGTCTGCTGATCGGGCTGACCCCGCTTCTGGGCCGGTTCATGGCGCGCGTCTTTCAAGGCCAAAGAACCTTCCTCCATCCGCTGCTGCGGCCGGTGGAAAGAATGGTCTATTGGGCGGGCGGAGTGGAGGAGCAGGCCGAAATGTCCTGGATGGGCTACTTTCTCGCCGTGCTCGTCTTCAACGTCGTCGGCCTGCTTTCGCTCATGGCGCTGCAGATGACCCAAAAGTGGCTGCCGCTCAATCCGCAACATTTCGACAACGTCCCGTGGGCGCTGGCCTTCAACACCGCCGTCAGTTTCATCACCAACACCAACTGGCAGGCCTACTCCGGCGAAAACACCATGAGTTACCTGACCCAGATGGCCGGCCTGGCCGTTCACAATTTCCTCAGCGCCGCCACCGGCATCGCCGTCCTCCTGGCCGTCACGCGCGGATTGAAACGCGCCTCCGCCAAAACCCTGGGCAATTTCTGGGTGGATCTCACGCGCTCCACTCTCTACGTGCTCCTGCCGTTGTCGGTGCTTCTGGCCGCGGCGTTGAACGCCCAGGGTGTCGTCCAGAATTTCAAGCCTTACGCCACCGCGCAGTTGGTGGAGTCCTACACCACCCAGGTTCCCAAAACCGATGACAAAGGCCAGCCGGTCATGACCAACGTCGCCGTCACCGTGTCCGCGCCGCTGCTGGACGCGCAAGGCAAGACCGTCGTGTCCAACGGCGCGCCGGTCATGGTGGATGTGCCCCAGAAAGACGCCCAGGGCCATGCGCTGATGACCAATGTTCCCGCCATGATGAATGCGCGGGTGACCACGCAATCCATCCCAACCGGCCCGGCGGCGTCGCAGATCGCCATCAAGCATCTCGGCACCAACGGCGGCGGGTTCTTCGGCCAGAACAGCGCCCATCCCTTTGAGAACCCGACCCCGCTGAGCAACCTGCTGGAGATGCTGGGCCTGATTATCATTCCGGCGGGGCTGGTCTATTCGTTTGGCGTAATGATTGGCGACCGCCGCCACGCCTGGTGTTTGTTTGGCGTGATGCTGGTGTTGCTGGCGGGCGAGTTCGCGCTCGCCTGGCACTCCGAGACGCAGCCCAACCCGGTGATGGCGAGCGCCGGACCTCTTCTCGAAGGCAAGGAACAGCGGTTCGGCGTCATGAACAGCGTGCTCTTTGCCGTCGCCACCACGGGAACTTCCTGCGGCGCGGTCAACTCCATGCACGACAGCTTTACTCCCCTGGCCGGCCTGGCCCCGCTCTGGAATCTGATGCTCGGCTGCATCGTCTTCGGCGGCGTGGGCGCGGGGTTATACGGCATCCTCATGCACGTCTTGATCGCCGTCTTTATCGCCGGCCTGATGATCGGGCGCACGCCGGAATATCTGGGCAAGAAAATCCAGGCCTGGGACGCCACTTGGGCCATCATTGCCATCCTGGCGCCCAGCGTCCTGATTCTGGCCGGGGCGGCTGTGGCGTGCAGTTCGGCGGCCGGTCTGGCCGGCTTGGGCAATCAAGGCCCGCATGGCTTGAGCGAGATCCTTTATGGTTACGCCTCCGCCTCGGCCAACAATGGCAGCGCCTTTGCCGGGTTGAGCGCCAACAGCGCCTTCTATAACCTGACTCTTGGCGCGGCCATGTTTCTCGGCAGGTTCGTGGTCGCGCTGGCGGTGCTGGCCATCGCCGGCAACCTCGCCTCCAAGAAAACAGTGCCCGTCTCGCCGGGAACCCTGCCCACCAACAACCTGACTTTCGCCTGCGTGCTGTTTGGGGTGATCGTGATTATCGCCGCCCTGACTTTCTTCCCTGCCTTGTGCCTTGGCCCGATTGCCGAGCACGGCCTGATGCGCGCGGCCCGCGCTTTCTAACATCCGCCCCGGAAAAATTATGAGCACAAAAGCTGAAGTCAAATACTCCTCCCTGGTCAAACAGGCGGTCCTGGATTCGTTCAAGAAGCTCAACCCGCGCGACGAGATCAAGAACCTGGTCATGTTCGTCGTCTATGTCGGCTCAATCTGGACCACCCTCTTTCTTTTCATTCCGGGCGGATTTTCCAGCTTCAACCTCCAGATTTGCCTCTGGCTCTGGTTCACCTGCCTGTTCGCCAACTTCGCCGAGGCCATGGCCGAGGGCCGCGGCAAGGCCCACGCCGACGAGTTGCGCAAGATGCGCACCAAAACCATGGCCCGCAAACTGGTCAACGGCAACGAAGTCTCCGTCCCGGGCAACGAGTTGAAAATCGGCGAACGCTTCGTCTGTGAAACCGGCGACTTCATTCCCGCCGACGGCGAAATCGTCGAGGGCATCGCCACCGTGGATGAATCGGCCATCACCGGCGAGTCCGCCCCGGTCGTGCGGGAGAGCGGCGGCGACCGCAGCGCCGTGACCGGCGGCACGCGCGTCATCAGCGACCGCATCGTCGTGCGCGTCACCGCCGAGGCGGGCCATTCCTTTTTGGACCGAATGATCAGCATGATTGAAGGGGCGCGCCGGCAAAAAACCCCCAACGAAATCGCCCTCAACATCGTGCTGGTGGGCCTGACGGCCTTGTTCATCCTGGTTGTCTATACCTTGCCGCCCTTTGCCCATTACAATGAACTCCAGGCCGGCCAAAAGAACGCCGTTCTCACTTCCGCGCCCGTCCTTCTCTCTCTGATCGTCTGCCTGATTCCGACCACCATCGGCGGCTTGCTCAGCGCCATCGGCATCGCCGGCATTGACCGCCTCATGCGCCGCAACGTCCTGGCCACCAGCGGCCGGGCCGTCGAGGCCGCCGGCGACGTGGACGTGCTTCTGCTTGAC